>CACHWY010000002.1 GCA_902583575.1 uncultured SAR86 cluster bacterium | reverse complement strand
AATGATTCTAATTGTGCCTTGTTGGGAGGCGAAACAGCTGAAATGCCTGGGCATTACATTGATAATAATTTTGACCTAGCTGGTTTTGCTGTTGGTTGTGTTGATGAGAAGAAAATAATAAATAATGAAAATGCCAAATCGGGAGACATTTTAATTGGTATAGAATCAAGCGGACCACACTCAAATGGCTTTTCCTTGATAAGGAAAATAATTAACAATTCTAAAGCTAAAGAGGAAGAAATAAATGCTATAAAAGAAAAAGTCTTGAAGCCAACAATTCTATATCCTAAATTGATAATGAATTTAATTAATAATTTTAAAATTAACTCTATCTCACATATAACTGGTGGTGGGTTAACAGAAAATTTACCAAGGTCCATTTCAAAAAATTTATGCGTGGAGATTAAAACTGATTCATGGGACATGCCGAAAGTATTTAAATGGTTAAAAGAAGAAGGTGATATATCAAATAAGGATATGTTTAGAATATTTAACTGTGGCATTGGTATGGTTCTTATAGTTGATAAAAAAGATGTAAAAGATATTTCAAATAAGATATCTGAAATGAATTTAAAAAATTATGTGATTGGAAATGTGAAAGAAAAAAATCAAGATCAATCAGTAATATATTCATAATAGCTAATGAAAAGAATAGCAGTACTAATATCTGGTAGCGGTAGTAATTTGGAAGCTATTATAAATGCATGTAATTCAAATAATATAAATGGAAAAATTGTGTGTGTTATTTCAAATAAATCAGATGCATATGGTCTAAAAAGAGCAGAAAAATATAATTTAAGAACAAAAGTAATAAAGCATGGGGATTATTTAAATAGAGATAATTTTGATGCAGCTATAGATGGGCATTTAACCAAATTAGATATAGATTTAATAGTATTGGCTGGTTTTATGAGGGTGCTTGGAAAAAAAATTACTGATAAATATAATGGAAAAATAATAAACCTTCACCCTTCACTTCTTCCTCTATATCCTGGATTAAATACTCATAAAAATGTAATCATAAATAAGGATAAAGCTCATGGCATCTCAATCCATTATGTCTCTGCTGAGTTAGATGCAGGGCCATTAATTGCACAAGGTATAATTAAAGTTAAAGAAGGTCAAAATCTTGATGAACTTATAGAAAGAATTCATAAAGTTGAACACATATTATTACCTGAAATAATCTCATTAATCTGTAATGAAAATATTGCTCTAAAGAATAATAAAGTGAGTTATAAAGAAATTGATAATATTACTAATGATATATTAGTTAAGAATTATGAAATATAAAAAAATACTATTTACATTGATATTTACAATCAATATCAGCTCAAATGATATACCTTTTTATTCAGCAAAATATACATTTGAATCTGATGAAATAAAAATAACTGGGGTTCGAGAATTCAAAAAAAATAATGATGCCTATGAAATGACATTTAATGCATCAAATTTAATAGCTAGCATGAATTTTTCTTCAGAATTTCAAATATTTAACGATAAGGTTTATTCAAACAAATATAATATAAAAATTAAACCTAGATTTCTTAATAGAGATCAATCAATAAGTTTTGACTATACAAATAATATTATTGAATCATCAGGTGGAAAAAAATGGAAAGAAAATGTCGATCTTAATAAAATAATTCTCGATCCTCTTAATGCTCAAATTATGATTAGAACATTTGTTCGAAAAGGCGCTAAGAAATTTTCATTAAATATTATAGATATGCAAGAAGGTAGTTCTAAGAAATATTTTTTTAAAGTTAAGGGTATGGAAGATTGTATCTTCAAAGAATCAATATTGACTTGTCGTGTTGTAGAGCGTGTAAGAGATGGGAGCAGAAGAAAGGTTCAGTATTATTTAGCAGAAGAATTGGAATATATGTTTATTAAAATAGTAGATAAAAGCCCTGAAGCAACTAACAAATTAGAATTACAAGAAATTTTAAGCCTTGGGTAGTGTGACGCCTGTTTGACCTTGGTATTTTCCACCCCTATCTTTATAACTTACATCACATTCTTCATCTGACTCAAAAAATAACATTTGGGCAACCCCTTCTCCAGCATAAATTTTTGCTGGTAAATTTGTTGTATTTGAAAACTCAAGTGTTACATGACCCTCCCATTCTGGCTCAAGCGGAGTAACATTTACAATAATTCCGCATCTTGCATAAGTAGATTTACCTAAACAAATGGTAAGAACATTTCTGGGTATTTTAAAATACTCAACTGTACTTGCTAAAGCAAATGAATTTGGAGGAATAACACAAACATCTGAAGTGATGTCCACAAAACTTTTTTCATCAAAGGACTTAGGGTCTACAATTGCAGAATGTATATTTGTAAAAACTTTAAATTCATTTGAACATCTAACATCATACCCGTAACTAGACACCCCATAAGAAATTAGCTTATTTCCATTCTCATCATTTCTTATCTGATCATCAGAAAAAGGTTTAATCATTTCATGATTAGTAGACATTAACTTTATCCATTTATCAGATTTAATCGACATTTATCTCTACCCTTCCCTCTATAGCCCGAGCAATTGTTGTTCCATCAACATACTCTAACTCCCCTCCTATTGGAATTCCATAAGATATTCTAGAAACTTTAGCTTTCTTAACGTGGTCCTTTATATATATCGCTGTAGCATCGCCTTCTACTGTGCTGCTAGTAGCTAGAATTATTTCTTTTACTTCATCTTGATCAATTATTTGAATTAAATCATTAATGCCCAATTCATCAGGCCCGACACCGTCAATTGGAGAAAGCCTTCCAAGTAATACAAAATAACGCCCTTTATAACCACCTGTTGATTCGATTGCAAGCACATCTGATGGGCTTTCTACCACACAAATACTTTTATTATCTCTTGAGTTATCTGAACAAATATTACAAAGACTATTTGAAGTAAGCATTCGACAAGAAGAGCATCGCTGAATATTATTAATTGCCTCTTTGAGGGTGTTCGCAAGAATGCTTGCACCATCCTTATTTCTATCTAAAAGATATAAGGCCATTCTTTGAGCAGACTTTTTACCTACTCCAGGTAAAATTGTTAATGCATTTATAAGTTCTGTGACTAAATCTTGCTTCATCTTACTTGATGGGTTTAATAGTATCTTCTTTAATTTTTCCGTTAAATTTATTCATAAAATTTTTAATATCTTTATCATCTTTAATACTTGATTTTGCTTCATTATATTTCTTTGTATTTTCAGCATCTTTAACTGCAAGCGGTGAATCTATTACAGTACCAACTTCAAAATTAACTTCAACTAGTTCTGAAAATGATTTTTTTAAAATAGCTTTAAATTCTAAAAGAATATTTTCGGGTATTTCAGCTGACTCAGAATTAACCATTAATGTCATAACACCATTATTAAAATCTTTAAATGATGTATTTCCAAAATAGTTTCTAGCAAATGGGCTCATTTTTGCTTTATTAAAAAAATTAATCCAGTCTTCATTGGAAGCGATTAAACAATCTGATCGATCTGACTTAGTTTTATTTGGTTTTTTTTCTTTTGGATTATCTTTTTTTAAATTTTTTTTTTCTTCAATAGGCTTATCTGATGAGTTCTCAGATAATTTATGCAATGGATTAAAAGTTAACATCCTAAGAAGACATATTTCTAATGCCTCTTTTGGATTAGGATGAATTTTAAATTTGGAATAAGCATTCATAGCTATTTCATATAATAATTGACAGAACTCATTATCAATATTTATTGCCATCTCTTTAATGTGATCAATATCTGAATTTTGTAAAACTTGTTCTAATGATATCTGGTGAAGCATCGTTATAATATCTTTTAAAATTGAATCATATTCAGGAGATAATTGCTCAATTTCAGACAAAGTTTTAAAAACTTTTTTACCGTTTCCATCAACAACCCCATTAATCATGTCAACTAATAATGAGTTATCTATTGTTCCTAAAAGCTTCTTAACATCATCTTCCTTTAATTGTCCATTTCCATATGCAATTGCTTGATCAAGAAGAGTTAAAGCATCCCTTACAGAGCCTTTAGCAGAATTTGCAATCATATTTGTACTGTAATCATCAAAGTTTATATTTTCTAATTTAAGTATTTTTTGAATATGCTGGGCTAACAACTCCTCATTCACTGTTTTTAAATTTAATTGTAGGCATCTGGATTGAACAGTTTTAGGTATCTTTTCAGGATTCGTTGTAGCAAATATAAATATCACATGCTTTGGAGGCTCTTCTAATGTTTTAAGAAGAGCATTAAAACTTGCAGGTGATAGCATATGAACTTCATCAATTAGATAAATTTTAAACCTTCCTTTTGCTGGTTTATACTCAATAGTTCTTATAAGGTCTCTAATTTTATCTACCTGAGTATTTGAAGCAGCATCAATTTCTAAAAAATCAACACTTCTTCCTTCTGAAATTTCAATAGTATTTGAACATTTATTACATGGTGTTGATATTGGTTTAGAATCACTTTCACAATTCATACATTTTGCTAGTATTCTAGCAATCGTTGTTTTACCTACTCCTCTAGTTCCTGAAAAAATATATGCTTGATGTATTTTATTTTGATCAATGCTATTAACTAATGCTTTAATAATATGATCTTGGCCAATAACTTCATCAAAGTTTGTTGGTCTATATTTTCTTGCTAAAACCTCATAAGACATTGCAATAAATCATAACATGTCCTAACTAAAAACTGATTCAATTTCTTTAAAACTAAAACCTCGATTATGAAGAAAATTTTTTTGTTTTAATCTTTCTTTTGTATCCTCAGAAATTCCATCTTTGTATTTTTTTCTAAATGCTTTTAATGCAGCATCTTCCCAACTATCTTCAGCTGAAATTATTTTGTTTGAAATCGATTCTTTAATACCTTTATTAGTAAGCTCATAATAAATTTTATTTGGTCCAAAACCTTTTCTCTTCCTAATACGAGCATATGTTTCAGCAAACCTAAAATCATTTAATAAATTATTGTTTTCTAATCGAATAATAACTTCTTCAATTTCAGAAATTGCTTCAAATTTTTTACATAGTTTTAATTTTAGTTCGTGTATAGAGTGCTCTCTTCTTGAAAGAATGTCTAATGCTTTATTGTAAATTAAAGATGATAATTCAGAACTCATCAATCAAAAGGGAGAACTCTTGATTTTCCATTTCTTTTAATAATTTGTACCTTTTGATTAATTTCAAAATTATATTTACTTACTTCTTGAATTATAGAGACAAGCTTTCCGCTATCAGTTCTAATTAAAAATTCAACTCCATCTTTTTTTGTAAGATTCGAGCCAACTTCTGCTCCAACTTTTGAGCCTACAAGACCCCCAATTATTGCACCAATATCTGATTCAGGTTCAGAGTCAGTAACACTTTGTCCAGCTGCTCCTCCTATTAATGCCCCGGCAGCAGCACCGGTCTCTCTATCACCTTCAATTGTAACTTTTGTTATCTGTAAAATAGATCCTAAAACTACATATTGTTGCTTTTGAACATCAGATTTGCTTACAACATCAGGTTGATATGACATATTTGTGCATGAAAATATAAAAAATAACATGGATAAATAATAGTATTGTTTTTTATGTCTCATTTATTTTCTCAATTAATTTATAATCATTTAATAAATCTTCTTTTATCACAAAATACTTTCTATTCTTTTCATATCCAGATAGTAGTTTAACTTCATATATCTTTGATTGATGTCTTGGTTGAATGATTTCTATTTGATCACCAGTATTTAGTCTTACTAAATTTCTTCCATCAACCACAGTCATCGAGCTCCAGTCTGAAAATATTCTTGCATAATGGGTGTTATATGCATCGGTTGAAAAAAAATACAAGACTTTGCTATTTGCTGGAGATAATTTATTACTTCTTTTTTCTAAAGACCATTTTTGTCCTTTTTCTATAACAACCTCATCTCCATTTGCATTAATTTCAAAAGAGATTAAAAGAATTAGTGATGTAAAAATTATTATATTTTTTAACATTTTTATTATTAAAATTATCTTGATAAGCATATTTTATTTCACAAAAAAAATAAAGGTTGAAAAAGCTAAAATTGCCTATAAGTATTAGTTGATGGGAATGCCATAACGGATTCTCGCATTAACAAGTGTGTATTTTAAAGATACGCATGCATAAAGTCGCTTTAAGGAGGACTATTATGATACTTAATTTTACTGACCCATTTTTTACCACTCGAGTATTAGGGTTTGAACCATTATTTGATAGATTGCAAAGACTTTCGGAATCTAACGATCGTTCCTCAAGCTATCCACCCTATAACATTAGCAAAGATGGCAATTTTTTTGCTATTGAAATAGCAGTTGCTGGTTTATCAAAAGATGATATTCAGATTGAGCTTGCCGATGGGGTTCTAACTGTAAGTTACGATGGACCAAAAACTGAAGTAGTAAATGGAGAAAATAAGGTTGTATATCAAGGAATTGCTCAAAGAGCTTTTAAGCAACAATTTACATTATCTGAAGATGTTGTTGTTCAAGGAGCAGAACTAGTTAACGGTTTATTAACTGTAAATCTAGAGAAAATTATTCCTGACGAAAAAAAACCTAGAATGATTGAGATTAAATCACCGAAAAGAATCTCAAATAAATAATACTCCACAAAGTGGAAATGGGGGTGCATAATGCACCCCTAGTGTTTTAAAGGATAAAATATAAGTAATGAAGAATGTAAAACTGCTTTTCTTATTGATTTTCTTTACTCAAATATTTGCTGAACCAGTTGATACTGGTCATGCAAAAGTTGCATTAATCAAAGGTGATTATGTTAATGGTCAATTGACTATTGGCATAAAGATGGATATGCAAGAAAATTGGCATACTTATTGGAAAAATCCAGGAGATTCTGGAGGCCCCATAAAAGTAAAATGGTCTAAAGATAAGAATATTGCTGCTGTAAGTGATATTTTATGGCCAGCCCCAGAATTAATACCCTACCCGCCATTAATGACTTATGGTTATAAAAACTTTGTAATATTTCCTTTCAAGATTACATTTACTGGTGAGAATAATTATTTAGAAGATCTTGAGCCTAATACGGTTATAGGTGCTGATATAGATTTTTTAATCTGTGATGATGTCTGCGTACCTGAAAAAGCTTTAATAAGTACCACTATAAGTGAAATGAAATATGGTTGGTCTAATTACGCACCAAAAAATAAAAATATCGATTATTGGATAAGTCGTGTTCCAGATCAAACCCTTCCAACAAAAATAAAGATAGATAACAATTTTCTAGAAATAAGATTTTCATATAATAATAAAATAAATAATATTTATTTTTATATTGAAGAACAGTGGGTTGTTGCACATGCAGAAAAACAAGTTCTTATAAAGGAAGAAAACAACTGGCTATTAAGAGTTCCTTTAGACAAAGATGTAAATCCTGATAGATTGGTGAATGGTGTTATTACTATTGAGGATGGTTATAGTAATGTTAATAACTACTTAGTATCTAGTGAAACTGAAAGTCAAAAAACTCAATCTCTTAATATAACATTCATACAAGCTATAATTTTTGCATTTATTGGCGGGCTCATACTTAACCTTATGCCATGCGTATTTCCTGTTATTGCTCTAAAAATATTAAGCTTTGTTTCGATGGGAAATGAATCAAAAACCAAAATCAGACAACATGCATTAGCTTTTTGTGCAGGTGTTCTATTATCATTTTTATTAATCGGTATTACTATGGTTATGCTTAAAGAGGCTGGTTCATATCTGGGTTGGGGCTTTCAACTACAATCTCCAATAATAGTTGGTATGTTGAGCATCTTAATGTTCGTAATCGGTATTATATTATTAACTGATATAAATATAGGCGCTTCTTTAACAAGACTTGGAAGTGTTGGATCAAACAAACTAAGTGGATCTTTTTTAACAGGAGTTTTAGCAGTTATTGTCGCTTCACCATGTACAGCACCCTTTATGGGGGCAGCCCTAGGATATGCTTTAATTCAACCATCAGGAATAACAATACCTATATTTGCATCACTAGGCATTGGTTTTGCAACTCCATATTTAATTTTATCTATATCTCCAAATCTTATTAAGTTTTTACCAAGACCAGGCAAATGGATGGTTACATTAAAAGAGTTCTTTGCTTTTCCAATGTTTGCCACCTCGTTATGGTTAATTTGGATCTTTAGTCTACAAACAAATATAAGTTTATTGATTAGTCTTTTGATATCTATTCTTATTATTTCTCTATTATTTTGGTGGATATCTAAAGTAGTAAATAAAAAAATACTACTTGTTATTTGGTTAATAGTCTTTTCTACAATTATTTTTGAAGGAATTTATATTAAATCAAATGAAGTAGGGTTAGTTACAAGAATCCAACAGCTAGAAGAAGAGGCATGGGATTTAAATATTGAAGAAAATTTTAAAGATAATAATCAAGCATATTTAATTAATTTTACTGCTGCATGGTGCATAACATGCCAAGCTAATGACAAAATTGCTCTTTCCAGGCCAAAGGTAAAACAATACATCAAAGACAATGATATTAAATATATCGTAGCTGACTGGACAAATAAAAATGATGAAATTCTAAAAGCTTTGGAAAGTTACAATAGAAGCGGAGTTCCTCTTTATATATATTGGAAACCTGGAATGCAAGAATCAAGAATATTACCAGCCATTTTAACAGAAAGCTTATTATTAGATATTTTAAAATCAGACTAAAAAATAATATAATCAAAAATTAATTAGGTAGGGAAAGAATAATGTTTGGTACACCATTTGAAATATTTGGGACTGTTCATCTTCTAACAATAGCTGCGGTTATAGTTATATCTGTTTTATTGCCGAAATTTTATAAAAATAAAACAGAAGATCAAAAATCTACAATGAGTAAGATTATAGCTGCCATAATCTTTTTACATGTCATTATCTCACCTTATAAAGACTTATATCTTTTGGCTAACCCGTATGATTGGAGAGAGACAATCCCCCTTCATATGTGTGATCTTTCAGAAATATTTTTAATTATATTTTTATTAGGTGGTCCAAAAATATTATATCTATGTGCTTTCTTTTGGGGACTAGGTGGTGCAACCATGGCAATTCTTACACCAGATATAAGTCATCATGATTTAGATTACATATTCTTTATGATAGGCCATGGAATGATAGTTGTTGGAATAATGTATGCAACTGTTAGTTTAGGAAACCGTCCATATGGTAAAGATATATTAAAAGTTACAGCAATTACTTTATTTATTCTATTGCCAATTGTTTATGCTATTAATATTTTATTGGGTGAGCCAGCAAATTTCTGGTACTTGGTTGCAAAACCTGATGGAGCTTCGTTAATGGATATGTTCCCTGATCCACCATTACATATTCTATACACCACTCCTTTAGCAATCGCTGTGTTTTATTTAATTTATTTGCCATATTTTATAAAAGATAGAATAAATAAATAAATAAATCATACTTTTTGCTTAAAAGTATAAAATCAACATAAAATAGGACTTTAAATATATTTATATGGAAAATTTTAAAAATTTAGTAACAGATGTTTGGAATAGCGGTTTTCTTGGTATAGACCTTGGTTCCATAATATTATCACTAGCAGTACTTTTATTAGCCTTTCTATTAAGAGGGTTTACTATCTCTGTAATATTAAATATTTTTACACAACTTGCAGATAGGACAGAGTCAAAAATAGATGATGAGATTTTAGATGCTTTAAAAAAACCAATTGGATTAGTTCCAATAACAATTGCTCTATATATATGTACATTGATACTTCCTCTTTCAGGACTAATAGGAGATATAGCAACCAATCTAGTTAAATCGTTTATAGTTTTTACTATTTTTAGCGTACTAGCGAATAGTATAAAACCAATTTTTGAAGCTCTTTCAACAAAATCTTGGTTAACTGAATCTATGCAAATGTGGTTAGAGCGCGGCTCTAAATTTATTGTATGGGTTATAGGTTTTGCAATAATTCTAGATATCTTTGGCATTCAAATTGGTCCTTTGGTAGCCGGGCTAGGCCTCTTTTCCGTTGCTGTTGCATTAGGGGCACAAGATTTCTTTAAAAATTTAATATCTGGAATATTAATAATTGGTGAAAATAGATTTCAACCAGGTGACAGAATTGAAGCCAGCGGTCAAATACACGGGATAGTTGAAAGTATTGGGTTTAGATCAACTGTTATAAGAACTTTTGATACGGCTCCTATGGCAATTCCTAATAAAGATCTTTCAGATGTAAAGGTTATTAATCATGGAGAAATGATTAATAGAAGAATTAATTGGAAAATAAATTTAACTTACTCAACAAGTGTAGAGCAACTAGAATCCATAAGAAATGATATAAAAAAATATATCATTGAAAGTAATGATTTTACAACAGAAGGTGATCTTGACCCAGTAGTAAGAATTGTTGAATTAAGTGGCAGTTCTATAGACTTATTAATTGTTGCGTATGCGGATCCAATGGGTTTTGCAGCATTTAATGAAGTTAAAGAGAATTTAGTTTTTAATATAATGAAAATAGTTAAAGAACATAGATCTGAATTTGCATATCCTTCTACATCACTCTATGTCGAATCTATGCCAAAATAATGACTAATGAACGATCAATTTTTATTATCTGCAACACTTATAGCTCTTTTATGCCTATTTATTTGGGGCAAAGTTAGATATGACGCATTAGCTATTGGAGCTTTATTTGTACTAGTAGTTCTTGAAATAATTCCAGCCAATGACGCATTTGCTGGGTTTGCACATCCCGCTGTTGTAACAGTTGCACTTGTTTTAATAATTAGCCAAGGTTTAAAGAATTCTGGCTTAACTGGTTTAGTTGGAAAATTAATTGGAACGAGGACGTTTACTGAATTTCAATTTTTAATTTGTCTGTTATTTATTGCTGCAATTCTTTCTTCATTTATAAATAACATTGGAGCATTAGCAATCTTATTGCCTATTACTCTAAATGTCTGTCAAAAAATGGAATGGCATGCTTCAAAATTTTTAATGCCATTAGCATTTGCTTGTATTTTAGGTGGAATGAATACTGCGATTGGAACACCTCCAAATATTATTATTTCTGAATATAAAGCAACCATTTCTTCTTCAGGGTTTAATTTTTTTGACTTTTCATATGTTGGAATAGTAATTACCTTATTAAGCATATTATTTATTGCGCTACTAGGTAACAAATTTATCTTATTAAGAAATACTGGCTCTAAAACTGAACACTTAATTGATCTGAAAGGATACCTATTCGAGGTATCTGTAAATGATGGAAGCTCAGCAATTGGTATGACTCTATATAAATTTAAAAAACAAGCTGGTGAAGATACAGAAATTTTAGGAATTGTTTCTGAAAATGGTTCGGTTAGGAAAGTACAAAATAATATGCGAATAAAATCTGGTCAAATATTAGTCATTAAAACTCCGCCAGATGATATAAGTAATATTTTAGATGTTTTTGGTTTTTCTATACCTAAAGAATTACATTCTTTTGATGAGGATGATCTTGAAGAAATAGAGGTGATGATTACGCCGGGATCAAGATTAATAGGAAGAAAGTATGATTTTTTTCTTAAACTAGCTTTTGAAGAATTAAATTTATTAGGCTTATGGAGGAAAGGGTCTAAATATAGAACTAGATTAACAAGAGAGACATTTAAAGCAGGAGATGTTTTGCTTCTAGGGGTTAGAGATCTAGATGAAGAAGATGTTTCTAATAAAATAAAACATTTAGGGTTAATGCCTATACGTCAAAGAGAGCTTCAAACTATTCCAAGTAGAAGTAGACTTCTCAAAGGATTAATTTTCTTTTCTCTGTCTATTTTTTTAGTTTCATTTAATTATTTAAGTGCTGCAGCGGCCTTTTTACTTTGCGTGTTAGGTTTTGCAAGAATAAAAATTATAGACAGTAATTTTTATAGAGAAATAGATTGGCCAATAATAGTTATGCTAGCGGCAATGATTCCAATTGGAACAGCTCTTCAGACTACAGGACTTAGCGATGTAATAGCAATTTCAATATCTGAATATGCATCTAAT
This sequence comes from uncultured SAR86 cluster bacterium, assembly GCA_902583575.1. GTDB lineage: Bacteria > Pseudomonadota > Gammaproteobacteria > Magnimaribacterales > D2472 > SAR86A. The sequence continues at coordinate 213,490 of CACHWY010000002.1, read as the reverse complement.
TTAAGTCTATTTTGGATACTCTTTACTATTTTGATAGTAACAATGGCTACAACTGACATAATTAATAATGCTGCAACAGCAGTTATAATGGCACCAATCTCAACAGGGATTGCTTCAGAGCTTGGTTATGCGGTTGAGCCTTTCTTAATGGTAGTAGCTGTTGGAGCTAGTTGCGCCTTCTTAACACCTATTGGGCATCAATGTAATACAGTTGTTATGGGTCCAGGTAACTATAAATTTACAGACTATTGGAGATTGGGTTTGCCTATGGACATACTAATAATTTTGGTTTCAATTCCTATGATATTGTTTGTTTGGACCTAATGGATAATCAATTTAAAAGGCCAAATAAATTGACAGGAAAACCCTATGAACCAGGATTTGAAGATGCATCTGGAAGAGTCTTCTTAAGGTATATAAATAAACATGGTAATGATGGTTATTATTTAGAAGAATGGAAAAAAGATATGGACAGTTATCTAAAAAAAGTAAATGAACTAACTACTGATCCCGACTAAGATTAGCCATAGCATCCATTACTAACTCATAATCTCTATAAAATTCTTTTGATGCGCCTTCTTCCCTTGTGCTAGGTGATTTTACGTTGCTGTCTGCGCCTATTTTAACAACTCCCCAATTTTCAAGAGTTTGGAAAAAGGCTATTAAAAATTCAACATTATTAATCCAAGTAAACCAAGATAATCTAGACCAATCTTGGATCGGCCCATCAGCAGGAGTATTTTTTGTAATTCTTACAAACACAATATCATTTTCTCTATCTACAAAAATATATTGTCCAAATCTTCCACTTGCATTAAAGATTTTAGAATCCTCGCTATATCTAGAAACCCACCAATGCAAAGAATAACCTCTTTTATAATCTGTCCACCAATTAGGCGTATCCCAAACATATTGAAATGTTTCATCTACTAATTCTTTAGAAATAATTTGTTCATCTTTCCAGACGCCACTATTAGAAAATAGTTGTCCAAATCTTGCATAATCTCTAGCTGTCATGTCTATACAACAATATGTAAGAACATTTTGTTTAGAGTCTCTCCATAAAGTTTTATTTTTTACTTCAAGTTTATCTAGTATTCTTTCTTCTAAAAGAACGTCTGCCTTCTTACCAGTTACTTGTAAAAGGATGTCTCCTAAAAGCATTGAATTTACATTGTTATACTCAAAAAGAGTATCCGGTTCTTTTTCAAGCTTTACCTGTCTTGAATATTCCAAGTGATCTGGTTGAAAAAACATCATTTCATGTTGTGTTTCAGGGTATTCAAGACCGCTAGACATATTTAATAGTTGTCTTATTGTTATTACAGAACGATCATCATTAAAATAATCTAAATATTTAGATACTTTGTCATCGAGGCTTCCTATTTCACCTTTATCTACTGAAATTAAAATTAATGCAGCATAAAAGCTTTTTGCCATTGACCAAGATGTGCCAAACGAATTTTTGTCATACCCATCAGCATAACGTTCCGCAATTAAAACACCATCTTTTATTAAAACTACTGATTGAGTTGCATCGTCTTCAAAAGATAAATCAAATAACTTATTTACTTTGTCACTTGAAATACCCTTGTCTTCTGGTAACGCTTCATCCCAATATTCACCAGGGGATGCCTGCACCTGAAATAACATCATCGGCATGATAATAAAGCTAAGTATTAAAATATTATTAATTTTTATTGATTTCATTCTATAGATCCTTATATATAAATTATGCTAATAATATATCTTTTTAGTATAAATTAAAAACATAAAAAAATTTAATAACATAATAATTTTTATTGGAGTTTAGATGAACAAAATAATACTTTTAATTTTAATATTGTCCTTTCAGGTAAATTTATATTCAGCAAATCATATCGTAAAAATGCTTAATCAGGGAACTGAGGGAGTGATGATTTTTGAACCTTCTGTTTTAAAAATTAATCCTGGAGATAGTGTTACCTTTAAATCTATTGATGCTGCACATAATTCAGCATCAATTTCCTCAATGATTCCAAATAATGCACAAACATGGAACAGTGATCTTAGTAGAGATATTACAGTTGATTTCAATATACCAGGAGTTTATGTTTATCAGTGCACTCCTCATGTAATGATGGCGATGGTTGGAGTTATCCAGGTTGGGAATGATAAGTCAAACTTAGATACTATTAAGGCAGCGGCTACACAATTTAAATCGGTATTTGTAATTAATCAATCTAGGCTTGATGATTATCTTTCCAAAATCTAAAAATAATTGTTAAATACTGGATATAATGTCGTCCAATAAGATTTTTTGTGTAAAATTACTTTCAATTTGGGCGAGTAACTCAGTTGGTTAGAGTGTCTGCTCGACACGCAGGAAGTCGGGAGTTCGAATCTCTCCTCGCCCACCAATTATTTATTCTGCAATCTTCTCTGCTACCCAACTTAATGACCAGTTATGCCCTAACCGCCTTCCATTATAAGTATCGGGCAGTCTAGTAACCAAGCTACCTTTTAAATAAATAATCTGCGGATCATATTCCAAGTTATTAAATACTCCATCTAATTCTTTGATTGTTCTCCATTGATAAAAAACTACATTATCTCTTATCGTATTAGGAGGATGATAATCACATATATTTCTAAAAAGCCAAGATCTAAGATTTGATGATACTGGTCCAGTTAAAGGTCCTGCAACTGTATGTATTGTTAAAGGCGTCTCACTAGTCCACTTATCAGAGAACATTGAAACTATCATTGCTCCATAGCTATGACCCATTAATATAACTTGATCAATATTCTTATTTTTATTTAATATTGAACTAATTTCATTATTAAGTTTTTGATAAGCTCTGTTTGGACAAAAATTATCGTTATAGCGAAAAAAAGTCATCAAAGTCGCAAATGAATCTATAGTTAGATAAGGGTATATCCACTCATACCCTTCGCTATTGCCCCCATGAATACCTATAAATAATTTTTTTTGGTCATTCGATTGAAGCTCTAGATAATGAAGCCCATAATCAAGACTCATTAAGCTTCTGCCATTTTTTAAAACATCATCTAAACTAAAATTTTCTAAATACACATCTGCTTTAATATGAGAAGTATTTACAGAACTAATAAATATGAATAGATAAAAATAGATATTCAATTTTTTCATTTTTAATTCTTCATAGATAAGAGTTTTTCTTTCGTTGCATTCAGAATATTGATATCTTCTTGATCATGTTTTTCATCTAGTAACTTATCAATTTCCTGAAGCGCTTTATCAACAGAGCCCCATTTACCTTCTGTTTGTACTCTTTCATGTATAAGGTCGTCATATCTACCTTTTATATCTTGAGGAATATCTATTTGATATTCATTGCATATGATTCGTTCAGCTAACAAACGAAAGCGTTCATCTTCAAAATTTCTTGAAATTTTAATTAATTGCTCAGGATCGTCTGATAGATGAAATTCTTTCATTAAATCTTGATCTCTATATGATGGAAATCCGCCAGAATAAATAGTACCCTCGACATAGCTAGCTTCTGGAAAATTCATGATCCTATCTTCCATTGCTTGTGAAACTTTTGTAAAAAAATCTTTATTAGATTTAACAATATCAGCGCGCCTCTGTAGCTCATCATGAGTAATATCAAAGTGATTATTTTTTGTAAGAAGTTTGCTTGAGCATATAGGTATAGTTTTATTAATTTTATATTTTTTTAATGGCAAATCTCTTGATCCAGATTGAATCATTTTGTTAATTTCAGTGAAATCTAAATCGATGATTTCATCAGGATCAAAGCTTAAATCAAAAAAACATATCTCATTAGGCCTTGAATTATCTGCACCACAAATAACAACCGGATATTTAAAAGGATGGCGTCTAAATACTTCACCTAATGCAAGAAACTCATCAGAATAAAGAAGATTTTTAATACCCTCTTTAGTAGATATATTTAAAAAAGATTCGAATGCATCTGGAATCTTCTCTTTTATGACCTTGCATAAACCAATCATAAATTTACAATCTGAAATTGCATCATGAGCATCGCTTACGTCTATGCCATGTTTATCTGCTAAATGTTCAAGTTTTATACTTAGAGCAGGACCATCTTCAAATAAAGGAATTGATATTTCATCTGAAAAAAAAGTAGCTATATTATGAATCATTAACATTAAATCTAATCTGCCATTTTGATTAGTATTGGTAATATAGGGCTCCAAAAGATTACACCAAAATTGTCTTCTAATTAATTCTTCATCAAAAGCATGTCCGTTATAGCTAATAAATATAGATGGTGATTCAATACACCACTCTTTCCATTGATACTGGATATCTTTCATCATTTGATAATGTGAGATGTTAGAAGTAAAAGAATTTATTTTTTTATTAGTAAGCATCGCCTTTGGTTGGGGTATTACCCATGGTAATGGTCTACTGCTAATATTTTGCTCTCCCTTAACTTTAAATGAGCTATCTGTAAGAATAGAACCACATTGAATGATTTGACTAAAATCCTTATGAATTCCAGTTGTTTCTGTATCGTAAAAGATTAAGTTTCTAGACAAATTTTTAACTCATATATTTGCCAAGCTCATATCTAGCAACTGCTCTTCTATGAACTTCATCAGGTCCATCAGCTAATCTAAGTGTTCTCATATGCGCATACATAGATGCTAATGGGGTTAGTTGTGAAACGCCCTCGCCTCCATGAATTTGAATTGCTCTATCAATTATTTTTAATACAACATTAGGAACGTAAACCTTTATTTGGGCTATCTCACTGGCTGCAATTTTATTACCTACAGTATCCATCTTTATGGCAGCATCCAATGTTAAAAGTCTTGCAGCATTAAGCTCCATTCTTGATTCAGCAATGTAATCAAAATTAGCGCCTAAATTTGCTAAATTTTTTCCAAAAGCAATTTTATTAGGGTCCATGCCTCGTCTGCACATTAACTCTAATGCAATCTCTCCAACACCTATAGCTCTCATACAATGATGAATCCTTCCAGGCCCTAGTCTCCCTTGAGCTATTTCAAATCCTCTGCCTTCACCTAAAAGTAAATTCTCTTTTGGCACCCTAACGTTATTAAATTTCATATGGGCATGTCCATGAGGCGCATCATCATATCCAAATACATGCATCATCTTCTTAATTTCAACTCCTTCAGATTCCATTGGAACGAGTATCATAGAATGTCTTTGGTGTTTTGGATTGTCAGGGTTAGTAACACACATAAAAATAATAATCTTACATCTTGGGTCGCCTGCTCCTGATGTCCACCATTTCTCACCATTAATAACATATTCATCTCCATCAAGGACTGCTGTTGCTTGCATATTAGTAGCATCCGATGATGCTGTACCTGGTTCTGTCATTCCAAATGCAGATCTTATTTTTCCATCTAATAATGGTTGCAACCATTCCTTTTGATGTTGTTCGTTGCCATATCGTGCAATAACCTCCATATTACCAGTATCAGGTGCGCTACAATTCATAGCTTCAGAAGCAATATGAGATTTACCCATTTCTTCTGCTAAATGTGCATATTCATAATTTGTAAGTCCAGCACCGAATTCGCTTTCAGGTAAAAATAAGTTCCAAAGTCCAGCTGATCTTGCTTTTTCTTTTAGCTCATCAATTACTTTTGGATAGGTTTTCCAACGATCTTTTCCTTCTACTATTTGTTCATGAAATACATGCTCTTGAGGTTTAACTTCTTCTTTTATGAAAGTTTTAACTTTTTCTACTAATTCAATTGCTTCTGGTCTTAGTTCAGGCATCATGTGCTTTAGTCTCCCGTTATATTAAAAATTTTGTTACCATTATAAATACTATGAATAGTAATAAAGATATCTATTTCTATAATAGCTGTATGTCACATACAAATCTATATGAAGATAAACATATTAACGTAATGTTTAATTTAAATTATTTGGAATTTCTAAGATGAAAATTAGCTCATTTGATCTAAACCTATTTGTAATATTGAATGCAATATATACAGAAGGAAGTCTAACAAAAGCTGCCCAAGTTGTTGGCATTACTCAACCGGCAGTAAGTAATGCATTGTCAAGGTTAAGAGATAAATTTAATGACGATCTATTTGTTAGAACAGGTTCGGGGATGGTACCTACTCAAAAAACAGAAAATATGATCTCAGACATACAAAATGCACTTACCTTAATTCAACAAAGTGTAAATGAGCCCGATACCTTTGACCCTGCGACATCAAATAGAAATTTTAAATTGTCATTGGGTGATATATCTGAAAGTAGAGTCCTGCCATTTATAATGAAAGAAATCTATGAGAGTGCGCCTAATATTTCTCTAGGTAGTTATGCTTACAAAAGAGCTGATCAAGTCCATGCTCTTTCAACAAATAATCTTGACTTCGTTGTGGATCCAGTAATACCTAACTCAAATGAAGTCAATTCATCAAAAGTCTTTGAGGATGACTTTGTAGCAATTCATAGAGATGGTCACAATATTTCAAAAATAAAAAATATAACAATTGAAGATGTAGTGAAAGAAAAGCATCTACATGTCTCTCGAAGAAAAATGGGAGAACATTTGATAGATATGGAGCTTGATAAAATTGGTCTTAAAAGAAATGTTGCTTTAAGATGCCAACATTTTTTAATTGCGCCTCCAATAATAAAATCAACTGATTTGATATTGATGGCTACTAGAAGCTTTGCAAAAAGAAATAATTTATCTTTTGTTGAAATCCCAATTGAAATACCATCTATGGAATATTTCTTAATATGGCATAAAAGTGACGAAGGTGATGGAGGCCATATCTGGATGAAAGATTTAATCACAAGAGCGTTCAAAGAAGCTCAAAGATAATTACTAACTCAAATTATGAGTGGCGGTCTTAACAATACCTCCGTCTGAAGTTATGGTTTCTCCAACTGTATAAGCCCCAGCCCTAGAACATAAAAATATAGCCAATCCTGCCATATCCTCTGGTGTACCCACCCTTTTCCTTGGGTTTCTTTTAGCAATCTCAGAATAGTCATGATTCACAGCCGAACCTAACATAGCACTTGGATATGGGCCAGGAGCAATTGCATTGACCAATATATTTTCTTTTACTAATTTTGCTGCCAACACCCTAGTTAAATGATGAACGGCTGCTTTTGATGCGCCATATGAATATGTCTCCATAGATGGGACATTTAACCCATCAATTGAGCCAATATTGATTACTCTTGATGGATCTTCTTCTGATGCGTTATGTAATAGTAGGTTTTTAAATTTTTGGGTCAAAAAAAATAAAGATTTTACATTTAAATCCATTACTTTATCCCAGCCACCTTCAGAAAAACTTTCCAATGGCTCTCCCCAGGCTGCTCCAGCATTATTAATTAAAAAATCTATTCCTTTTTCTTTATTTTGAATTTCATTAGTGAATTCTTCTATCCCCTCCATAGAACTTAAATCACAAGGTATAGGAATGCATTCTTGATTATATTTATCTGAAAGCTCTTTTGCTTTATCGACTAAGGCAGGTGCTTTTCTTGCAGAAATATAGACTTTTGTACCATTTGCTAAAAAGCCTGCTGTTATCATTTCACCAATTCCCCTTGAGCCGCCTGTAACAACAGCCACTTTGTCTTGAATATTGAATAAACTATCTATTTTCATTATCTGCCTCTTCTATAAAATTAATTATCAATTATATTATTTTAAATTGTTGAAACATAATCTATTTAACAAATAACTAAGGTAAAATTGTTTTATGGATTTTCTTATAAATTTCATAGGTTTGGCATTTTCTTTAGCTATCTTAATATGGGGTGCTGATAAATTTGTAGAAAGCTCTTCTGTATTAGCAAAAAAATTTGGAGTAAATGAATTAACCATTGGTTTAACCGTGGTAGCTCTTGGAACATCTGCACCAGAAATTTTTGTTGGAATTTCTTCTGTTTTAAATCAAAGTGAAAGTATAGCAATGGGGACTGTTGTTGGATCAAACATTTCTAATATTGCTTTGATATTTGGTGTTTCTTGCATTGGAATATCTTTTAAGCCAAAAAGTACTCCCTTTATTCAATTTTTACCCTTTTTAATATCTGCGCTAGCACTTGGTCTTTGTTTGCAAGATTTAAAAATATCACCAAATGAAAGTGTATTGTTATTAATAGTATTTTTATATTTTTTATATGTAATTTTTAAATATAAATCTCTAGAAAGTCTTAGTAATTTAGATAATGAATCATCGCAAAGCAACTCTATAGTAAGTATTTTTTTAATTACAGGTTTATTGGCGCTCATTTTTGGTTCTAGATATGCAGTTATATATGCAGAGAATATTGCAATATTACTAAATATCTCTGAATTAGTTATTGGTTTAACCATAATTGCAATTGGCACAAGCTTGCCAGAATTAGCTGCAACAATTAGCGCTTTATTAAAGAAGAAGACAGATATGGTTGTTGGAAATGTAATCGGTTCAAATATTTTAAATATTACGCTGGTAGTTCCAATTATTGGTTTATTTTCTGGAGCACAACTTGAACCAGTTTTGCTTGAACGAGATTATCTAATTATGATTGTTGCCACAATTATCTTTATTTTATTTGTTACTATATATTCATCAAAATATATGAATCTTTTGATGATCCGTTTAATGGGCTTATTACTTGTTGGCAGTTATTTTGGATATTTATTAATTTTAAGTAAATTAATTTAGTTTCTTACTCATATATATTAAAAATATACCTATTACCAAAGCCGAAACTTCAAAGACAAAATATGAATTAAAGAAACTGGGTGTTGTTGGCAGTAAAGAAAAGAGAATCCTTCCAAGAGCAATAGAACCTACTAGAAATGTAATAAGTTTAATTGCAAAAATTCCTAAATCTCTTCTAAAGATTCCAACCATACATAAAATACCAATACATAAATTCAAGCCTCCATATATACCTGCAATTTCTGAGTAACCTAATGGAGATGTTATGGATAAGCCAACCGCATTCAAAAATGATGGATAGCCTTGATCAAGCGCTCCTAATAATGGGTCAAGTAATGCCCATACTCCAATCAAAACATATATAAATGCCATTATTAATAAATATAATCTTATTACCCAAATCATCTTATATACTCCATATTTTTTTATTACAATAAAATAAAATTATCTATTTATCTAATATGTACAAAAGTTTAATAAAATATTATACGATTTCATACTTTTTTTTATTTTGTCTAACATTAGATGGAGAAATAATGCTTGATGATAATGATGAATTAACCACGCCTCTTCCTCTACCGTATGATGGAAATGTTTATTCTGTTGATAATTTAAATAAATTTATAAATACAACGATTCAGTCTAATAAACAACCAATACTAATATTTGGTGCTAATTGGTGTCCAGATTGTAGAATTTTTTCAGGCACCATAAATATACCTAAAATCAAATCTTACATAGACAAAAACTTTCAAATTTTATATATAGACGTTAAAAGATATGAAATTAATATGGGATTAATGGAAGAATATGGAATACCTTCAGCTGAGGGAATTCCAAGAGTTCTGGTATTTGATAAAAATAAAAAACTTTTAAATAATTCAAATACAGCAGAATGGAGAACAGCAAGAGATAGATCCAGCCAAGAGATTTTTAACTTCTTTCAGGAGATGAAGTCGATTAACTAAATTGTCTGTCAGCGCTTCCAAATTTAAGATAAAAAAGGCCACCAAATAATAAAATACCAGAACAAATATAAAATATTACATCCCAGGAATTAGTAACTTCAAGAACCAAGCCTGCAACCATTGGGCTGAAAATCGCTGCTATCATACCTATGCTTCCAGAAATACCAACTAAAGTTCCTGTATATTTTGGACCTAAATCAGCATGATTTACTCCAAATCCTCCCGCACAAATACCTGTACAGAGTTGAATTAAACATAATAAAAAAATTGCATTGAATAAAGTATCTTGCAAAGAAATTAAATATAAGAAAATAGCGGATCCAAAGAACCCAATTGAATTAACAGTTTTTCTAACATTAATTACCTTATATCCTTTTTTTATAAAACTATCTGATATATAACCACCTAAAATAAGTGAAAACATCGCAACAAGGCTTGGCATTAATAATGAATAAACAAATGCGCTAGATCCTAAATCAATACCCATACCACCTTCAGCAATTGGGGCATTAATAAATTTTGGTAAATAAGAAATAAATGTGAATAAAGCCCAATTATTACAAAAAGTTGCAACTGCTATTGCTAAAAAAGGCCAATTTTTAATTAATTTTAGAAATGGTATTGACGGAGGTGTTGAATTTGAAGGTGCTTCAGCTTTTATTAATTGCAATTCATTATTTGATAGATTTTTATTATCTTCTGGATAAGAGGTAACAATTCTTTGCCAAAAGAAGTACCAAAATATACCCATTAACCCAAAAGAATAAAAAACCCACTCCCAAGAATAATTTGCAATTATGATAGCTGCTACAACATATCCAAATACTGTACCTGCTGCTATTCCGCTATTGGTAAAACCTACTGCCCTTGTTCTTTCATTAAATGGAATCCATCTTGCATAAATAGAATGCCAAGCAGGAAATGTTACCCCTTCTCCTAAACCTAATAGGATTCTTATAAAAATAAGCCACCATAATCCACTGTATGCAAAAAATGGAGTAATAATTGTAAATAATGACCAAATTATTAATGCGTAGCCAAGAACTTTCTTGCCTCCATATTTATCTGCTAAATAACCACCTAAAGTCATGCTAATCATATATCCAACATAAAAAGTTCCTAAAACTATTCCTACTTGTAATTCAGACCATCCAAATTGTTCTTGCATGGGTATGATTGCTACAGAAATATTTACTCTATCTATGTAGCAAATAAATACAGCAATGAATGATAAAAAAATAACTTTGAATCTATATGGGATTATCATCTTGGAGAGAATTTAATTGGCATCTCTTGGATAGCATGAACAAAGTTGTTTGGAGCAACTTTCCATTTACCATTCATCTCAAAATCAGGGAATCTGGTTAAAAATTGTGAATAAAATTCTTGTAATTGCATTAATGCAACTGGCTTGCCTATACATGAATGTCTTCCAAAGCCAAATGCAAGATGTTTATCTGCATTCTCTCTTAAAATATTAAAATCATCTGGATTTTCAAAAATTTCTGGATCTCTATTTGCTGCACCATACCAAAGTGCTATTTTTTCATGAGGTCCAATTTTTTGTCCATTTATTTCTGTTTCTTCAAGAGTTGTTCTTCTCATATGAATTACGGGTGAAACACATCTAACTGTTTCATTTACAAAATTAGGAAGAAGTTCTAAATTATCTATTAATAGTTCTTTTTGTTTTTGATTGTCATATAAAAGTTTGATACCACCACTCAATGTATTTCTTGTCGTATCATTTCCTGCAAAAATAATTAGCAACCAAGATCCATCTAAAAATTCTTGTGATAACTTCTCACCTTCTATTTCAGCATTTGCTATTGCGCTTAATAAATCTTCTGATGGATTTTCTCTTTTGCTATTTAGAATAAATCTTCCATAATCAAACATTTCATCAACCATTGCATTAAACATATCTATCATTGCTGGATCAGGGCTTGAGTCTGTCTTGCCCTCGTTCTGTTCTTTTATCATTTCGTAAGTGAAATACTGAGCTAATTCTAAAAATTCCATCCAAGATACTAATTTTTGTCTATCTTCTTGAGGTATTCCTAAAATTTCTGAAAGTGTAAATATTGGTAATTGTTGTGAGACTTCACTTACTAAATTACATTCTCCTAAAGGTGCAATATTATCTAATAATAAACTAACTTTTGATGATACTTTTTTACGAAGGTCGTTAATATAATCAGGTTTAAAGAAAGGCATATGTTCTTTTCTTAAGCCAAGATGCATTTCACCGTCAAGATTAAGCATATGATCTATAGTTGATTTAAATAATTTAGGGTGTCTGTTTTCTTCTGTTCCGAGCGTTAATAAATTTCCAGTTGCATATTGAGATGAAAATATTTTTGGATTCATTGAAACGTATTTTATATCTTCATATTTTGTTAAAACCCAGTACCCTGGCTCTGGGTCTGTAGGCATGGGCTCATGATAAAAAACAGGAGCGTTTTCTCTAAGATCTTTATAAAAGCTAAAGGGTTGGCCTTTTGTAAATAAATCTAAATCGTTTAGTTGATTTGAAGGATTAAAGCTATATTTTTCTTTATACGCTGGATTGTTGATCTCATGATTGAGAACTTCATCAGATAAGATAAATCCTTTTGACATATAAATTCTGGAAAGTTATGTTTATTTTTGCAATATATCTTAAACTAAAACCCCTTAGCAACATAGTTGTTGTAAGGGGTTTATCGGTTAAAAGCTATAGCTATACTTTACTGATACAGTTCTTGGAGGAATCCACTGCATCCAGTTTCTTGGCCTCCAAGATGTGTCATCTACAGCATAAATATATGCTTCAGTTCTTTTATCGGTTAAATTATCTATAGATAATTGTAGTTTTGAATTTTCGTTTATATCTAACCCTAAATTAAAATTAATCTTAGTATAATCAGGAGAACTTGTATTTGGATTTTCTGCAAAAGTATTAAAACTATCGCCATAATAATTCATATCAAGTCTCGCATATGATGGATATGACATAATTGTAGTGTCATAAACAAGTCCTAAATTCCATTGAGTTTCAACAGTATTTGGTAATCTATCACCAGCTGCAGCACCCAAAGAAGTTATGTCTATTGATGTTTCTGCTGTCATAGAGCTTCCAGCAAAATCGAGAGAAATTTCATCATTTAATGCGTATGTAAAATCAACTTCCCAACCTGAAGTTTCGGCTTTACCACCATTAAAGTTATATGACCAACCGCAACCAGGGGTTACAGAAATAATAATTCCATCCCAAGCTACATCAAAATATGTTACATTCGCTGTATAATTTTGACCCCTTGATTTAACACCAAATTCTGTTGTCTCAGCTTCATCTGAATTAAATCTTGGCCCCCATGTTTCTTGAGCAGTTTCATCGCTACTACAAAAAGGAGGAAGAGGAGCTTGGTTACCTCCAGGTCTATACCCTGCGGCTTTTGTAGCATATAAAGTTAAATCATCATTAATTTTATAGCTAGCTGCATATTTCATTCTTGTATCTGCTTCTTTTCCAGATAACTCTGAACAATCTGTTCCTGCAGGATCATTTCCATCACATCCAGTGCTATCCATATAGAAAATACCATATTGATATGATTTAGATTTATCTTTAATTTCATAATCTCTTATACCAAATGTAAGAGTTAATTTTTCATTTACGTTATAGTCAAACTGCCCATATAAAGATGTTTCTTCTTGCTCGTTATATTCTGTATATGAAGCATAATATAGATACGGGTAACCTAAATGCCCCTCACAAAATGGAGGACAATAAGCAGTAGCATCATATACAGCTGGATCAACACCTGCAGCTATTGAAGTAACATAATCTAACCAATACTCATCAATTGCATATTGAGTTTGTGAGATTGAGTTTGGCTCTTCATTAAACTTGTAATTATAATATCCAACCGTCCACTCAAACTTTCCAGGCTTAGATACCAATCTTAGCTCTGTTGTTTCTTGGTAATATTCATCACCATCTACAATCAGTGGTGCCGGAACATAATCATCCATATCAATTCTAGCCCAATCTGTCACAGCGTCTTCACTAGTTGTCTTATCAGAAATAATCAAATTTGCATCAAAAACACCAAAATCATATTTAATATTTGCAATAAATACTTCTTTAGTAATATCCTCATTCTCATCCACAGCTAATGCATGAGCAAATCTTGGATCATAATTAGTAAGAACAGAGCTGCCATTAGGATAATCAGCCTCTGTGGCTGCAAAATTAGAAATAGCACTTAAACGTGCGCAAGTAGGATCTCCATCCCAGTTATACCACCAACTTGAAGCCTGCGGACAGTCTGCAACATAAACATCAGCACTTCCAGGCTTGCTCTGACCAGGCTCTAATATACCGTATGCTTTATTATTAACATTCATATATCTTAAACTTCCAGTAAGCTTACCACCATCATCAAAAGCTAATGTCACCATAAGCTGTGAGTCATCCTCTTCACCTACTGTATTACCAGTTTGAATATTTTTATATATTCCAGGTGAAACTAACTGAGAATATACAGCTCTAACAGCTAAACTATCGGAAAGAGGAAGGTTATACATCATTTCAATACTTGTTTCAGGGTCATCAGCTTTTACTTTGTTACCATATCCAACTCTTATCTTTCCATAAGATGCACTTGAATCAGGTTTATTTGTAATATATCTAATAGTTCCACCAATAGCATTTGAACCATATAACGTTCCTTGAGGTCCTCTTAGAACCTCTATTCTTTCAACATCAAATAATCCCATTAATGAACCACTTACTTCATCTATATAAGTTGAAGTAGTTCCTGATGAACGCTGTGAAGTCGAAGTATTTAATCCTCTAAAGGTATAATAATTAGAGCCACCTGGTGTAGATACACCTGCAATAGATCTTAAATAATCTTCAGGGTTCATTATTCCTCTTTCTTCTAATGCTGATTCAGTAATCACAGAAATATTCATTGGTATTTCTTGAACAGTTTCAGCTTTTTTATTAGCAGTAACAATAACCTCTTCAACTTCCTGTTCTTGAGCAACCAGTAAAATTGGTATCAAAAGAAAGAAGCATTTAAATAAATTTATTTTGTTCATAATTTAATCCTCCAAAACAAAAAAACCCAGCACTGCTGGGTCAAATTCACCAAAGAACAGAACCAGCTAACTTGACTGACCCCGGCTTCGATGTATCAATAAATTTTTCACAATTAAGAGTATATAGATAATCAAGGTTTTGTAAACAAATTATTCAACTCTCACAAACATCGTTCTAATAAATGCAACAGTGCTTTGAACAATAAATAACATTAAGCAGAATATATAAAAATTATTTTTCTGATCAATCAAACCCAAGATCATAGATCCTGACAAAATGAATATAGTTATTAATATTCCAACTTGTAAGGCAATAATCTTGAATGGAAACAAGTCCTTATATCCCTCTCTTCTTAGATCAAAAACTCGTCTTGGAAAAATTAAAAGCCCTATTGTTGAGTATAAACATAATGTCCAATTTACAATTGCCCAGCTTAAATCTATATTATTTTGGTTAAAAATTGCAAATGGCAAAAGAGCACAAAACATTGCCCCAAATGCAGAAAAGGTTAATAGTTGTATTCTAAAATTATCTGGTTTGCTAAATCCTTTCTTTGATCTACTGAGTCCTATGAGTATTGCAGAAAACCCAACAATACCAAGCGATACTTCAGCCAAAACTTGTAATGCTCTAAAATCTGGTTCCATATTTTATTCCTTTTAGTTATATATAGATCTATCCTCCGCCATCTCCGCCACCACCTCCGCCATCTCCGCCATAAACTCCGCCATCTGTAGCTTGAGGGTGAGTTAAAGATATTAAAGACATAAATGTGATTCCGTTTCCTAATGCTGAAGTTATTTCTTTTAAGTTTAATTTCTTGGCAAGTTCAGTATATGATTTTGTATCACCTGTTTCTTTATTAACAATTAATGCATCTTTTTTTGATATTAACACTACTTCATCAGATATTATTCCTAACCCATATTGATTAAAAATTGATTTTTTAAATCTTTTTCTAAAAACAATCTTTCCAGTCTCCCATGATAATTTTGCTACCTCTTTTGAAGATGCTAAGTAGTACATGTGATTTTCAAAAGTATGAGGGAGAAATGGGATCATCGAGCTGTGCAATGTTTCTTGGTAATGTGACCATAAAGAGTCACCAGAATCTTCTCGAAAACAATGAATCATTTTTGATCCAAACCAAGCCCAACTAAAGACAAGAATATAATTCTCATATTGGGCAATTACATATGGTATTTGTCCTTTAGGTAATTCCCCGACCCATACTGGTTTATTGTCAGTAAGATCATACTTAGCTATTGAGTCTTTTTTCCCAAAAATTGCAACTTTATTCATACTCATAATAATATTTGGTAGGGATGGAGGGAGTCGAACCCCCACGCCTTGCGGCACTTGGTTCTAAGCCAAGCGTGTCTACCAGTTCCACCACATCCCCAGGCCTATGCATTATATATAGTTATATTCTTTTAGTGAAAAATATTTTTTGTTTTAAAGATTGTAATCTAGTTGATTTTTTCTTAATTGATGAACTGTATAAAGTGATAAGAATAATAGAATTCCTAAACCTAAGCTTATTAATGAATGGGTATTGTATCCATCATAGAATATGCTTGCTAATCTACCTATAATCATGCAACCAAATATATATAACAAAACACTTCCTATTTGGACTTTAGAAGATGAATATACAAATCTAACTGTAAGATAGCCGCAACCCAACCAAAATCCTGCATAAGTTCTAATCATTGTAGATAAAGCAGCATTACCTAACTCAACTGGTGGCAAGAATTTATTACCAACTTCAGGAGAAAAAATTGTGATTAGTGCCATAACAACCATAGTGCCGCCTAATATGACAAGTATTGCTCTTGCAATTAATGATCTCATAAGACCCCCAACATATATAAAGCAAGTAAAAAGGATAAGATTCCAAAGCCCATCCAAATATACATTTCCCTATAATTGTTAAACTTATATGAATTAATTGCAAGAAAACAACAAAAAATTGGCGCTATTACCAGAACGCCATATCCTATTAAAATAGCAAGCGGTATAAAAGCTAGAAATAAGAAAACTTGTAAAACAAATTTATTCATTACCCTATAAAACTATTATTTAATATGATTGTCAATTTTATGGTTAATTATTACCGATAGATTGATTTTGGATGCTGGATACCTGAGTTTGAATTTCTAAAATTACTTGATTAAGTTGGTTCTTATAATTATTTAATGCTTGCACAGAATCGTCTAGAAGCATTAATTGGGTATTGATGTTGCTGAGACTAAGTCTTAATGACTGTAAATCTTCTGCAGAGAGCCCCAACTCATCAATTTTAGATAAATTTAAATCAATATTTTTTTTCATAGAGTTTAGATTTAATTGATTTGCTTCAACATCTTTTTGTAGTTTAGAAAATAATCTATCGAGATTGGTAAGCTGTTCAGTCAATTTTTTAATATCTACTTTATTTCTTTTATTACTTAAATCCCATAATTTTCTAATTTCTTTATCAAGAAACTGAATTGAAGATGTTATATCAGTCATAGAGTCATTGTTAGTCTCATCAACTATATTAATTTGCTCTTCGATTAATGAAATTCTTTCATCAATGCTTGTTAAAGTAGATTTATTATTCTCTGATTCAAAGGTCTGCCAAATACCTAATAACAATATACTCATAAAAGCAACCACATATATAAAGCCCACAAGCAGCCCGCCACTCCCCGCTCTCTCAAGATATGAGGGTAGTTTTTTATTAACTTTTATATCTCTATCCATATCTAATTAAAAATAAACTTTTTTTAGCATATAATAATTATCTATTTTACCTTAACTTAGTAGTGTATTAATGAATTTAGACTTTTCAGATGATCAAAAGTTTCTTCAGGAAGAAGCAAGAAAGTTTCTCGATAAAGAACAAACACTTTCTAGAAATAGATCTGTTCTTGAAAACAGTAATAAAGTCGACAAAGAGCTTTGGAAAAAGATTGTAGATTTGGGCTGGACAGGCATAAGAGTGCCAGAGGATTATGGCGGGCTAGGTTTAGGTCATCTTGAATTATGTGTGATTGCAGAAGAACTAGGCAGATTTCTTGCTCCTGTTCCATTCTCTTCTTCTGTATATTTATTCACTGAAGCAATTATAAATTATGCAAGTGATGAAATTAAAAAAGACCTTCTCCCTAAACTTGTTAGTGGTGAAGTGGTTGGTACGCTAGCTATAACTGAATCATTTCAAGCTCCTACATCTGAAAATATTGAAACTTTAACTGAAAATGGAACTCTAAATGGCAAAAAAATTGGAGTCCCAGATGCCGAAATAGCAACACATACAATAGTAGTATGTAAAACAAATAATGGTATTTCTCTTCAACTAGTTGATTTATCTTCGTCTGGGGTAACTGTTCAACACCAAGAGAATATAGATGAAAGTAGAGGCCATTTTTCAATCGCTTTTGAAAATGTTGAATGTGAACTTATTGGAGATGATGGAAGTGGTTGGTATCTTTATGAATCATTAATTAACCAAGCGGCTGTTTTATTTGCATATGAGCAAATTGGTGGTTCGCAAGCATCATTAGATATGGCAATTAACTATGCAAAAGAAAGGTATGCTTTTGGCAGACCAATTGGATCTTTTCAAGCTATAAAGCATAAGCTTGCGGATATGTATGTAGCTTTAACATTAGCAAAATCTAACTGTTATTACGCAGCATGGGCTTTATCAACTAATGCTTCTGATTTACCCTCAGCATCTGCCACAGCAAGAGTTAGTGCTACAAAAGCTTTTCAATTATGCTCAAAAGAAAATATTCAAACACATGGGGGCAATGGTTTTACTTGGGAATATGATTGTCATATGTTTTATAGAAGATCAAAACTTTTATCTTTGAATATAGGCTCATTAAGCAATTGGAGAGAGAAATTAGTGACTAGTTTAGAACAATCAAATATTAATTAGGAATATAAATATGGATTTTAACGATACACCAGAACAAGCTAAATTTAGAAAAACTTGTAAAGAATGGTTAGAAAAAAATGCTAAACATAAAGACAATGCGTCAAAAGAACCATCTTTTGCAAATAAAGATATTCTTGAAGAAGCAAAGTTGTGGCAAAAGAAAAAATATGATGCTGGTTGGGCAATGCTGCATTGGCCAAAAGAGTATGGGGGTATAGGTGCCTCACCGATAGAAAGAATCATTTGGGCAAATGAAGAATCTAAATTTGACGTTCCAAAAGGTATCTTTGAGATAGGATTAGGAATGTGTGGGCCCGTTATGATGCAATATGCCTCTGAAGAACAGAAAGAAAGATATTTACCTCCTATGGCAGAAGGTAAAGAAATATGGTGTCAATTGTTCTCTGAGCCATCTGCTGGATCTGATGTTGCTGGATTAAGAAGTAAAGCAGTCCAAGATGGTGATAAATGGATTATTAATGGTCAAAAAGTATGGACATCTGGTGCACACTTTTCAGATTATGGAATTTTAGTAGTTAGGCATGATCCAGATCTTGAAAAACATAAAGGCCTTACTTTCTTTTTTGTTGATATGAAATCACCTGGTATTGAAGTAAAGCCTATAAAACAAATAACGGGTGGTTCAAGTTTTAATGAAGTTTACTTTACTGACGTTGAAATACCAGATTCGCAACGACTTGGAGAAATTGGTGATGGTTGGAAAGTCGCAATTACTACCCTAATGAATGAAAGACTAGCAGTGGGAGATGCTGATGGTGTGGATGTAGAAGACGCTTTTAGATGGGCTAAGACTCAAGATAGTCTAGGAGAACCTTTATTAAATAACAAAGCTGCTAGATCATCTATTGCTGATTGGTACTGTGAAAAAAGTGGTTTAAAAAATACTAAACTAAGAACTATGTCTGCCCTTTCAAAAGGAGACACACCTGGACCAGAGGCATCTATCACAAAGATTGTAAGTGCTGGCAAACTTCAAGATATTGGTAATTTTGGAATTGATTCATTGGATATGGCAGGAATGCTTAAAACTGACGATCCAGATATTAAAAAATTTCAAATGGCTTGGCTAGGAGCCCCTGGTATGAGAATAGCAGGTGGTACTGATGAAATTCTTAGAAATATTATTGCTGAAAGAGTATTAGGTCTTCCTCAAGAACCTCGGGCTGATAAAGGATTGGCATATAAAGATATTCCTTCAGGCAATTCTTAATTTATTGAAACTTAGTTAAAAATTCTAAAAAAACAGTATTGCCACCCTCTACTACAATATTGCCTGAAGCTATAGAAGCAACTGGGTTGCTAATTCCCATTAATATTTTTTTAAGCTCTTCCTCTTTGGTCTGAACAATTATATTGCATTCTTTTTCTCGAGAATTTGATATAACTGCAACGCTATTTCTTAAAGTAATATTTTTTATTTCTCCAGATGGAAAATTAAAACATACCTTAAAGATATCATCATTATGCTTCTTGGGATTAAATCTAACAGAAAGGACATCGAAAAATGTATCTATTGAAATTTCGTCCAAGAGCTCTTCATTAGTTACTGAAATAGGAAAACCATTAAATCCCTTTTGGAGTTCCAATGCTGATGTCAAAAAATAATTTCTTTTATTGGGATTAGATGATCTTGAACCTTCATATATTAATGCTTGTCGTCTTAAATTTTTAACTTCATCATTAAAAAAATCTAAAGCGATTAAATAGTCACTTAGTTCGAGTGCCCATTGCATATCTTCATTTTGAACAGCTACTTTTAATTGGCTTAGCAAATTATCATTACCGCCAGCTAATTTAGAAATTCTTTTGGCTTTTTCCTCTCGAGATAATGGATCTAATTCTGAAGGATTTCCATTGAACCATCCAAGGTATCCATTAAATATACTTTTAACAGACCATCTTACTGTTCCATAAAACTCATATAAATAAGGTGAATTTGAAATATCTTCAGGCAACTCAACCATCTCGACAATTTGATCTGGATAGTATCCTTGATTCATTAGTCTAATTGTTTGGTCATGAATATGCTGAATAGCATCTCTATAAACTATAAGCACTTCCTTGATTTTATTTTTTCCAACTAGTGGCTTAGTATGACTTGGAAAAAGGAACTCTGGCTCAAATGATTGCATATGATCGATGCTATTGATCCAGCCTATTACATCTCTATGCGTGGTTCCTCTTATAGTATATAAATTTGGAAATGTTTTATAAATATTATCTCCTGGCATCAAAGACTTATGATTTGGTAGCCAAACAAATAGCTGATCGTCTGTTTCTCCTGGGGCATGGTAGAGTTCAATGTCTATTCCTGCAATATTTGTCTTTAAAGTGTCTCGAAAGGTAATATCAGGTTTTATATATCCGGTTGGGGATTTCGATACATTCAAACTAGCCCCAATACCAACATTAATAAAGTCTTCTTTGGGAAGAAGCGTTCCAAACATTCTTGTACTTCTTTGAGTAATAATTGGGTTCAATATACCCATTATCCTTTGAACATAATAATCTGTATCTTCATGGGCTATTATTTGTGGTTTTTCTTCTTGATTCTTTAAATAAAATGCAGTCCCAAAGGTATGATCACCATGATTATGGGTATATATAATTGCCTTTATAGGATTGGAATTTTGTTCAGCAAATAAGGAATAAATTTTTTCAGCTTCAAAAACACTATCTGAGGCATCAATAATAATATTTCCTCCATCCCCTTCCACCATTATTGAGTTTGCAATACCGAACCCAATTGCAAAATGAATCTTTCCTCCTGCTGTATTAAATGAGATAACCTGTCGTTCAAATTCTTTGGAATGTTCTATTAATTTTTCAACTTTAGAGGTTGTAGGCACATCAATATCTAGCGCTTGATTGTCAGAGCATGATAATAAAAAAAATATTATGGAAAATGCTGCAAATTTTTTAAACACAACTTAATTTATAAAAAACTTATCATTATTTCATCAACAAGAACATTTGAAGCATCTTCTGATGAAATTGATCTGCTTGAGCCATCCCTCCATACAGTAACAACAGTCCAAACAGTCTTATCCTGTTCAATATCTTTTAAATTTACTCTTAAAATGTTATTAGTAAAGGTATAAACATGGTCTCTTAAAGCATAGTTATACCTATAGTAATTTGAATGAATAAAAGTAGCATTTGGAGGATAATAGCCCAACCTGTCAGACTCTACTACATCTTTTGTTGTGAAGTTAATATCAAATACCAAATTTGAATCTTTTTTATATTGCAATCCTTTCTCTTCAATTGCGTTTTTTAAATTTTGTCTAAATTTTTCAAGAATAATAGGGTTTACATCTGCGCTAATGCTTGAATCATTTATCTTTATATTAAAATCGTTATAATTATCTAGATTGAAAGTCTCAATTGAATCAATCTTAAGATTAGAATAAGTGGTTGAGCATCCAATTAGAAGTATTAAGCTTATTAGAATTGTTGTATTTTTCATAGGTATTATATGTTTAATTTAGAAGACCAAAAATATATAAAATTATTAGACCTCAATGCACAAATATATACTGAATCTGAATTTAATTGCAAGCATATTCATTTAGATTCTAATAGCGATGAAAAAGTATTTATGGTTGCTTTTAGGACGATACCTGAAGATTCTACCGGTGTTGCCCACATATTAGAACATACCGCGCTGTGTGGATCTAAAAAATATCCTGTTAGGGACCCTTTTTTCATGATGATACGAAGATCCCTTAATACTTTTATGAATGCATTTACATCTAGCGATTGGACCGCATATCCATTTGCTACACTTAATGATAAAGATTTTAAAAACCTTCTAAGTGTATATCTTGATTCATCCTTTTTTCCAAATCTGGATATATTAGATTTCTATCAAGAGGGTCATAGACTTGAATTTAGTGATCAAAAAAACATAGATAGCGAATTAGAGGTAAAAGGAGTTGTATTTAATGAGATGAAAGGCGCTATGAGCGCTGTAACTAGTCAATTGTGGCATGGATTATCAAAACATTTATATTCATCGTCTACATATAAACATAATAGCGGTGGAGATCCAGAAAATATCATTGACCTTACTCATGAATATCTAGTTAACTTTCATAAAAAACATTACCATCCGTCAAATGCTACCTTCTTTACATATGGAAATATTGATGTTGATGAAGTGCAAAACTATATAAATAAAAATGTACTAACTAATTTTAAGCCGTCCGATCAATTAATTAGTGTTAAAAATGAAAATAGAATAAGCTCACCAAAAACTGTTGCAGAGTTTTACAACCCAATGCCAAATGATGAAAATAATCATCATGTCGTATTAAGCTGGCTCTTAGGTGAAAGTCATAACCCAGTTGAATTATTAGAATCATTTTTAATGTCTAATATTTTGTTAGATAATTCTGCATCGCCACTTAGAAAAGTTCTTGAGAAAACTGATTTAGGAAAATCACTATCGCCATTAACTGGGCTTGAAACCGATCACAAGGAACTAGTTTTTGCCGCAGGCTTAGAGGGGGTTCAATCTAATAAGCAAAAAGAGGTTCAAGATTTGATAATAAATTGTTTGGAAGATGTTGTAAAAAAAGGTGTTGATAAAGACCTTATTGAGTCGTCTCTGCATCAATTAGAAATAAGACAAAGAGAAATTACTGGATCTGGTATGCCTTATGGCCTTCAAATTATGTTGAGCTGTCTGCCAGCATGTATTCATAATGATGATCCTTTAAAAGTTTTAGATCTAGATTCATCATTTTCAATTATCAAAAATAATTTAAAAGAAGATGGTTATATTGAAAAAATAATTAATGAAAAAATTGTTAAAAATAATCATAGAGTGAATTACGCTTTAATTCCTGATCCAGAATTTAACAATAAAAATGAAAAGAAGATTAAAAATAAAATTGCTAAAAAATCAAAAGATTTATCAGACAATGATAAACAGCAAATCATTGATCTCGCATCAAAACTAAAAAAAAGGCAAGAATCAATTGACGACCCTGAAGTGCTTCCAAAGGTAACAAAAGAAGATATTCCAAATACAAGAAATTATGCAGAATCAACTATTACCAGCATTGGAAATACAAATAATTACTTTTACAAAACTGGAACAAATGGGATTACATATCACTCAGCGATCTATCCATGCTCCACTCTTTCAACTGAAGAGTTAAAAATTGCTTCTTTATTTGCAAATTCGCTTACGAATATAGGACTCAATAATATGAGTTATGAGGAAGTACAAAAAATACAAGCAGCTATAACTGGAGGTATATCATCAAATTTTATATTGCTACCAAGTAGTAACAATAATGAACATAAATTAGCTTTAAAAATTACATCAAAGTCTTTGGAAAAGAATGTGAATAAGATGCAAGATATATTAATTAAAACTATATCAGATGCTGATTTTACTGATGAAAACCGAATAAAAGACCTACTAAATTTTGTAGCTTCAGATAGTGAAAAATCTATTATTCAAAATGGTCATATACTTGCTATGAGTAATGCTGCAGCTCAAGTAAATAATATAGCTGCAACTAATGATATAACTTCGGGTTTGAACTTTATTACAAATACAAGCAACTTATCAAAAACTATAGATCAAAATAATAATCTTGAAGAATATATAAACTTATTGTCATCGATAAAAGATAAAATAAAGATATCGCCAATATACACCTTTACAGCATCATCTCTTAACCAAGAAAAAACTAATATTAATTATAAATTTGAAAGTTCTGATAATAATCTAGAAATTCAAAACTATCTTGATATTCAGAATAATCCAGTAGGATGGATAACTGGTGCACAAGTCTGTTATTGTGCTGAAGCATTCCCAACTGTAGATTCATTTCATGATGACGCTCCTGCCCTAACTGTTCTTGGTGCAGTCCTAAGAAATGGATATTTACATTCAGCTATTAGAGAAAAAGGTGGGGCATATGGTGCTGGCGCAATGCAAGATTCAAATAATAAGATCTTTAAATTCTTTTCATATCGAGATCCTAGATGCGCTAAAACTTTTGATGACTTTGAAAAATCAAGACGATGGTCGTTAAAGGATATTTCAGAAGAACAGTTAAATGAAGGTATATTAGGAGTAATATCTAGTATCGATAAACCATTATCACCCTATGGTGAAGCAATGAATGATTTTATTAATACCCTCGATAACAAAGATAAAGAAAAAAGATTAGCCTTTAGATCTAAAATAAAAGACTGTTCTATTAACGATCTTGTTGAGGTGTCAAGAAAATACTTATTCAATGAATCAAAAAGATCATTAATAGCTGGTGAAAGTTATATTGAAGAAATTAAAAATCTAAACTTTAATATTAGAAATATTTAGCTGAAAAATAAAAACCTTTTTCTTTTTAATTCTTTTGCACATCCCCAGTATTGTTTTTGATATTTTGTTGATTTCGCCTGAACTCTGTCGGCAACTTTAATCAACCATTGTTTCTTTCTATAGGTTTTCATTTCAAAACCTCGATACCCTTCATGATAGGCAAGATATAAAGACCTAGCATCTGTTTTTTCAAAACCCTGATAGTATCCTTTGCTGGCATACCATCCAATAAAATCAGCTGAGTCATAAAAATCTTTTCTATTCGCCCTACTATTTCCAGTTTCATCTTTATAATCCTCCCAAGTATTTTTTAAAGCCTGTGAATAGCCAACAGCAGAAGAGGGTCTAAACCAAGGGATAAAGCCTAAGATTTTCTCTCTTTCAGGTTTTGCATCAGCTTTAAAACTTGATTCCTGATAGACGAATGACATTAAAACATATGGTGGTATTTTCCAACGCTTCTCACTTCTAATTGCAGCCTTATACCAATTTTTTTTCTCTTTAAAAATTAAACATATATTATCAGGATTTTCAGGCGGTCTTGTAGCACATGATTGTATAAAAATAATTGCTATTAGAAATAAAAAATAATTAATTTTATATTTTTTCATCCTTTTTAAAACCTCTAAAATTTTTGAATCTAGGGAATCTCAAGCTGTAATGTTCTCCTTCAATACTTTGAGTTATTGCGTCTGCTCTAATTTCAACAAGTCTTCCTATTAGTTTGTCTTTTGATGCCCAAAATTTCTCTCTTTCCTCGTCAGTTAAACCGCTTCCTACGCTTAATGAAAAGAATTTTCCATCATCATCACCCTCTACATGAAATGCACCTAGCTTACCAGAGTGTTTTCCAGTACCCTCCTGAATATCTATGATCTTTAAAGTAACCTCAATAAAAGGTTTTATTTTTAACCAAGCATGGCTTCTTTTGCATTCGTAATAATTATCATTTGGCTTGATCATCAAGCCTTCAAAACCTTTTTCTAGAGCTTCTTTATTCATGCTTGCAAATTTATTCTGACCACTCTTTTCATCAAAATTTATTACTTCATAATCTACTAATTTAATTGCATTTTCAAAACTCTTTGATAATTTATTTAATTCCTCTTTTCTTTCAATTGAACTAAGCTTGCTTTTACCTTCATTAAATTCTTTCAATGGAAGAATATCAAAAAGAGCAAGATAAGCATCTTCTGTTTGAGCTCCTGATTTTCTATAAACTTGTTTCATTAAAGCTTGGAAATCATCGCTCATAACCTCGCCATCAAATACAATATTATTGTATTCTGGTTTACTTAAAGCATGCTCAATATGGGGGAAATTATGAAATATCTTTCCATTACGACTATATAAGGTTGCTTTTCCATTCTTAACTATAGCAATTACTCTTACTCCGTCATATTTATATTCTACTAAACAATCTCCTTTTATCTTTTTTGGATGTTTTGCACCATCATGAGCAAGCATGCATGAAAAAACTGGAACTTTAAATTCTAAATCCATTCTTTTTGCTACATTATTAACTGTTTTCTCGCTCACGCCGCACCTAAGATCTTTTATTAATATTCTTCTATACCAATCATTCCATTGATCTTTTTTAGCAGAACTCATTAAGTCAATTATTAAATCTCTAGCTGCATGACCTGTTCTCTCTCTTTCAATTAATAGATCAACATCTTTCCTAAAATCATCCCATTTCAAACCATCTCCATCTTGTTCTGATTCTGGAACTTGTTTTACTCCAAAGGTTATAAGTGGATCTAAGCACATTGAAAGACCTTCTTGAAATTCTAAATTATTCAAATTATTTTCAACAACACCCTCTTTAAATAAACGGCTATTATCACTTTCTAATTCTTTGATAATTTTCCATGGATCATTCATTCAACTAATATTCCTTATTAATCATTATGGTCATAGAGTTGTTTTATTCTTGCTACATCTTGAGCCCTGGATTCCATATGTAAAATCATTTGTTTCGTAATTGGGGTCCTTTCTTCATCGCAAAGAGATGCGTGGAATTTATCCGCAAAATTTATAGAAAATTCAACCATTTTTTTTACTATATCTAATGGATCATCTACCCTCATAAGATCTGCAACAATTGCAATTGCAAAGGTCTTTGTATCATTTTCAAAAGTTCCAGGTTTTAATGCATTTATAACTCTAAATCTTTCCATTCCATCTTCATCATTGAAAGAGAAATATTTATTGTTAATTTTTGCATCATAGTTAGAAAGAAATCCAAAGATTTGCTCTATATCATACATAGACCTATCTATAGAAATTAAATTTAATATTGCTAACTCTTGATCTTTCTTACTGTCCTCATGTTCAAAGAGTTGTTGATTATTAATATTTAAATCTGCCTCAGAAGGTTCAAGTGAATTAGGCTCGTCTTCAATCATAAGTTTAAGTTTGCCTGAGTTCGATATCTTTCTTATATACAAAAATACTATTATTAAAAATATCAATATGGCTAGTCCAATTAAATAAATTTCTGAATTGATAGTCATTTATGATTCAGCTAATTTAAGTGCTTGATTGACGTCAACGGATACCATTCTTGAAACACCAGCCTCTTGCATTGTAACTCCCATTAAATAATCACTTCTCTCCATAGAAACTTTATTATGAGTAATAAAAACAAATTGTATTGTCTTTGACATTTCTTCAACCATATTTATAAATCGAAGGGTATTTAAGTCGTCTAATGGTGCGTCTACTTCATCTAATAAGCAAAATGGTGCTGGATTTAGATCAAAAATAGCAAATACTAAAGCTAAAGCCGTTAAAGCTTTTTCTCCGCCTGATAATTGTGAAATAGATGAATTCTTTTTTCCTGGGGGTCTTGCCATTAAAACTACCCCAGCATGTAGTGGATCATCATCGGTTAGGGTGAGCTCAGCAACACCTCCCCCAAATAACTTTGGGAACATTTCTTTAAGTTTTAAATTGACAGCATCAAAACTATCTTTGAATATTGTTTTTGTTTCGTTATCAATTTTCTTAATAGCGCCATTAAGTTTATCTAATGCTTCTGTAAGGTCATTGTATTGCTCATCTAATTCTTCTTTTCTTTTTGATTCATCCGCGATTTCTTCTGGTGCAGCTAAGTTAATCGCACCCAATCTAATTATTTTAGTTTCTATATTAGTTAAGTTATCTTCGATTTGATCTAATGTCGTATCTTCATAATCTGAAAAATTAACAGTATCAATATCTATACCAGCTTCCTTAATTTTTTTATTTGAATTATCTAAATTTATTTCATATGTTTTAAGTTCAAGACGAATATTTGTTATTTTTTCAGAAATAGATTTAGAGTCTAAATCTGCAATAGATTTTTTATTTTCTAGATCTCTTAATTCATCATTAAATTTTGATTGTTTTTGTCTCAGCGCGACTAGAATTGACTCTGCATCTGAACTTTTACTAACAAAGTCCTTCATTTCATCCTGGATAGAACTCTTAAGCTTTTCTGCTTCCTCGATTTGTTCTTCTAAGTCATTTTGACGAGAAAGATATTCATCAGTTAATGTTTTAGATTGAGCTGATGCAATATCTAAAATTTCTGTAAGTAAATTTTTTAGCTCCATAGCTTTTTCTCTAATACTTTCATTATTAATATTAAATTTATCTATTGTAAGGATAATGCTATCCAGAATATGCATAGCTTTCTCACTAGGACTTAATTCGTCAAAATTTCTCTCAGTTTCTTTGGCTTTTTCATAATTATCTTTTGCTTTTTGAAGACTGTATTTAGTCTCTGATTCTGATTTATTAATATTTTGTAAATTGGCTTCTCTTTTTGCAATTTCTGCTCCAACTGCATAGAAATTCTTTTGTGCTAATTCATATTCACTCAACAGGGACTCATTTTCAGTTCTAAATTGGTCTATTTGCGATTGGATTGTTCCTGATTCAGCATTTTTGATTTTCAGGTCACGATTATGCGCATCCAATTTCTTCTGTAGTTTATCTCGATTATTTTTTGCTTCCATCGAAAATAATATAGCTTTATCAAGCTCTAGTTTTGTTTTATCTTTTTTAAGTTGATTGTACTTATCTGCAGCTTTGGCTTGATTTTCTAATCTTCTAATAAGTCTTCCAATTTCATCACGAATATCTTTTACCCTTGAGAGATTTTCTTTTGTGCGTTTAATTCTTGACTCTGTTTCCCTTCTTCTTTCTCTATATTTGGATACTCCAGCTGCTTCTTCAATATGGGTTCTAAGTTCATCTGGTTTTGCACTTACAAGCTTGCTAACCATTCCCTGTTCGATAATTGCATAAGAGCTTGGGCCTAAACCAGTACCAAGAAAAATATCTTGGACATCCTTTCTCCTGCATTTTGTATTATTAATAAAGTAATCTGATTGAGCATCTCTTGTCATAACCCTTTTGATAGAAACTTCACTAAAAGATGCATACTCGCCACCAATTTTGGCATTAGAATTATCAAAAAGAAGTTCAATGCTGCATTGTCCAGACGGTTTTCTTTTTTCAGAACCATTAAAAATAACATCTGCCATTGATTCACCACGAAGGTTTTTTGCTGAAAGTTCTCCAAGCACCCAACGCACAGCATCTATAACATTTGATTTTCCGCATCCATTCGGACCGACAACTCCAACCATATTGGTAGAAAATGATATTTTCGTTGGATCGACGAAACTTTTAAAACCTGATAGTTTTATGTGTTTTAGCTGCATTTTAAGAGTTATTTACTGAATATATTATAACTCTTGTGGTGTTTTTAACCATTCATTTAAATTAATTTTATATTTATTAGCAGTACTAGTTTGATTTAAAACTATGAGATTTTTAACATAAAAAAAGTCAGAATTATCAATACAAGATATCTTAATATTGAATTCTATTGTTTCTTGATTAAGGTGGGCTGATGCCAAATCAAATCCAGGAATAACACTATCTAGATTAGTTAATATCATGTCTTTAATATCATCGATTTCTTTCTTTGCTATTGGTATGTCAGGGCCGTTCATTATAAAAAGATCTATATTGCCGCTTTTTATTGAGCAAGGTAAGTCAGATTTAGTGTCTACTGAAAAGACTACATCCTTATATTCAGGGAATCTTGCATCTCTTAAATTTGTATACAGCCCATAAAATATTAATTTTTCGTTGTTTGTTATAAAAAACCTTTCAGAAAATGTCATTAAACTTTCAGCTGAATTTAGCTTCTCTAGATTAATTGCTTCGGTGGTAAGCCCAACTAACCAATTCTTTAATTCATCTTCATTAAGAAGAGCTTCCATTTCTTTTAAATGCTCGCTCGAAATTTTTGAATCAATATATATTTGGTCAAAAATCTTATTATTTAATATTTGTTTTTGAAGACTTCCCAATATTGCAAATTTACTAACAAATACTACTAAACATAAAGATAGAACTATTGTAGTAAAACCAATAACCAGTCCCTTATTATTGGTCTTCTGTGCCAGGATATATGCAAGAATAGGTAAAGCTGCAAAAAAAGTTAACAAATAGAATGGAAGCATTACGTTTTCTTTCTAAATATAAAAATGAATAAAGCGAGAAATAAAACTACAAATGGCGCAAGCCATAAAATATAAGTACTACTATTAAATTCTGGTTCATACAATGATTCTTTTCCAAATCTCGATGTAACATAATCCTTTATTTCTTGATCGGTTTTACCTTCTTGAATCATTGATACAATTTTTAATTTTAAGTCTTCTGATATCGGAGCATTAGAGCTTGATAATGAGCCTGAAGTACACTTTGGACATCTTATATCTTTTATTAGATTATTAAATCTAGTTTCATTTACTTCATTTTTAAATTCATATAAAGAATCTGATGAAATATTTGCTGAAATTAAGATTAAAAAAATATAAAAGATTTTCATCTTAAAACATTCCCTCTTCTTTAATGATTGGTAAGAATACATTACTCCATACAGCATCATTAACCTCTCCCTGGTAGTGTGCCACTACCTTTCCATTACTAACCAAAAATGTTTCAGGTGCGCCTGTTACACCGAGATCGAGTGCTAAAGAGCCCTTTAAATCATGAAATATTATCTCATATGGGTTCCCATATTTATCCAACCATTGAATGGCATCAAATCTTTCATCTTTATAATTTAATCCAATTATTTTAATTCCTTGATTTTTAAGATTCATTAAGAATGGGTGCTCAACTCGACAAGTAATGCACCAACTAGCCCATACATTCAGAATAAAGTTGCCTTTGATTTCGTCATTATCAATTAATTTAGTATTTTCTAGGTTCTCAAGCTGAAATTTCGGAATATCAAATGTTTTATAATCAGTTCCAGGGTATGCATCCTCCTCTGTCAAAAGAATATAAAACATTGCTATAAATGCTAAAGGTAATAATAAGACTGTGGACTTAAATAAAAATTTCATAATTTAAACTTTTCTTTTAGAAAATATTAACACTATTCCAGCTATCGCCATTAAGCATCCAGAGAACCATATCCACCTAATAAAATAATTAAGTTGCACATTGACAACCCAATTACCGTTATCAAGTTGATCTCCTATTGTTATATAAATATCTCTTAAAGGGCTTATATGAATTGCTGTTTCGGTTGTTATTTGTCCTCTGGTACGA
This sequence comes from uncultured SAR86 cluster bacterium, assembly GCA_902583575.1. Taxonomy (GTDB): domain Bacteria; phylum Pseudomonadota; class Gammaproteobacteria; order Magnimaribacterales; family D2472; genus SAR86A. The sequence goes on along the minus strand of CACHWY010000002.1, from coordinate 181,817 downwards.
TACCTTCTTTTTTCAGGGCTTAGTTCGACTATATCACCTCTAGAATTTTCAATAAAAAATAAAGCTTTTATTGAGTCATGATTGGAATTTTTAACTACTTTGATATCTTTTAAATAAATTTTTAAGTCTTTGTATTCTTCTGTTGAGTCTAGCCTAATGCTTAATGCCCTTTCAGTACTTAACAAGCTATTAAATGATATTGATAATAAAAGTAGTCCCAATGCTAGATGGGCAATTGCACTGAAGGGGTTAATAAATTTTTTAAAATAAAAGGAATTAAATATTTCAATACAGTATCTAAATATTATTAATAATCCAACATAAACTGATATCAAAAATGTAAAATTATTCGTTTGGAAAAAATATATCAATAAAATAATTGAGGCTATTGAAAGAATTATTGAAACTATTATGGGAGATCTAAAGAAATTAAAATTTAAATTTCGAGACCATTTAGAGTCAACTGAAAAGAACAAAAATAAGCTAGCTATTAATACTATTGGAATAAATATTGCATTATAAAAAGGAGCCCCAACACTTATTTTTTGATCAAATAAGTATTCATATACTAGTGGATATGTGACTCCAAGCATCACACAGAATATTAACGAACCAAAAAAGATATTATTAATTGATATAAATGATTCTTTTGAAAAACTTTTTATATTGCCAATTGGTCTAATGATAGAAAATCTTAATATAAAAAGAGATAAAGAAATAATTAAGATTATTCCAATAAACATTAATAAATATAGACCTCTATCAGGATCATTTGCAAAAGAATGAACGCTATCAATTATTCCTGACCTGACTATAAATGCTCCAAAAAGACTTAAAGAAAAAACAGAAATTGATAATAAAATTGTCCAAACTCTAAGATGAGAAGATTTTATAGAAACACTCAAAGAATGAAGAAAAGCAGTAGCAGCTAACCATGGCATTAAAGCAACATTTTCAACGGGATCCCAAAACCAATACCCTCCCCAACCTAATTCATAATATGCCCACCAACTACCTAAAGTTATACCAATTGTTAGAAAAACCCATGCTAATACTGACCATTTTTGAACTAGCTTTTCCCATCTAACATCAGGGTTTCCATTAATTAAAAATGAAATTGCGCATGCAAATGGGATAACAAAGCCAACATAGCCCAAATATAAAGTTGGAGGGTGAATGGCTAAAGCAGGATCTTGAAGAACCGGATTAATGTCAGCACCATTTAATGGTGCAATCGGTAATATTGTTTCAAAAGGATTAGAAGTTAAAAGTAGAAATAATAAAAAACCTACTAAAATTAATGATATAACGCCAATACTTTTAGGTTTTAACACTTCATCATTCTTTATATTGATGTTAAAAATAAATCCCCATAATGCTATAAATATTATCCAAAGAAACATTGACCCTTCATGCGCACTCCAAATAGAAGATATTTTATAAAAAACTGGTAATTCTGTATTAGAGTGATTTGCAATATATTGAACACTGAAGTTATCTGTAATTGCTAGCCATATATAAATAATAAATGAAACAAGTAATAGCAGAAATCCATGGGAAAAAGTTTTGCTGATTAATTTTGCTGTATATTTAGTATCAGTTGTAATAAAAGATATTAATCCAATAAGGAGAAATAATCCTGTTGCTAAAATAGATAGGTAATGTGAAATCTCAATTATCATTATTGATGCTTAAATTAGGCGGCATATAATTTTCATCATGTTTTGCCAATACTTCTTGTGCATAAAAAGTCTCATTCTGCATAAAGCCTAATGCAACAACGCCGCTACCCTCTTTAAATAAATCTGGGACAATGCCCTCATAAACAACTTCGATATAGTTTTTATAATCTGTAACAGTAAATATAACCTTTGATTGTTCTCTAACTACAGAATTCTCTAAAACCATTCCGCCAATCTTTATTCTCTTGTCTTCTGGAATATTAATGTTTGTAAGCTCCGTGGGAGTAAAAAAATAATCTAAATTTGTGTTTAAAGAATATAATATTAAGCCTATTCCTGATGTTGAAAATAAAAGAACAAGTATAATATTGAATAATCTTTTTCTTCTATGAGGATGCATCTAATTTCTTTTTAATTTTATTAATTTTATTTTTATAGTTTATAAAAAAGTATGTGATGTTAGTTATTACGATTAAAAATACGGTCCAAACATAAACACCATGACCATTCATGTATATAGCCTCTCTAACAGATGAAAATGCAAACTCAAACATACTCTTTAACCCATGACTTTTTTCTTTCTCTTTTAAAGATTTGATATTTTGAAGAAAGAATTACCAAGCAAATGATTAGTCCAAAGAAACCAATTATACAACCAATCAAAGGGTATAACATTGAAGGATCAATAGATGGTTTATCAGTTAATGTAATCGAAGCAGACTGATGTAGTGTACTCCACCAATCTACTGATTTTTTAATAATGGGTATGTTTACAAAACCAACAATGACCAACCATGACAATAATTTATCTGCCTTTTCATGGTTGCTAAAAGAATTATGAAGAGAGATAAGTCCTAAATACATAATAAATAATATCAGTGTTGATGTGATCCTTGCATCCCATTGCCACCATGTACCCCATGTCGGAATACCCCAGATTGATCCTGAAATAAGTGCTATAAAAGTAGTCATAGCACCAATTGGTGCAATTGCAATAATAAAATATGCTGCTAGCTTAACTCTCCATATAAGGTAGGTAATACTTGTTATCGCCATAATGGCATAAAGAGATTGCGACATAAAAGACGCAGGAACATGTAAATAGATTATTCTATATGAATTTCCTTGAACAAAATCTTCTGGAGTAAATAGAAGGCCCCACGTCAATGAAAATAAGTAAATGATTAATGAGATATAAAAAATATATCTATATATCTTATTCACTTGAAATAAATAAGTTTTAGGCGATGCAAATTGATGTATAAATCTTTTTATCACTTTTACTTGTGTGCTTGAATAATCTTTACTCTAAATGAGCTTTAATTACATAAGATATTATAAAAGGTACTATAGTTATTATAATAGATAAGATTCCTAATAATAAGAGCAAAAATTCAACATAATTTATTCCAAACTCTATAGCAATTACACTTTTACCTAAAATTATTAAAACTGGTAATGCTAATGGCATGGTAATGATTGCACCTAAAACAGAACCTTTATTTAGACTAAGTGCATTACCAAATACAAAAAGATTTAAAAATATATACGAAGAAACAACTGACAAAGGGAATATTGATAAACTTAAGTTGAAATCCTGAGTGAGACTTAAGGAAAAAAGAAAACTTAAAAATGAAATTGGGACACCAATCATCAACCAGTATATAAAAATCTTCTTGGCAATCAATAAAGGAAATGATGTATTTGATATTATCGTTTGCTCTAATGTGCCATCGCTGAAATCTTCTAGGAAGATATCTTCAGTTGCAAGCATCATAGATAATAATATAGAGATCCATAATAAAGAATAAAAGCCCTTCTCAAGGTTCGTTTGTAAAAATTCTACTGTTAATGGATATGCGATCATAATAAGAGAAAAAACTAAAATAGGTCCAAGCCAACTCCTTGTTTTTTTTCTTAGCTTTAAATGCTCTAAATAAAATATTTTCATTACTCTAGATTAATTGTCTTTGAATTTATTTCACACTTAATATGAGACGTAAATATCAACCCTTTTTTTGTATTTAATTCTTCAATTAAAAATTGATTTAGTAGATTTTGGGCATCAGAATCTAACCCTACAAATGGCTCATCTAATACTATCAAATCTGAATCATTTAAGAAGACTCTTAACAGAGCTACTTTCTTTTGCTGTCCAAAAGACAAGTTTCCTACAATAACATCCAAGTAATCTCTTAACTCAAGAATGTCTATATATTTATTGATATTTGAATGGGTTGTTAGCCCCATGATCAAAAGATTGTCTTCGATGCTCAAATATGACTTGATTGCGTTTTTATGTCCTAAATAACAAATTTTCTTTTCAGAAAAAATATTCATATCACCTTTAGTTTGGCTTGTTATACCTAGAATAATTCTAATCAAAGTAGATTTCCCAGATCCATTTGATCCGCAGATATGTAATGCCTTGCCTTTCTCAAGAAAAAAGGAAATATTATGAAAAAGTTTATTGTCATTAATTTTATAAGTTATATTTTCTGCGCTTACTAATTGGTCTGTGTTCATTTAAATAATTCTAAATTTTTGGTTCTTATTATAAGTGGTGGTAATGGATTTTGTGGATCAATTCTTGAATAAAATCTTTTGGATATTTCCTTAAAAGGTTGAGCCCCAAAAGCGCCAATGCCTCCGACTGAAAAATATAATCTTTTATTAAAAAATATTCCCTGTTCTAGATTTGGAATACTTCTCATAGCAGATGATATTTTTTTTAAGTTTTGAATAATATCATTATTCTTTTTATTAAATTGAAACCAGCCCCATGCCAATAAATCAATCATAGAAATCTTTTTAAGAATTTCCTTTGATTTTTTATTAGGTAGTGAAGATGGTGGCAACAATACAACTAAGTTTCCTTTAGCATTAGATACTAAACTATCTATTGTCTTTACAATTAAATTATTATCATCAAGATTTGCTAAAAGATATTCCTCCATCTTGTTAGATAAAGGAATTTTTATATTTTTAAGTCTTTGATTTGATCCAAGAACTATGTAAGTAACTAATTCTTGGTTCAAAACTTATTATATCTTCGATAAAGCTTGGTCAAAGTCAGCAATAATATCATCCGGGTGTTCCAAGCCTATTGATAATCTAACAAAGCCTGGAGTGATACCCGCAGATAGAAGTTCTTCTTCTGTTAATTGGCTATGAGTCGTACTACCAGGATGAATCGCAAGACTTCTTGAGTCTCCAATATTTGCAACATGATATACCATTTCAAGAGCGTTGATGAATTTCTCACCAGACTCTCTGCCACCTTTAACTTCAAAACCCATTAAACCTCCATTTCCTCTGGAAAGATATTTTTCAGCTCTTTCTTTGGCATAACCATCCATAACTGATGGATATATAACTCTTTCAACTGAATCATGTTCAGATAAATATTTAGCAACGATTTCTGCATTTGCTGAATGTTCCTTCATTCTTAATGCAAGAGTCTCAAGACCTTGTATAAACATAAATGCATTAAAAGGACTCATTGCTGCTCCCATATCCCTTAAGATGGTTGTTCTTGCTTTGAGGATGTAAGCGATTGGTCCTAATGGTTTTACAGCCTCAGTCCATACTGCTCCACCATATGAAGGATCAGGTGTATTTAATGCTGGTTGTCTTTCAGGGAATGCTTCCCAATCAAAGTTTCCACTATCAACAATAATTCCCCCAATAGATGTACCATGACCACCTATAAATTTAGTTGTGGAGTGAATTAATACAGCCGCACCATGATCAAAAGGTTTACATATTACGGGCGCTGCAGTGTTATCAACAATTAATGGAATCCCTAATGGTCTTCCAATTTCAGCAACCTCAGAAATAGGAAATACTTCAAAGCTGGGATTTGGTAATACTTCTCCATAATAAGCACGAGTATTTTCATCAGTTGCTTCTGCAAAATTATTAGGATCAGCCGGATCTACAAACCTAACTTCAATACCCATATCAGACATTGGGTTTTTAAATTGGTTATAAGTACCTCCATATAAATGCGATGACGCTACTATATTGTCTCCTTTACGAGCAATATTCTGAATGGCATATGCTGAAGCAGCTTGACCCGAAGCTACAGCTAAGGCCCCTACACCACCTTCAAGAGCTGCCATTCTATCCTCAAGCACTGCACATGTTGGATTCATTATCCTAGAATAAATATTTCCTAACTCGGATAAAGCAAATAAATTGGCAGCATGATCACAATCATCAAATTGAAAACTTGATGTTTGATGGATTGGAACTGCTACAGAATTAGTATTTTCATCTTTTCTCCATCCAGCATGAAGACCGATTGTTTCTGGATTTGTATACGTTTTACTCATTGGGCTTAACTCCTCTATAAACTTATAAATTTTGATTATTAAGTATATTAAATTATGTCTAATAGCGACACCCTTATATAAAATATATACTAGAATATAAATAACAAATACTTATAATGTCTCAAGGAAATTTATTATGGCTAAAAAATATACTAATTTTAGAATAGGTGGATCACCACAAAAATCAACTGATGAATATACCGTTTGGACAAATGATTTACTGCAAAGAATTATTGCAAGCAAAACTGTAATTGAGCCTGGAAAATCAACTAAAGGCCACAAGCTTATTGATTCAGATGTTGTTTATGTCATAACAAATGGCAGAGGGACTATGGAGATTGTTGAATATACGAACTCTGATGATGGGCATGGTACAAATCCATCTCATGGAATAGAACACAAAGATTCATATGAGCTATCTGCTGGAGATGTTGTTTTAGTAGAGTCAGGAGATTATTGTAAAGTGGTGAATGATTCAGATCATGACCAACTTACATACCTGAGAATCTTTGATAGAGGCGGTTGGCGGAAATAATTTTTAAAAATAGGCCAAACAAACTAATATGATAAAAACACAATTAAATTCAGACAAATTGGCGATGGGTTTGTCCATGGCCTGCGTGATTCATTGTTTTTTTGCCCCTGCAGTTATTATCTTGGCTTATGGCGTATCTGCATTCACGATTGAAAGTGAACTTATACATTATTTGCTATTAATGTTGGCTGTTCCAATTAGTTTATTTGCTTTAAGTTTAGGATATAAAAACCATAAAACTATTACTTTTTTTGTCACAGGTATTACAGGGTTAACAATTCTTATCTTTGCAGTTCTTCTAGAAAATATTCTTGGAGAGTCGGGTGAAAGAGGTTTAACCGTAGTAGGGTCAATGATTCTTGCATTCTCACATTATAAAAATCATAGGACTTGTAATGAGCTAGATTGCTCAGATTGTCATAAAAGATAAAATCTTTTTTAATTAATTTAATTCGAACCTTGCAACCATTGGAAGATGGTCTGACACCCCTTTTTTACTGACAGGATTGAATCTTATAGGCTTGCCAGTATCAAAGTATGAATTTTCTTTCGTATCATGTATTTCAACTGAGTTAGAAATAAAACTTATAGATCTATTCTTAGAAAGAAAGATCGTATCTAAAAAGCTCCAAGATTTATCGTAATTATAAAAATAGGTGCCTTTACAATCATTGCACCCAATCAAATGACCAATAATCCATTTATCTTCTTGGGATTGATAAATCTTATGCTTATTATCTTCTTTAGTATTTACATTAAAATCACCTAGAGCAATTGTTGGTTTATTGTGGGTATTTAATAATTCTTTAAGTAAGTTAAGAGAGTCTATCCTCATTGAAACATCATGATAGCCAGCAGGAAAATGTACATTATAAATTTTTATATTCTTATTATTTATATTTATTGAAATGTCTAAAATTGGTCTAGTATCTTTATCTTCAAATTCTCCAGAAAAAGAAATGTAATGAAGCTTTGAATCCAATATTTTAAATTTTGAAATAAAAGCAGTATCAATCCCACGATAATCATTGCTCTCTAATAACTCGTAATCTATATAACCATAGGGCTCTAATAATAAAAATAGTTGCTTAAGAATATTAATATTCTCTACCTCCTGAAGCGCTAGGATATCTGGGCCATTCTTATCATATGAAATGATATTCTTAACTAAGTTGGCAAGCTTTATATCTTTAGTTTCATTATCCCAGTCTAGGTATAGACACTCCTCTCTCCATGATTTAACTTTTATTTTTTTACAAGCGCTTACATGTTTTTTGGATTGTTTTAATTCAATAGGTAAATATGCTTTGTCATCTTTTTTTAAGTCATCAGTAGTATCGAATAAATTTTGTGTATTAAGCGTCATAGCACTAAATTCAAAACCATAAATAAGATGAGTATAAAAAATAAAGACCAGGGATATTGTACTAATAAACTTATTCATTAATATCCTTTATATGAAGCTTTACTTTAAAAGGCAATTCAGATATTTTTCTTTGTTCACTAGAAACTTTTAATAAATTTTCAATCATTTGGTTAGAGAAATTAACAATCTTTCTTTTGTTAAGGTCGATGTGGCCTAATACAGTCTCAAAAATAGCGGCAACTTCATCATCTTTGTTTTGAAGTATTCCAATAAAGTGCAGAAGTTTTTTGTTTGCTTTGTATAATTGAAATGAGGGATAGACAATATCATTTAATCTAAATTCTTTTAAATATCGAATACTATCTTCTAAAGTAAATGTTGAAAAGCCTCTTTCCATATAGGCCTCATCAAAACCTAATTCATCAATATAAAATGATGTATATGTGCTATCAAACAATTGATAATAATAATTAACATTCATATGCCCATTATGATCACACATTTCTTCAGTGACTATTACAGAATCAGGATTGTAAGGTAAGGGTTTCATAGTATAAGTATAAGTAAAAAAAAGCCCAGCAAAAACTGGGCTTTAATAATTATTCTAGTTAATTAAAACTTAGAACCAAACTGAATACCCCAAGTTCTTGGATCAGTATATGTAGCAAATTGAGCACCACCCTGCAATGCAGAAGAAGCAGCCCATGTACCAACATATTGGTCATCATTTAAGTTTTTAGCATAAACACGAACATACCAGTCACCATCATTTGGTGTATAAGTAATGTTCATATCCATGTAATCAGTTTCAGGCATTCTTGCTCTATCTTGGTTGAACACGTTACCTTCTCTTTCAGCTTGATATCTGTAAGCAAGTCTTGCTGTAACCATTCCATTGCCTGTAGCAAAATCTTGGTTAACACCAATACTATATGAACTCTCAGGTGACTGAGGAACACTATTACCGCTAAGATTTAACTGTGCTGGTGCCACTGGACAAGAAACTCCTCCCAAAGGATTAAACGGTGCAGTACATAAGTAACCTGCAGATTTAAATAGAGGAATTATATTTCCAGATGAATCAACACCATAACCGTATTGAACAGCGCCAGCTGGATCAAATGGCAATCCATCAACTCCACCACCAAAAGCAGTTGGAGGACACATGCCAGTTGCTGTAGCACAACCCACACCAGGAATGAATAACGCTGGATTAACATCTAATAACGCTACTATGCCGCCAGGGTTAATAGGATCAGGCATAGTTGCCTCACCTAACTCACTTTCAACAAGTAACCAGCTCACATCCAAGCTCGTGCTTTCACCTAAATAAGTTATTAAATTACCTTCAAAACCTGTAATTTCAGCATCAACGTTATAGTTAACTGATCCAGCATTTTCAATATTTGAAATAAGCATACCTTTAGTATCATTCATGAAGAACGTTGCATTAAATAACATTGCTCCATCAAATAGAATACTTTTAGTTCCTATTTCAAAAACACCTGTTTCTTCAGGGTCATATGGATCAGGAATTAATCCAATAACTGGGTTACTACCACCTGCTTTATTAGCAGTTGTATAACTAGCGTAAACCATTTGGTTATCAGATATATTATGCTTAAGTGAAACTTTATATGCAGTAGCATCATTTGCAATCACTTCATAGTTTGGATGAAATCCATACTCACCAGTAGCCCATTGAGAGGCAGGGTAAAGAGGACAATCAAAGTCTGTTAAACAAGTCATAAGAGTATCTTTTACAACGTCATCATTCCATCTATAACCAAGTGTTAACATAGTATCTTCACTTAAATCATAGTAAAGCTCACCATATACTGCTGTTGACTTTGTTCTAACATGGTCATCATTTAAATAACCAGATATTGTGGTTGGAATATGATACGGTGCGATTCCTTGCGCAGCCAACAATCCACTTAAGCAAGCAGGGTTAGCTGTACTAGGTACTGCCGCCGCTACTGGTCCTAATACACCAGATCCACAAACTGCAGATCCTGATAAACCACCAAGAACCCAAGTTTGATAGAAAGGTATACCACCATATGCAGCATAAGCACCACCATATAAAGCAGCTCCATATGGATGTTGACCAAAGTTACCTGTCATATTCCATGCAGCTGTTTGAACCTGATATCTGTTATGGTTTCTACCATCGTACATATAGATACCAGCTGTGTAGTTCATTGGGCCATCAAAACTAGAAATTATGTTAATTTCTGCTTGCGTTGAAAAGAAGTCTGAATGAGAGAACTCATAAGTTCTATCACCAGTAATCAACTCGGTAAATCCATACTCTCTTCCATTAAAGTTACCACCAAAGCTGCCCATCCATTCTATTGAAGGAATTAAAGCACCAAGTTGTGCATTAAGAATCCCTGGTAATGGTGCAGTAGTATGAGAGTAGTCATTATCATTCATGTGATAATAAAATCTCTTTTGGTAGGAAACTTTAGCTGACAACATTAGCTCATCGCTTATATCATGCTCTATATGTAACTGAGAAAAATTATATTCTGAATTTTGCTCAGGTCTTCTAGTTAAATATGCTTCACGGAAATTATCCGGTGTTGGCATACCAGCATATGAATTACTGTAAGCTGATTGCTTTAAACCAGCGACAACATTAAATAAAGCAGCTGTACTACCTCTTGAGTCAGCTGGCACGTTTGGACTACCTGCTGTTAGTGGGTTACAACCTAACAAGCCATGGCTTTCACAAAATGGTGCGCCGATGTTATTTCTATTGTCATCTGTTTTATACATATCAGCAGTCAACATAATCCTTGTTTTTTCACTGACGTCAAAATCTACAGATAATCTTGCTCCATAAGCATGCTTATCATTAAATTTCTTATTATCTCGGATGTTTGTTGAAAAACCGTCTCTATCAACTGAAGTATATGCAAGTCTTGCACTAATTGTATCTGAGACTGGAACATTCAACATAAATTCTGAAGTTATTGCATCATAGTCACCCATAGAAACATCCCAACTTCCTTCTAATTCAGATGTTGGTCTTTTTGTAACAGTATTAATAACACCTACAACAGCATTTCTTCCAAATAGAGTACCTTGAGGACCTTTAAGAACCTCAACACGCTCAACATCAAAGAAACCTATATCAGCAAATGATGATGTGCCTGCATCATGTCCGTTAGTTGATACAACCACTGCTCCTACAACAGCAGCACCAACACCGTATGATCCAGTACCACGAATCGCATATGAAGCACCTGAACCAATACCTTTATCGATAATTAAGCCTGGGACTACTTCTTGCAAGTCAGAAGCATCTTCAATCATATTCTCTTCCATGCTTTCAGCAGTAAATGCCTCGATTGATATTGCCAAGTCCTGAATAGACTCTTCCTTTTTAGTTGCTGTAACTACAACTTCTTCAATTTCTTGTGACGATATATTCGTTGAAAAAGCTAACGAAAAGAATGCACAAAAACCAAATGTAATTTTTAAAAAATTGTTCATATAACCCCCTTTATTGCTACGTATGAACGCATAAATTATGTGTGAATCATATCATATAAGAATATGATAGAAAAATATATTTTTTTTAGGTGCTAAAAAAACCGGTTTTTTATTAAGAATTATGCCAAGGATGGCACTTTAAAACCCTTTGTATTGCAAGAAATGTGCCCCTAAAAACCCCTTTTTCTAGAATGACCTCAATAGCATATGCTGAACAAGTGGGCTGAAATCTGCATGTAGGAGGAAATAAGGGTGAAATAAAGTATCTATAGAACCTTATTGGTAGTATGAAGATTCTAGCAATCATATAGTATTTTCTTTAGTAATTTCTTGAACTGCTTTATCTAAATCCATCACTTTCGAATCATTGCTGCCTATTCTTCTTATAGAGACAGTATTATCAGCTTTTTCATTTTTTCCAATTGCTAAAATAATAGGTACTTTTTTAGAGCTGTGTTCTCTCACTTTGTAACTAATTTTTTCATTTCTTAGGTCTACTTCAGTCCTGATGCCTTTATTTTTAAATAATTCTTGAATTTCCATAACATAATCGTTAACTTCAGAAACTATTGAGGCTATTACAACCTGTTTAGGAGCAAGCCAAAAAGGTAGCTTGCCAGAATAATTTTCTATAAGAATGCCAATAAACCTCTCAAAAGATCCTAGAACTGCTCTATGAATCATAACTGGGATATGTTTTTTTCCATCTTCGCCAACAAATTCAGCATCCAACCTATCTGCTAAATTAAAATCTAATTGAAAAGTGCCACATTGCCATGCCCTTCCAATTGCATCTGTTAAAACAAAATCTAATTTTGGGCCATAAAATGCGCCATCTCCTTCATCCAGCTTATATGGGTATCCCAAATTTTTTATTGCTGATTCAAGTGCTTGCTCAGCCTTATCCCATGTTTTATCTGACCCTACTCTAACTTCAGGTCTTGTAGATAATTTAATATTAAAATCTTTAAATCCTAAATCAGCATATATATCGGATAATAAATTTATAAATAGTCCTGTTTCTGATTCAATTTGATCCTCTGTACAGAAGATATGTCCATCATCCTGAGTAAATCCGCGAACTCTCATGAGCCCATGCATCGTTCCAGATGGCTCATATCTATGACAGGCACCAAATTCTGCAAATCTTAATGGCAAATCTTTGTAGGACTTTATTCCTTGATTATAAATTTGAACATGGCCAGGACAGTTCATCGGCTTTAATGCATTAACTCTTTTTTCATTTGCATGCTCTTCATCTATTTCAGTGATAAACATATTTTCTCGATACTTATCCCAATGTCCTGATGCTTCCCATAACTTCCTATCAATTACTAATGGTGTATTAATTTCAACATAACCATTACTCTCAATCTTTTGTCTTACAAAGTTTTGTAATTGTCTATAAATGGTCCATCCATCTGGATGCCAAAAGACCATTCCTGGGGCCTCATCTTGAAAGTGAAACAAATCCATTTCTTTCCCAAGCTTTCTATGATCTCTTTTTTGCGCTTCTTCAATTGAATTTAAGTGCTTATTTAGATCTTTGTCACTATTCCAAGCAGTACCATAAATTCTTGTAAGCATAGTATTCTTAGAGTCTCCTTTCCAATATGCTCCAGAAACCTTCGTTAACTTAAAAGATCCTATAAAACTCAAATTTGGTAGATGGGGTCCTTTACATAGATCTACAAAACTATCTTGATCTTGATAATAAAGCTGAAAATTATCTTTTTGATCTGATTCATTTATAATTGTTTGTTTATATGGCTCTTCAAGGGATTTAAAAACTTCTAATGCATCTTTCTTACTTGCGATTTTCTTTGTTATAGATGATTTTGAAGAAATAATTTTATTCATTTCTTTTTCAATTTTCTCAAGATCATCTGCTGATATTGATTGACTTGTTTCAATATCATAATAAAAGCCATCTTCAATCGTTGGTCCAATTGCTAAATAAGATTTTGGATAAAGATTTTTTAAAGCTTTTGCTAGAACCTGTGCAGTAAGAGTGTGTCTCATTATTTCAAGACCATCTTCTGAATCTATTGTAATTATTGACGCTGTTGAATCCTTTTCGATAATATCATGTAAATCTTTTTTTTCGCCGTTAACAATGATTGCCACAGCGGATTTAGCTAACCCTGGGCCAATATCTTTTGCTATATCATAACCAGACGATCCATCTGGTAACTCTCTTACACTTTTGTCAGGTAAAGTAATTTTCATATATATATTATAGATTGGATCTCAATTTTTTTATAAAGTTATTTATTATGAAATAAAAAACAATTTTAAAGCCTTCTTAGTTAAATGGATATAACAAATCCCTCCTAAGGATTAGTTGCAGGTTCGATTCCTGCAGAGGGCACCAATAAAAAACCCTCTATGAAAGAGGGTTTTTTCGTTAATCAAAAATAATTAATCTTGGAAATCGCTTGCTTGAGAAATATGGACACCTCCATAAGCAGCGGCAGAATAATGTTGAGTTCTAGTTACCCAATTTCCATTTTCTTTAACCCAGGTCATTGTAACTCTGGTTCTATAAGGTTTTGTGATACCAGAAACTTCTGTCATACCCTCATAATAAAATCTAACAAAAGCTACATCTTTAGAAAGCATAACTGCTTCAGGATAATAAATATTTAAAGATCCGCCTTGATTTGAGTTAGCCCAATCTTCAGCTGATTGTTTTATTAACGGTTTATGAAAGCTTCCATCAGAGTTTGTATTATAAGTACCAGCTTTACTTTCAAATGTGACAGCTTTTTCCCAATCTTGATCATTCCTAGCATCAAAATATTCAGCCAAAGCCTTTAAGACCTGTTTTTCATCCGCTGTATGCCCATCAGCAAAGATAGAGCCTGTAGCAAAAACTAAAATACTTAATAAAAATATTTTTTTCATTTCTTTCTCCTCGATAAAATTTAAAAATGAGTATAAATAATACATTATTTATTGTATTAAGGGACTAACCAAGTTGATTTTAAATCATCTTCCCATCTATGGATTGCTCGTCTATGACCTGAACTCTTTAAATATAAAAATTCTAAAGTATTAAAATTAAAAATTAAAACAGCAAAATTTTCATAACCATCTTCTACTTCAAAGTCTTGAATATCATAGTCAGATGGTTCTAGTATTTCTTTTGTTGATCCATCTTTTATTGAATAACATTTCTTTGAGCGTGCATTAGATTCTTTCCATGCTGACTCAGTAACCTCATCAGCATGATGGACTCTAATTTTTCCTTGTAATTTTATTTGTATTTTTAAATCTGGATCATAACCTATTACAGATACATTATTATTTTCTGTAAATTGTTTTATTTTAGCGGCCCTATAATCAGTATGGAATCTCATCATTTTATTAGTTAAATTAAACTCTCTTAAAACCATCACTCTTGACACAAGTTCTTTTCCTTTGATTGAAGATACTACTGGGGTATGAAAAAGAGTCGTTGCATTAGCAACAGCATCAGAAAATATTAAATCAGCGCTGTTAAGAGTTTGATCTAGGTCTGTATATGATTCAGGAAGATTAATTGTTTGATGAATTCCCACTATTTAAGATTCCAATTAGTTCCATCGCTGGTATCCTTTATTTCAACCCCTAGGTCTAGTAGTTCTTGCCTTATTTCATCTGCTTTATCAAAATTTTTATCCTGCTTAGCCTCTGTTCTTTTTTGAATTAGTTCTTCTATTTTATTTTTAAATTTATCAGAAACATGATTAAAATTTTTATCTCCAAGAATTCCAAGTGTCGATCCAATAAAGATTAATTTTGATTTAACAGCTGGCTTTTCTTCATCTTTTATTGTGCTAAATTCTTTAACTATTTTATTTAATTCTGCAATTAGCCCGGGTGTATTTAAATCATCCATTAATGGTCCAATTACATCTTTATTTAATAGAATTGCATCGTCTTGATCGGTATTATCTAGATCTTTAAGAATGGCATAAAGTTTATCTAATAATTTTTTAGATTGGTGTATTATTTTTTCATTCCAATCCAATCCCTGTCTGTAGTGAGATGATAAAAGTGCCAACCTAATAACCTCCCCATGATGATGTTCAATTAAATCTTTTACTAAAATAATATTGCCAAGAGATTTGGACATTTTTTCTCCATCAATCGTAACAAATCCATTATGCATCCAATATCTAGCATAAGAAGTTGGATCATCGATATTTGCTGAAGAACAACAACTTTGTGCAATTTCATTTTCATGATGTGGAAAAATTAAGTCCCTTCCCCCTCCATGTATATCAAATGGCAGTCCAAGTGTTTTTTCAGACATAGCTGAGCATTCTGTATGCCATCCTGGTCTCCCAAAGCCCCATGGAGAATCCCATCCAGGTTGTGTATCATCACTTGGTTTCCATAAAATAAAATCTGCTGGATGTTTTTTAAAAGGTGCTACCTCTACTCTGCTACCAGCTATCTGTTCTTCCCTATTTCTATTTGATAATTTTCCATAATTTAAATACAAAGGCACATGAAATAAGACATGTCCTTCTTTTTCATATGCAAAATCTTTACTAATCAAATCTTCAATTAAATTAATCATTTCCGGGATAAATTCTGTAGCCTTAGGTTGAACATCTGGTACTAAAACATTAAGTCTTGCCATATCCTCGTTATAAATTTTAGTGTACTTGTCTGTTATTTGAGATATTTCAACCTTTTGTTCTTTTGCTGCTTCAATAATCTTATCGTCGATATCTGTAATATTAGATACATAGGTTACTTTTGGATAAACAGCCTTTAGCGTCCTTACAAAAGTATCAAAAACAACCGCCATTCTTGCATTGCCTATATGAGCATAGTTATAAACGGTTGGTCCGCATGCATATATTTTCACATGATTAGAATCAATAGGTTTAAATGTTTCTTTTTTGCTATTTAATGTATTAAATATTTTTAAATACTGCACTATTGGCTCCATGCTCAAAAACTTCAACTGAAATTAATTTTACCCGTCCACTAGTTTCTGATGAAATATATTCATTAACAAAATTGTAAGTATATTCAGCAAACTTTTCACAACCTACGTCAGGGAACTCTATGACTTTAGCAATTTTTTTATCAACAAAGCTTATAAGAAAATCTTTTTCAGGATCATCTTGTGCTATTAATAATGTATGGTCAAAATTATCCTTAACCCATTTACGTATATCTTTAAAACTACCAAAATCATAAACCCATGAATTTTCATCTAGCTCGGTAGTTTCCATAGTAAACCTAAAACCTAAGCTATAACCATGGATATATTTACAATCAGATTTAGCTCTCCATTGACGGTATGCACATGTAAATCCATTTTCAGGTCCTAATGTTTTTATAATTTGATATGTTTTCATAAAATCATTTTAAATCAATTATATCCAGTTCCCTTAAAGCATTTAATAATGGTATTAGTGGCATACCTCTTACTGTGAATGAAGAACCACCCACATAGGAAAATAAATTACATCCTAAAGATTCAAACTTATAAGATCCTGCTGCATTTATTGGATTTTCCATTTCAACATAATTCTCAATCTCCGTTTCTTTTAGATCATGCATTTTAAGCTCTACTGACTCAGAATATTCCCAAATACAATCATTGTTCTTATAAATACAAACTCCGCTATGCTGAAAATGTGTTTGATTTGATAAAAGTTTGAGACTTTCTATGGCTCTATCCTTTGAGCCTGGTTTATGGAGTAATTTTTCTCCAAGCACACACATCTGGTCTCCGCCAATTACAATATTATCTGGGTGTTTTTTGCTTATTAATTTTGCTTTAGCTTTTGCTAGATGAATTACTTGCTCATTAAATGGCAGCGATGAAATTTCATTCTTAATTAATTCTTCATCAGCAGAAGAAACTATAACCTCAAAAATAATTCCTGCTTCTTCAAGCATTTGTTTTCTGCTATCTGATCCAGATGCAAGAATAATAGGAATATTAGGCTTAATACTGGAATATTCCAGAGACCTATTCATTTAAAGATTTTTTGGTGAATGAATAAGACTTATGAATTCTTCTCTTGCTTTACTATCTGATCTAAAAGTTCCTAACATCCTTGAAGTAATAGTGCTAGATTCGGTTTTATGGACACCTCTTGTGCTCATGCATTGATGATTAGCATCTATAACTACGGCAACTCCTTTTGGTTGAAGAACTTTATCAATTGTATCTGCAATTTGCGCAGTCATTGTTTCTTGTGTCTGAAGTCTTTTTCCAAACAAATCTACCAATCTTGCCAATTTACTTATTCCAACAACTCTCTTTTTTGGAATATAGCCAATATGTGCAACTCCTACAATTGGAACCATATGATGCTCACAATGAGATTCTACTCTTATGTTTCTAACAATTACCGCATCATCATAACCTTCAACTTCTTCAAAAGTTCTGCTTAATATCTCTTCTGGATCTTCTTCATATCCGGAAAAGAATTCTTTATATGCTTTAACAACCCTTTTAGGAGTATCTATTAGCCCTTCTCTTTCAGGATCATCTCCAGCCCAAAGTATCAAGGTTCTGACTGCCTCAAGAGCCTCTTGCTCAAGCGAGCTCTCTGAAATCTCTTTGGTAATAGTTTTTACAGCCTTTAAAGCCTCTTCTTTAGATACTTTTTTACTCATTTTTGTATTCCATTAATGTTAAAAATGCATATTTTATAGCATTTTTCTAAAAATTAAACCAACCAGCAGTATCGTATTCTATTCCCGTAGATACAAAACCCTGAACAGCAAAAAGACAACCAGTTAAAACTAATCCTAGAACTGATCCAATGACGCCTGGATTTGCAGAGTATCCCATGATAGTTGTTGGTTTATATATTAGTTCTTTATAGTTAATATTTGCATCTACTTGTGTTAATAGGTTTTTTGAGCTTTTAAGATCATTCAACCTATCATCATTAGTATTTTCTTCTTCTAGCTCACAAATTTCTTCTTCAATAATAAATATTTCATTTCTTACAAAATCTCTATGTTTTTGACTCAAAGATTGAAGTTTTATAGCTTTAAATATTGAATAAATGCTTATGCCTGAGATGCATACAATAATTGCAACTATAAGATAAATAGTTGATATATGATGTCTCATCTCTGTCCAAACAATTAAATTTAATATACCAACACAAAATAGAGAATAAAAAACTAAAATTGCTGTATAACTTTCAATTCTATAAAGATAGGATTCACCAAAAGATCTTAATACATTTCTAATATTCATCCATGCAAAAACATTTACCCTTTTTTGAAGATCAATAAATATTCTTGAATTATTATTGGTCTCATCTTTTGATTCAAATAAAGATGAGAATTTTATGCCAGGAAATCTGACAAGTTCTCCTAATTTTTTTGTTGTCTCAATTCTTCGTTGAAAGTCTATAGCGCAAACCAACCCAAAGAAAAATAGTTGGAAACATATTACAAAACCAAAAATTGACATAGAGCTAATAAATTTTTCGATTGCATTATCGCCAAATAGGTAAACACCATAAACAAATTTTATTAAAAGTGGAATAAAAATAATTGCCAACATTGTTGAATAAAGTATAAATCTAAATCCTGAAACAAAATCTTTTTTATAAACTGATCTTATAATATTGAATAAAAAAAATGCTGATGATATTTCTTTTTCTTTGGTTGCCGATGTCTTTGCAGAAAAAATATTACTACTCTTTTGTTTGGAAATTAATTCAGCAACACTTTCATCTACTTCAATTGGAATGCCATGAAGACATATATCATTTTCATCCATTGCTGATGTCATTTCATCTTCAATTAATCCAGGAAATTTCTCAGGATTGCTCCATCCCTGACCAATAAATTTTCTTTGTGTCTTATCATTACTCCATTCTGGAGCTGGATGACAGAGTCTTTCTAATTCTTCAGGTCTAAAAAATCCATATTTAGCTGAAATAATAAGTCTTCTCATAACCAAACATAAGTAAGCCAAACATATTTGAAAGGTATCTATATTCTGAATTAATTGAGTATCTGTAAATAATGCCAATAACAAGGCTATGGTTATCAACCATGAACCTGGGTATACAATTAACCAAGAAATTATTATTGCCAGTAAAGGATTGTGTTGAGTAGATAAAGCACATAGGTTTCTATTTTGTGAGACATGCCAAGCCCTTGAAAGAGAACCTTCTAAATAAATTGCTGCTATTGGTGAAAAAAATACTGGAGGTAAATTTTCATAAATGAAAGTTTTCCAAAAAGCACTCCATGAAAACTCTACTGGAGTGTGAAAATTTTCAGGCGATTTGTCATATAAAGTATTTCTTAGTTTAGCTGCTTCATAAGTAGAGCCTATTCTTGAAATTAATAAATCATTTTCCTCTTTTGAGGCCTGTCTAGTTAATAATTTTGATTCTGTATGTTTGGTATTCATTTTTATATAATTAATACATATATTATAAAATAATTATGTTAAAAGCTTTAGTTCAATCAGTCACTCTTTTTCAACAAAATGCATCAATTATTTATTGTTCAACTACTAATAAATGCGCAATCGTTGACCCTGGTGGAGATATTGAGATTCTTTTAGAAATTGCCAAGAATAATAATTTAATACCTGAAAAAATTCTTTTAACCCATGGACACATAGACCATGCTGGTGGTGCAACCGAATTATCTGAAATACTAAAAGTAGAAATTCATGGTCCACATATTGAAGATAAATTTTTACTTGATGGTCTTCAAGAACAAGGTCAAATGTTTGGACTTCCTTCTAAAAATTGTCAACCTGATTTATGGTTAAACGAAGGTGATATCGTGAAAGTTGGAGAAGAAAAATTAGATGTATACTTTTGTCCAGGTCACACTCCTGGACATATAATTTTTTATAATGAAGAAAATAAATTAGCTATAGTCGGCGATGTACTTTTTAATGGTTCAATTGGAAGAACTGACTTGCCAGGTGGAAATTATGACCAACTTATAAACTCAGTTAAAGAAAAGCTATGGCCGCTTGGCAAAGATATTGAATTCATTCCTGGTCACGGGCCGATGTCTACTTTTGAAGCAGAAAGATTATCCAACCCCTTTGTATCAGATCAAGCTCTTGGAATAATTTAATTAATTTCTATCGTACCTTCCCGGAGCAAGCCCTGTTCCAATCAGTCTTAAGACTGATTGAGGAAGATTCTTAAGCATAAATACTAAAAATTTATATGTTTTTGTTGGCACGCATAAACTTTTACCAGCCAAAGTTGCATCAACTGCTTCTTTAGCAATTCTTTCAGCGGAAAATACCATGAACTTAGGGACTCTATCCATTTGCTCTTGAACTCCACTTGCAGTATGAAAGCCCGTTACTGTAAAACCAGGACAAACTGATGTTGAAGTAATTCCTTTATGCTTGTAATTAATATTAATGGAATCGCTAAATCTATTCATAAAAGTTTTTATAGGGCCATACAATGGTTGTATTGCTGAAGGTGCAGCAAATGATGCTACTGATGAGACAATCATTATTTTACCTACGCCATTTTTAATCATGTTTGGAATAAACAACTTAGTCAGCATAATCACAGATGTGCCTAAAACTCTTATAAAATTTTCTTCATCTTCGATGCTTGTATTATGAAAAGATGTCTTTATGCCATATCCAGCATTATTGACTAGAAGATCTACTTGATAGTTTTTAGATTCACAAAATTCAAATATTTCTTTTGGCGCCTCATATTTACTTAAATCCATAGAGATAAGATCAACGTGAACACTATTTTTATCAGTAATTTCTTTAGCAAGTGATTCAAGCAATTCTTTTCGACGAGCCGTTAAAATTAAGTTATAGCCTCTTCTAGCAAGATTTTTAGCAATCTCCAAGCCTATTCCCGAAGATGCTCCAGTTATCAATGCATAATAATTTTTCATATACATATACTATCAGCAAGCTTGTTTCTAAGATAGAATTACATGCTGTTTTTAAAGGACTATACATATGAATAATAACTCTAAACTATTAAAAATATTTTTATTCTCAATAATATTTATTGGTTTGAATGCTTATTCAAACAACATGTTTGCAAAAGATAATAAAAAAGCAACTTCACCTGAAGAGAAAAGTGATGATGTAATGTCAAAAAAACTAAATGGTATGCCTGAAAAGAAAAAGGAATACAAAACTATAGAAGAATTCTTAGAGGATGGTGAATATATTACTATTGATGGTTTTATGGAAATTCTTCATGAAACAGAAAAAGATAAATACTACTTAATCATCAATGAAGATCAACTTAATAAAGAATTCATTTACTTCACTTATATTCTAAATGGGCCAACGGATGCTGGTTCTAGTGGAGGTGATTTGGGCGACGGTTCTATATTTGAATTTAGAAAGTTTAAAGAAGATATTGGTTTGTATAAAAAAAATACGAAGTTTATATATGATGAATCTAACAAAATATCACAATCAAAAATAACAAATATTATTGAAGCATTTTTAGGACGGTTTTCTGTTATTGTTAATGAAGAATCAAAATACTTGATAAATATAGATCAAATGTTTTTGAGTGAGATGCTTGTTAGTCTTATACCTAATATTCCAAAAGAATATATGGAATATTACAACTTAATACTTGGTAAACCAGATAAATCAAAAACATATATAGATAAAGTAAGAAACTATGAAAAAAATACTTCTTTTAAAGTTAGGTATAGTTTTTATAATCCAAAACCAAAAGCTGGTGGTTCAATAGATTCAGTTGCTGATAAAAGATATACATTTATAGACGGTCTTCATAATTTTGTAGAAATGCCAGATGAAAATTTTGAACCTAGAGTTGCTGATCAAAGAATTGGTTACTTTTCAGAAAAAGTTACTGACTTATCAACATATGATTCAAATAACGCTAGAGATTTAATGAATAGATGGAGACTTATAAAAAAAGATCCAGAAGCAGAACTTTCAGAACCTGTTGAACCTATTGTTTATTGGGTTGAAAATTCAACTCCTGAAGAAATTCGTCCATTTGTTGTAAAAGGAATTGAAGGATGGAATAAAGCTTTTGAAAGAGCTGGTTTCAAAAATGCAGTAGTTGCAAAAATACAACCTGATGATGCTGAATGGGATGCAGGTGATGTTAAATATAATGTCGTAAGATGGGCCTCAACTCCAAGTCCAAGATATTCGGGATATGGCCCAAGTGTAGCTAATCCAAGAACTGGTGAAATTATAGCTGCTGATATTGTTCAAGAATTTAATGCTATAAAAAGAGGATACACCTATAGAAAGTTATGGGGATACTCTAAAGATAATGATCCTTTAGAACAATGGATTGTGTCCCTTACTATGCATGAAGTTGGGCATACACTTGGTTTAAGGCATAATTTTAAATCTAGTTGGATATATGATGCTGAAGAAATACATGATGTATCAATAACTGGTGATAACCACATTGGTTCTGTGATGGACTACGATCCTATAAACCTTGCTCCTGAAGGAATTGCCCAAGGAAATTACTTCCCTTCTGGGCCGGGGTCATATGACATGTGGGCAATTGAATTTGGATATACTCCAAATCTTAGTGACGAGGAAAGAGAAAATATTCTTTCAAAGTCTTCTCAACCAGAATACATCTTTGGAACGGATGGAGATGCAATGTCCTCTCCAGGAGTAAATATCGACCCTAGAAATGTTAGATATGATATGTCTAGTGATCCAATTTCTTACACATCAGACCGTATTAATATTTTAGATGCAAAAATTGCGGAACTACCTAGCATTTTTCTTATTGACGGAGAAACACCTTCAGAATTTAGATCTGCTTTTTATAGCCTTACAAGAGAAAAAGGAAGGTTTTTTGATGGTGTTGTTAAACTAATTGGAGGAGTTTACTCAAATAGAATTATAAATGATTCCAATAAAGATATAACTCCTTTTGAAGCTGTATCTTATGAAGATCAGAAAAAAGCTATGAATTTAATAGTAGAAAAACTTCTATCAAATAATGCTTTTACATTTGATGAAAATTTACTTAAGTACCTTCAAAGTGAAAAACGTGCTGCATATAGCTCAGGAAGAAGAGCCAATGAAGACCCTAAACTACATGATCTAGTTTTAGACCTTCAAGGAAGAGCTATTTCACATATCCTTCACCCTACTGTCATGAAAAGATTGGTAGATAGTTCTCAATATGGAAATACTTACTTGCCTGATGAGGTTTTGAGTGATCTATTTGAAGGAATTTTTGTTCAAAGAGAAATGCCCACTACTTTTAAGATGGGTCTGCAGTCAAAATATCTTGATAGTCTAATTGGCGCCTTAAATGATGATGATTACGATGAAATTTCTAAATCAGCTATTTATGCATCGTTGGTTGATATAAGAAATTTTACAAAAATTCCATATGGTGATGCAAAAACAAAGGTCCATTATAGGTTTTTGAATTGGAAGGCTACGAACGCATTAGAGAACTAATAGAATATATTAAAGAATTTCTTTAATTTAGATCGATCTTATTACTTTGGTAATTTTCTCAATTGCCCAATCAATTTGATCTTTCGAAATCATCAATGGTGGCGCAAACCTGATAACAGTTTTATGTGTCTCTTTGCACAAAAGACCCTCTTTAAGCAACATCAAGCATAAATCTTTTGCATTAACCTTTGATTCATTTAACTCTACTCCAACCCATAATCCTTTTCCTCTTACTTCTTTTATAATCTTGTTATCAATTTTTTTTAATTTTGAGATAAAGTAATCGCCCAAACGATTACTATTTTCAATAAGTCTCTCATCAAATAATAGCTCTAGAGCCTTGGTTGCAACCTTTGCAGCTAAAGGGTTTCCTCCAAAAGTAGAACCATGCGAACCTGAATCAAAATGATTCATTATTTCCTTTGAGCTTAAAAAGGCTGAAATAGGCAACATTGCGCCTCCAAGCGCTTTCCCGAGAATAAGTCCGTCAGGAGTAATGCCCTCGTGTTCGAATGCAAATAGTTTTCCAGTTCTTCCTAAACCGCTTTGTATTTCATCTAAAATCATTAATATATTATTTGATGTACATAAATCTCTTAATTCTTTTAGCCATCCATTCTCAGGCACCCTAATACCAGCTTCGCCTTGGATAGGCTCAATTAAAATTGCACATGTATTTCTATTAATCTTTGATTTAAAAGATTCTATTGATTCTTTGATACTACAACCAGACCAACAAAATTTTGCTTTTACAAACCCTTTGCCAAAAGGTCCAAAGCCTTTTTTATATGAATCTTCTGAAGAAAAGCCAACAATAGTTGTTGTTCTTCCATGAAAGTTTCCATCAGCAACTATTATCTCCGCTTTATTTTCAGGTATTCCTTTTGTAAAGTAGCCCCACCTCCTTGCAGCCTTTATCGCAGTTTCAACTGCCTCTGCGCCTGTATTCATAGTCAAAATACTTTCAAAACCAGAAACAGTGCTTAATTTTTCTAAAAATTTTGCAAAAGGTTCTGTATAAAAAGCTCTTGATGTTATTGCCAATTTTTCAGATTGTTTTTTTATTGTTCTAACTAGCTCAGGATGGGAGTGACCATGACTTACGGCAGAGTATGCTGAAACCATATCAAGATATTTATTACCATCAACGTCCCAAAGGTATGCCCCTTCACCTCGCTCAAGAACCACAGAAAGAGGTGAATAGTTTTGGGCCCCAAAAAGTGATTCTTTTTTTATAAGTTCATCTTGTATACTTTTAGACATGAGTGTATTTTAACCACATTGAATTTATCAGCAAGGAAGAAAATGACTAAACAATCAGCATCACATTTATTTATGATTGAACCTGATTCTTTTTATGCAAATGAACAAACTTCTCATACGAACCACTATCAAACAAATGAAATTAATGAAACTCCAGCAGAAATTGCAAAAAGTGCTCTATGCGAATTTCATAATCTTAAAAATATCATTGAAAGCAAAGGAATTAAAGTTAGTTCTATGAAAGGAAGCAAAGATTGCCCTGATCATATTTTTCCAAATTGGTTTATTACATTTTCTGATAAAACGATGCAGATTTTTAGCATGCTAGCACCTAATAGAAGAATCGAAAAAAAACCACATATGATTGAACACCTTTTAGAAACATATCAGCTAACTGATGATATGTCTTATCTTGAAGAAAAAGAAATTTTTCTTGAATCAACCAGTAGCATGGTTTTTGATAGAGTTAATAGATGTGTTTATGCAGGCATATCACCTAGAACAAATGCAGATCAACTTAAATTATGGTGTGAAAAGAATGGTTTCGAATTAGTTCAATTTGAAACAGAAAGTCATACTGGATCAGCCATTTATCATACAGATGTGATGATGTTTGTTGGTACTAAGATTATAGGAATTTGTTTTGATGTAATAAAATCAGAATATAGAGATTTCGTAAAAGAAAAGGTAAATCGCTACCATAAAATTGTTGAGTTATCGTCAAATCAATTATTAAGCTTTTGTGGAAATGCAATTGAGGCTCAAAATTCTAACAATGAACTGTATTTAATAATGTCATCAACTGCTTATAATGCTTTAAAACAAGAACAAATCACTACATTTTTAGAGACTTATAAAGATATTATTCATTCAGATATTCCAACTATAGAGAAATATGGCGGTGGTTCTGCCAGGTGTATGTTGACTGAATTATTCTAATGTAGAGAGTTTAATCTCCACATTAGAATAAAATTGATATTAATTAGGAATATTAATTAGCTCCCAACTATCGTAGTAATCAGGTGATAAACATGTTGATATTTCATTAAACTTTGCTTGCATGGCTTTTCCATTTTCAGCAAAATTCTCATTACCAGCCTTCATTCCATCAAAGCTTGCATGCCAGTTACCCCATAGAAAGTCACTTGTGGCCTCCTCAAATCGAGGGAAATATACTCCAAAGAAGTATGGGCCGCTGCTTTCGTTGTTATCTAAATATTCATTAAATTGAACAACCGAAGCTCTTAAATCAGATCCTGATTTACCCTCATTAAAATTACATGCCAAAAATTCAGATGCAAAATATCCATCTTCACCCATAACCGCTCCAAAAGAGTCAGCAGGCCTTGGTAAGTAAAAAGTCCATGGGAATCTTCCCTCACCGTCACATGATATAACCTCTTCATACTTTTCAGCCCATACTAAAAATTCAGAAGATGGATTACTCCATGCCTCATCAGCACTTTCTTTTGAATCCCATTCAAGCTCCCACCAACCGTTTGAATATCTATGATCTTCACCAACTGGAGAATAAATACCTGACCAGCCTAAACCACTAGGTACAGGTAATTCCTTATATGCAGCCATCATTTCACCTACACTTTCTTCAGTAAAATTTGGCCCAGCGTTACATACTAAAAATTCGTTATAGTATGGTCCCTTATAGATTGGCCCTTCATCATTTGATGAAGAAGACATATCGCTTCCAGAACAACTAATTAGAATTGCTAAAGATAGAACACTTAAAATTTTATAAAAATTTTTCATATTTATGCTATTAGTCATTTGGATTAAACCAAAGTGGTACAACTGCGATTAATAAACCACTCACAAAAAATAGCCAAGCCCCAACCTTCCCAATAATATTTCCATTTGAAGCAACATTATCAATAAGGCCTTGAGAACCAGCACTAATATCAACTGCGCCATTTACGGCATCTAAATTAGCTAATGCGGCAGCAGTTCCTTCCATTGTCCCAGTGATCCAAAGACCATTATTAAAAGCCAATAAAAATACACCGAAAGCAAATGCTGTGCAGATAATTTTTCCTAAAAGATTAGGTCCTTTTTCCATTAAAACACTAGAAAATCTTGCTGCAATCCAAACAGCAATAACAGTTGCTAAAAACGTAGTAGCATTTGCTTGTCTTGCTTGTGCAAAAATTTCCCACAAACCAAGTTCAACCATGCCACTTTGCATTACCATTTCTTCCATAATTTACTCCTATTTTATTATGATTAAATATTATACATACTATAATATGCAATTTTAATACCAAATAAAAAAAGATTTCTAGATTTGTATTTTTAAATATTAAAAATCTTTTACAAAATTACTCGTTTGTTTGACTCCGCCAAAGGGAAAGAAATGTACTTTTTCTATATTAAATTCTGGGTTATTGTTTTTATAATCTGCTAAATCTTTAATTATTTCAGTTGGTTTGTATGGCAACAATAATTTAGATATATCTTTAGCCCTTTTCTGAAGAATCTTTAATGAAGTTCCAACCCCACATTCTATTGAATACTTTATTAAAGTTTGTAGTTTTGCAGGTCCAGCAATTCCTATATGAATAGGTATGTCAATTCCTATGGTTTGAATTTCTTCTACCCAATCAATCACAACTTTTGCATCAAAACAGAATTGTGTAGTTAGTGCTACAGATGCGTCTGTTCTTGAAGAAAATTCTTTTTTCCATGATAAAGCTTCGTTTACATTATTTCTGCTGCCATCGGGATCAATATCTAAACTTCCTTCAGGATGTCCAGCAAAATGCAAATTTTTAAATCCAGCATTGTCAAATAGTCCTGTCTCAATTAACTGCATTGATGAATCAAATTCTCCATATGGTTTTTCAAGACCTCCTGCGATTAATAAAGCATCTTCAACATCTGCTTCATTTTTATATTTAGAAATCCAATCGTTAAGGTTCTGTTTGTCTTTGATTATTCTTGCTGGAAAGTGCGGCATTGGAACAAAGCCATTTTCTTTTAATTCCCTCGAGGTTTTGACCATATCTTCAATAGGTGTTCCCTCTATATATGCAATATAAACTAAGGTTCCTTTTGGAAGAATATCTGAAAAATTATCTATATTTGAAACCACCCTAGGAGTTACTTCTATTGAGTAACCAGTAAGGAAATTTTTTACTGCTTCATTCATACTCTATTAAAACATATTTGGCGGAGAGTGAGGGATTCGAACCCTCGAACCAGTTGCCCAGTTACCTCCTTAGCAGGGAGGCGCTTTCGACCACTCAGCCAACTCTCCTAATTTTATTAAAAAAATGGATTATAACTCTTTGATAATATAAAGATAACTAAATTATCTATCGAATTCTATCTGCATTCCAAGAGGGGTATCATCATTTACCTTGCCATCCTGAAATGCAATATGACCATTAACAACTGTCATAAATATAGATGAATTAAACGTTTTCCCAGTAAAAGGAGACCAGCCAACTTTATATAAAATGTTTTCTTTGGAAACTTCATATGGTTTCCCAAGGTCCAAAACTGTTAAATCAGCATAATAACCTTCTCTAATATAACCTCTATCCTTTATTTGAAATCTTTTAGCAACATTGTGACTGGTCTTTTCAACAATCATTTCAAGGTTAAGTATACCTTCGTGATAAAAATCCATAAGAATTTGGAGCCCATGTTGAACAAGCGGCAATCCAGCTGGTGCGCTAGGATAATCTTGATTTTTTTCATCCCAAGTATGTGGGGCATGATCGGTTGCAATAATATCAATTTTATTTCCTTTTAAAGCATCTATTAATGCCAATCTGTCAGATTCCATTTTAATTGAAGGATTGCATTTAATCTGATTTCCTAACTCAGCATAATAAGAATTATTAAAATGCATATGATGAACACAAACCTCTGCAGTTATTTTTTTATTATCTACTTCTCCAGAAGTAAATAATTCCATCTCTTTCTCTGTTGTTAGGTGAAAAACATGGAGGTCAGCATCATATTTTTTTGCTAAATCTACAGCTAATGAACTCGATAAATAACAACTTTCAACATCTCTTATATATGGATGATGTTCAGCCGATAAATTGCTGCCATATTTTTCTAAAAATATCTGTTCATTGGTTTTAACTCTTTCAGGGTCTTCACAATGTGTAACTACGATAAGAGGACAATAATTAAATATATCATCAAGAGCATCTATATCATCAACTAACATTTCTCCAGTAGATGCTCCCATAAAAACTTTGAGTGCGGCTGCTTGGTTTATATCAACCCTTTTGATTTCTTCTATATTTGTATTGCTTCCTCCTAAATGAAAAGAATAATTAGAAAGAGATTTGGTGCTAGCTAGATCAAACTTTTTACTTAAATTTTCATTTGTTGTAGTAGTTGGATTTACATTTGGCATTTCAAAATAACTTGTAACACCTCCAGCTAGGCCAGCTCTGGATTCGCTAGCAATATCTCCCTTATGGGTGAGACCTGGTTCTCTAAAATGCACCTGGTCATCGATTAATCCAGGAATAATAAACCGACCATTGAGATCAATTTCTTTTTTTGATTCAGTATCTATAGAATTTGAAATTAATTCAATTCTTGATCCATTAATTGCAATATCTGATTCATAAATTTTGTTTTCGTTAACTATCTTGCAATTCTTAAGAACTAAATCATACATTTTATTTATCTAACTCAAATTCTTCATGTAAAACTTGTACAGCTTTTTCAACTAAACTTTTATCAATTACCATCGTAATTTTTATTTCTGAAGTCGATATTATTTGAATATTAACATCGTTTTCAGATAAAGCTTTGAATGCTTTGCTGGCAATCCCAGCATGCGTTCTCATGCCAACTCCTACAAGAGAAACTTTTGCAATATCTGAGTTAATCATCAAATCTTTAAACTCAACTTCTGTTTTTATTTCTTCAATAATATCTTTTACATCACTTTCATCGTCTTTTGATACTGTAAATGTAAAATCGGTCTTCCCATCTACACTAACATTTTGAACTATGACATCTACCTCAATATCTTTTTCACTAATTGGGCCTAAGATCTTAAAAGCTGTTCCAGGAATATCGCCTACACCATGAAGTGTGAATTTTACTTGATCCTTTTGAAAAGCTATTCCAGATATTAATGCATTTTCCATACCATCATCCTTTAAAGATATTAATGTACCATCTCCCTCATCAAAACTTGATAAAACTCTAACAGGTACTTTATATTTATTAGCAAACTCAACTGCTCTTGTTTGCATCACTTTAGCTCCCTGACCCGCAAGTTCAAGCATTTCTTCCATTGTAATGGAATCTAATTTTTTTGCATTTGGAACAACTTTTGGATCAGTGGTAAAAACTCCATCTACATCTGTATAAATATCACACCGCTTTGCCCCTATTTGAGCAGCTATAGCTACGGCTGTAGTATCTGATCCACCTCTTCCAAGTGTTGTGATATCACCTGTTTCAGTAATACCTTGAAATCCAGTAATTATGGGTATTGTATTTTGTCCAACTACTTCCATGATCTTATTAGCATCAATGTCTAAAATTTTTGCTTTTGAATACGAATCAGTTGTTTTCATAGAAATTTGAGATGCTGAATAAGATTTTGCATTTATTCCTTTTGCATGAAGTGCAATAGCTAATAGTGCTGAACTTACTGTTTCGCCAGTTGAAACCAAAGCATCAAATTCTCTTTTGTCAGGACTTTGAGAAAAATGATTTGCTAAACCTACCAGTTTATTTGTTTCTCCTTCCATAGCAGAAACAACAACAACAATATTATTTGATTTTGAAGCATCTTTGATAATTTCAGCAACAGCATCAATTCTTTCAACCGTGCCGACAGAAGTGCCTCCAAATTTTTGAACAATGATTTCAGTCATAGTATTTTTATTTTGCGAGGGATTTTACTGAATCTACAATAGAAGTCACGAAATCTTTAAGATTTTCTGTTTCACCTGCTCCCTGAGCAAAGTCAGATCTGCCCCCACCTTTGCCACCAATTTGATCTGACAAAGCTGAAACCACATCCTTTGCTGATAATGAATCTGTTAAATTATTTGTAACACCACAAACTAATGCAACCTTATTTTTAAACGCATTTAAAATTACGATACATACTTTTTCATTCGTATTTTTTTGATCATCAACCAAGGCTCTAAGATCCTTTGTATCATCAATCTCTACTTGTTCTACTATCAACTTCCAATCGTTTATTTCATAAGTCTCAGAAAAAACTACTGATTTTTTTGATTTTTTATTTCCTGATTTTTTTTTAAGTTCTTTATTTTCTTCTATCAAAGATTTAATTTTCTCTTGAATATCTTCTGAAGAAACATTTAATACAGATTGAAGAGATGAGTTTATTTCTCGAATTTTATTTATATGTTCTATCGATTTCATCCCGGCAACTGCTTCAATTCTTCTTATTCCAGAAGCTACACTTGATTGACTCGTAATAATAAAAAATCCTATATCCCCTGTTCTCTTAACATGAGTACCACCACATAACTCTACTGAATATGAATTATTACCCATTGATAAAACTCTTACATCATCATCATATTTTTCACCAAACAGTGCCATTGCTCCAGATTTTAGAGCGTCATCAAGTTTCATCAGCTCAGTCTTAACTTCTAAATTATTTAGAGCTTCTTTATTTACAATAGCTTCTATCTTTGCAATTTCTTCTTGAGATAAAGGTTGCTTATGTGAAAAATCGAACCTTAACTTATTTTCATCAACTAAAGACCCTTTTTGATTTACATGGTCGCCTAAAACTTCCCTAAGCGCAGCATGCACCAGGTGTGTCGATGAATGATGGATTGCTATAGCAGATCTCTTTTCTTTTTCAACACTCATTTTTATAACATCGCCCGTTTTTATATTTCCTTTTTCAACAATTGCTTTATGTATATATACTTTTCCTTGCTTCTTACAATCTAAAATAGTACCAGTAGCTGACTTAGATGCAAATATTCCTTTATCACCAATCTGCCCACCTGCCTCAGCATAGAATGGTGTCTGATCACATGCTATAAATATTTCTTCTTTACTTTTAGCTTTTTTAATTCTTTCTTGATCCTTCCAAATAACCAAAACTTCTGAATCAGATTCTAAGTCTTCATAGCCTAAGAATATAGTTTCTTTTACTCCAGCAGCAGCAGGTAAAGATGAAGCGAATCTGCTAGACGCTTTGGATGTTTCTTTTTGTTGATTCATCAACTCATTAAATCTATCCTTATCGATCTTTAACTCTCTTTCTTCAGCTATATCGGCAGTAATATCAAATGGAAAGCCATAAGTATCATGAAGTTTAAAAACAATATCGCCTGATAATGTCCTATTACCTAAATAAACTTTTCTAAATTCTTCTTCTATTATTTCTAGACCTTTGTCTAAAGTTTCAAAAAACTTTCTTTCTTCTTCTAATACTATTTTGGCTATATCTTTTTCTTTTGTTTTTAACTGTGGGTCTGCGTAACCCATCAACTTAATTAAATCTTTAACTAGAAGGTGCATAAAAGGTCCATGTGCACCTCCCTTATATCCATGCCTAATCCCTCTACGCATGATTCTTCTTAAAACATAACCTCTTCCTTCATTCCCTGGGATTACACCATCAGAAATTAAAAAAACAGTAGCCCTTAAATGATCAGCTATTACTTTAGCTGATACCACATCACCACCACCTCTAACGATGCCAGGTATTTTTTCTATAGCAGTAACCAAATCTTTAAAAACATCAGTTTTATAATTTGAGTTAACCCCTTGCATAACAGCGGCTATTCTTTCAAGGCCCATTCCAGTATCAACAGAAGGCTTAGGGAGTGGCTCCATATTTCCTTTTCTATCTCTATTAAATTGCATAAAAACAAGATTCCAAATTTCTACAAATCTATCTCCCTCGTCTCCTTCGGCTCCTGGAGGAGTTCCTTTAATATGGTCTCCATGATCAAAAAAGATTTCAGAGCATGGTCCGCATGGTCCCGTATCACCCATTGACCAAAAATTATCATCATCTCCAAGCCTTGCAATTCTGCTAGAATCTATTCCAATAACATTCTTCCAAATTTCTTCAGCCTCATCATCATCTTTATAGACTGTTATCCAAAGCTTATCTTTGTCTAACTTTAGAACCTCTGTTAAAAATTCCCATGCATATTTGATTGCATCTTCTTTAAAATAATCCCCAAAACTAAAATTGCCGAGCATTTCAAAAAATGTATGATGCCTTAGCGTGTAACCAACATTTTCTAAATCATTATGTTTTCCACCTGCTCTAATACATCTTTGTGAAGTAACAGCTCTCTTATATTTTTTTGAATCTGTGCCAAGAAATACATCTTTAAATTGAACCATGCCAGCATTTGTAAACAACAATGTTTCATCATTTGTTGGTATTAAAGAACTAGAGGAAACAACTTCATGACCTTTTGCATGAAAAAAATCTAGAAAAGATTGTCTAATATCGCTAGTTTTCATTTTAATTGTTTAAGTTTTTATATTTTTTGTAATTCTGTATATAGTGCTCTGCTCCAAGCGAAACTACGCTTTGTTCTTCTTCATTAAGAATTTTTTTTACTTTCCCAGGAACTCCTAAAACCATTGCGCCATCAGGAATCTCCATTCCTTCTGTTACTAATGCTTTAGAACCAATAATGCAATTTTTTCCAATTTTTGCTCCATTAAGAATCACTGATCCTATACCTATAAGACTTCCATCGCCTATTTCACAACCATGTAGCATAGCTAAATGACCAACAGTTACATTTTTACCAATCGTGCAAGGAAAGCCTGGATCGGTATGAATAATGGCGCCATCTTGAACATTTGAACCTTGCCCCACAGTAATAAGTTCAACATCTCCCCTTAATACAGCATTGAACCATACACTAGCATCTTTTAATAATTTAACATTCCCTATTACAGTAGCATTTGGCGCGATCCAAAAATCATCCCCATCTGTTTCAAGCTTCTTATTATCAAAATCAATAATCATCATAAGTTCTCATTAAATCTAAATCAGTTTTTATTGAAGCATTAAAACAGGTATTTAGTAAATCTGCTGTTATCAATGCTGTTAATCCCCAGATTTTGTTTCCATTATAAACCCAAGTTGGGATATATACTTTTAAATCCTTTCTATTAAATTCATTGTAATTTATATTATTTTCATCCATAAGAAAGCTTATAGGAACATTAAAAATTTCATCTATTTCATAATTGCCTTGAAACTCTTGATCTTTTTCTAAATACCCAACAAATGGATTGACTTCTACTTTGTGTCTTGAAAGTAAAAAATTTAATGCTCCTAATTTCATTAAATTATTTTTATCTAAATTAATTTCTTCATTTGATTCACGAAGAGAGGTTTCAAACAAATTTGCATCAATATCTTCTTGCATTCCGCCAGGAAAACTTACTTCACCAGAATGTGTTGATAACTTTGATGATCTTTTGGTAAATAAAATATTAAACCCATCTTCCCCATTATCTCTTGAAAGGATAATCAAAACCCCTGCTTTTTTATAAATTGTGGGCTCTATTGGATTTATTTGTTTAAGTTTTTGCTTTATGCTGTCTAACATATAGATAAGTTTAACTTCTTACGTATCTATATTCTTAAAATAAGGAAGAAAATTGAAATATTGTTCTAATTGCGGCAGCGCAAATCTCGAATTTAAGATCCCTGAAGGGGATAATATGAAGAGATATTGCTGTAAAGACTGTGGAACAATTTTTTACACCAATCCTAATTTAGTTGTTGGTGCTCTTTGTATAAGAGATAACAAAATATTAATGGCTAAAAGAAATATTAATCCAAGGATTGGCTTATGGACTCTACCAGCTGGATTTATGGAAAATGCAGAAACATTACAAGATGGTGCTTTAAGAGAAACTTTTGAAGAAACAGGCTCAAAGGCTGAAATTACAATGCCTTATACAATGTTCAGTCTTCCGCATATCAATCAAGTACATATGTTTTTCCTAGCAAATCTATTAGATGATAATTTTGGGCCTACTTTTGAAAGCTCTGAAGTTAAATTATTTACAATTGATGAAATTCTTTGGGATGAAATTGCATTTCCTACAGTTGAGAAAACCCTTCAGTATTATATAGAAGACTTAGAAACAGGCGATTTTATATTTAGGGAAGAAGATATTAAACTTTGGTAATTAGTTATTATCACTAAAATTTCTAGCATTAATAAATATTTGCATCCATGGAGAAAATTCATTCCAATCTTTTGAATGCCAACTCATTTGATGCTTTCTAAATACTCTCTCTGGATGAGGCATCATTATAGTGACTCTTCCATTGGAAGCGGTAACCCCTGTAATACCTTCGATTGATCCATTCGGATTTAATGGGTATTTTTCTGTAGGGTTTTGATTAGAATCAACAAAAGTCATCGCAACTTGGTTTTGTTTTTTTAATTCTTCTAAGCTATTACCTAAAAAATTAGCCCTTCCTTCTCCGTGAGCTGAAGCGATTGGAACTGTCCATCCCTCCATATTATTTAATAAAACTGAATCGGTATTGTTAACTTTTACCTGAATTAACCTAGCTTCAAATTGATCAGAAAAGTTTCTTCCAAAACTGGGCCAATAGTCTGCATCGGGAATAATATCTTTTAAATTTGAAAGCATTTGGCAACCATTACAAACCCCAAGTGTAAAAGTTTTTTGGTTATTAAAAAATTCTTCAAACTGATTTTTAACATTGTTATTATACAAAATTGTTTTTGACCAACCTCCTCCTGCTCCAAGCACGTCGCCATATGAGAATCCACCACATACTGCCATACCATCAAAATCTTTTAAATAAACATCGCCTTCAAGCAAATCTTGCATATGAACATCGACAGCATCGAATCCTGCTAAAGTAAACGCGGCTGCCATCTCATTTTGTCCATTTACTCCTTGTTCTCTTAAAATAGCAACTTTTGGTTTTACCGATTTGAAATTAATTTTTGTTATCTGCGTTTCGTCGAAAGTATCGTTTGAAAAAAGCCCTGAAAAATTTTTATCATCTAATAAGCTGAATTCTGAATCTGCGATTTCTTTATTATCTCTAATGCTTTGAATGGCATGCGAAGTTGAGCGCCAGTCTCGCTCAAGTTTTTTTATTGACCAATCAAATAATTTCTCATCATTTTTAATAATTGAAAAAATATCTTTGTCTAATTTAGCAATTTGTTTAATAAAAATATTCTTTTCAATTAAAGATTTTTTTATTTCTTCAACATCGTTTTTCTTTACCTGAATAACAAATCCAATTTCTTCGCAGAATAGTTCTGCATTTACATTATTAGACCAGCTTAAGTCTAATTTCATACCTACTTTTTTAGTAAAACACATCTCTATTAATGAAGTTATTAATCCACCATCTGAAATATCATGCAATGCTAATATTTTTTGATTTTTAATCATGTCTTGTATGGTCTCGAACAGTATTTTAAATTGTCCTATATCATCAATATCAGGAGCATCTCTGTATTCAGAATGTGTTATTTCAGAAAATATTGAGCCTGCTAGTCTAGTATTACCATTTAATTTAACTAATAATATTTCTGAATTTTCTTCTAAATTCAGTTCAGGTGTTACTGATAATGTCACGTCTTCAACTGGTGCCATCGCAGTAATCACTCCAGATAATGGACTAGTGACTTCCCTTTCGTGTCCATCTTCTGACCATTTAGTCTTCATCGATAATGAATCTTTGCCCACAGGTATAGATATTTTTAAATCAACACACATTTTAGATAATGCCTCTACTCCTTCTCTTAAAGCCAAATCTTGTTCTTCTTCTCCTGAGGCTGCCATCCAATTAGCAGATAACTGAATATAATTTAAACCCTTTACAACAACACCTATCATATTTGTCAAAGCTTCAGCTAATGCCATTCGCATTGAAGCAGCGGGATTGGTTAAAGCTATTGTGGGTTTTTCACCAATTGATAATACTTCTCCTTTTGTTGAAGTAAAGGACCTTAAACTCATTGAATAATCTGATACAGGAACTTGAAATGGTCCTATAAACTGGTCTCTGGCAACCATTCCGCCAACAGTTCTATCTCCAATAGTTATTAGAAAAGATTTTGAGCCAACTGTAGGGTGTTGTAGAATATGCTTAATTGAGGATCCAAGATCATAATTAGAACCATTGGCTCTCATATCTCTATAATAAATTTCATCATAGAATCTAAAAGGTCGCTTAGATGTAATTGACATTTCTGTTATAGGTAAATCGCCAAATAACATTGATAACGGAACATCTACGGGATAATTATCATTAATTTCATCATATACTTTTACTGATTTTTCTTTAATGGTTTTTCCAACGATTGCATACTCACATCTCTCTCTTTTGCATATTTCTTCAAAAGCATCCTGATTGTCTTTGTTAATTGCTAAAACATACCTTTCTTGTGATTCGTTAGACCAAATTTCCATTGGTGACATAGATTTATCGGCATTTGGTATCTTTAAAAGCTCTATATAGACTCCTAAATTAGAGTCTTTTGCTAATTCTGGTATTGCATTTGAAAGGCCTCCAGCCCCAACATCATGAATAAATTCTATATAGCTATTATTTTGTGATGAGCACTTGTTAATTACCTCCTGACATCTTCTTTCCATTTCTGCGTTATCTCTTTGAACTGATGCAAAATCTAAATCCTCATCGCTTTCACCCGAAGACACTGATGATGCTGCCCCACCCCCAAGTCCAATAAGCATAGCTGGGCCTCCTAAGACTATTACTAAATAATCTTCACTTATTTGAAGTTTAAAATTATTCTTATCTCTAATCTCTCCAATACCACCAGCTAACATTATTGGCTTATGATAGCCGTATGCTTTCCATGTTTTTTGTTTTTCTTTTTTAGCCAATGGAAGCGGGACCATATCTTTCCATAAGAAATCAGTTTCAAAAGATCTAAAATATCCTAACGTAGCTGGTCTTCCAAACTCATTATTGAAAGCCGCTGCACCAATTGGTGCCTCAATCATAATATCAAGTGGTGATGCTATTCTTGATGGTTTATGTTCTTGTTTTTCCCAACTTCTTGGAAAATTTGGAATCCTTAAATTTGAAACATTGTATCCAGATAATCCAATTTTAGGCTTTGCACCCCTTCCAGTTGCGCCTTCATCTCTGATTTCTCCACCGGAACCTGTTGAAGCGCCTGGGTAAGGGGAAATAGCAGTTGGATGATTATGTGTTTCAACTTTGATAGTAGAATTTAAATCATCCTCAACAAATTCATAATTATTAGTATCATTTAGATGAAGTCGTTCTACTTTTGTGCCCTCAATTATTGCAGCATTGTCCTTATAAGCAGATATTATTCCCTCAGGTGATGCTTTGCTAGTTTCTTTTATTAAATCAAATAATGTATTGTTTTTTTGAGCTCCATCTACATTCCATTTCGCATTAAATATTTTGTGTCTACAGTGCTCTGAGTTTGCCTGAGCAAACATCATTAATTCTGCATCAGTAGGATTTCTTTCTTCTTTTGAATAAAAATCGTATAAATAATCAATCTCTTCTTCGCTCATTGCAAATCCAAAATTCTTATTTGCAATCTCTAATTCCTTTTTACCTTTTTTTATTACGTCAATATGGTTTAACAATCTTGGGGGATCTGCAATAAATAAGTTTTGAAAATCTTTTTCTTCTATATATATTGATTGCGTCATACGATCAAAAAACATTGAGAGATCAATGTTGCCTTCGTTTATATTGCAACTAATCTTAAAGCCAAAAAGCTTTTCAACTCTTAATATATTTTTAAGGCCAACATTGCTAATTATGTCTTCTGCTTTTGATGACCAAGGAGAAATTGTTCCCAATCTAGGCCCAACATAAAATGTAAATGTCCCGTCTTGCTCTGTTGCAGAAAGAACATCCTTAATACCTTCTTCATTGATTTCTTTTGCATTAGTCAGTATTAAATAGATCTCATTAGACTCGATTTCAGCATCTAAATTATTTGCTTGTTTGAATTCGCGACTAATTTGCTCAAGCTTTGAACTTGAAAAACTTTGCTTACCTTTAAATATAAAGTTTTTAGTCTTTGACACTTCTTTACGTCTGAAATATTGTATATAACAATTATAAAGTCTTTATATATTAAATGATTAAAAATGGGGAATATCTTTAAATTTTTTTTATACATACTACCTCTATTTATATTAATTGGATGTGAAAAAATTAATATAAAAATTAATTGTGAAAAATTTTTAGAAGAAACTTATATAAACTCTTCACTAAACAATTTTGAAAAAAATAAATTTAAAGATTTATATACTAATAGATACCCTCAATACGATTTAATTTTTCATGAAGCATCATTAGAGACAAATTTAGATAAAAATTTACTCGTTGCTATTTCATTTCAAGAATCTCAATGGGACCCTAGAGCACAATCCAACATGGGCGTTAGAGGAATGATGATGGTCACACTGGAAACAGCCAAGCTGGTTGGAGTAGAAAAAAGATTAAACCCAGAGCAAAACATCAAAGGTGGGGCTAGATATTTAGCAATTCTAAAGGATAAAAATAAAATTGGCGCCACTGATGGTGATAAATTATCTATTCTCTTAGCAAGTTACAATCTTGGCCCCACTAATATCATTAATATTGCAAATCTTATCGATGCTAATCCTAAAAACGTAACTTGGGAGCAAATTGAAGAACAATTAAAAATTCTAAATGGAGAATATTTAAATTTAATTGATAGTGAAAATTATTCTAGAGGCCAACAAGCAATTGATTATGTATATAGAGTTAAAAGTTATTACGAAATTTTAAGTGCTCACGCATGCGTAGCGCCTAAAGATCAATTAGTTTTCTTTTAAGAAAAGCAATCTTATCTCTGCATAATGCAGCTTTTTCAAATTCCATTTTCTTTGCAAATGCAAACATTTCGTCTTCAAGTTTTTGCAAAGTATCCGTTAAATTATCGACAGTATCATCCTTAATTTTAAAAGAGACAAATTTTTCTATATCTTCTTTTTTCTTTTTGCCTTTTCCTTTAATTACCCTTGCTCCTTCCATAATATCTTTAATTTTTGTATTAATAGATTTAGGAGTTATCTTATTTTTTTTATTAAATGCTTCTTGGACTGACCTTCTTCTGTCAGTTTCATCAATTGCTCTTTGCATTGATCCTGTAACTTTGTCAGCATATAAAATTGCCTTACCTCGAATATGACGAGCAGCCCTTCCAATAGTCTGAATTAAAGTTGTATCTGATCTTAAAAAACCTTCCTTGTCCGCATCTAAAATTGCAACCAAACTGACCTCTGGTATATCAAGCCCTTCTCTTAATAAATTAATGCCAACAAGTACATCAAATTTACCTAACCTTAAGTCTCTTATGATTTCTACTCTCTCAACAGTATCTATATCAGAATGCATATATCTTGCTGAAATATTATTTTCATTTAAATAATCGTTTAAATCTTCTGCCATACGTTTAGTTAGAGTGGTAATTAAAACTCTTTCTTTCATTGCAACTCTTTCATTGCATTCACCAATAACATCATCGATTTGTGAAGATGCTGGTCTTATTTCAACATCTGGATCGGTTAAACCAGTTGGCCTAACAAGCAACTCAACTAAATTATCTTGCTTCTCGTTTTCATATTTACTTGGAGTTGCTGAAACATAAATTCTTTGAGGCGCTAACATCTCCCATTCTTCAAATCGTAAGGGTCTATTATCAAGAGCGGATGGTAATCTAAAACCATATTCAACTAGAGTCTCTTTTCTTGATCTATCTCCTTTATACATGGCTCCTATTTGAGGGACAGACACATGAGATTCATCAATAAATACAATTGCATCTTTCGGTATGTAGTCAAATAAACAAGGTGGGGATTCTCCTGGCTTTCGTCCACTAAGATACCTAGAGTAATTTTCAATGCCTTGGCAGTACCCAAGCTCTCGCATCATCTCCATATCATAGTTAGTTCTTTCTTGAAGGCGTTGAGCTTCAACAAGTTTGTCATTACTTTTTAAAAAACTTAATCGCTCTTGAAGCTCTTCTTTAATATCAGGTAAGCAATTAGTAACGGTTTCTCTTGGGGTTACGTAATGTGTTTTAGGGAATATAGTAGCTCTTGGTATTTCATTTATTACTTCACCAGTTAAAGGATCAAACCAAGCAAGTTTTTCTATTTCATCTCCAAAGAACTGTATTCTTAATGCTTCCTTATCAGAGTCTGCTGGATAAACATCAACCGTATCCCCCCTTACTCTAAATGTTGCTCTTCTAAAATCTAAATCATTTCTAGTGTATTGAAGTGCTGAAAGTCTAAGCACTAAATCTCTTTGAGAAATTATGTCACCACGATCTAAATGAACAACCATTTTTAGATAAGACTCTGGTGCACCCAATCCATATATCGATGAAACAGTTGCAACCACAATAGTATCTTTTCTTTCAATTAAAGCTTTAGTTGCTGAAAGTCGCATTTGCTCTATATGTTCATTTATTGAAGCATCCTTGGCTATATAAGTATCTGATGTTGGTACATATGCCTCAGGTTGATAATAATCATAGTAAGAAACAAAGTACTCAACAGAATTATCAGGAAAAAAATCCCTAAACTCGCCATAAAGTTGTGCGGCAAGAGTTTTGTTATGGGCCATAACTATTGCGGGTCTTTGGGTCTCTTCTATAACCTTTGCCATGGTATAAGTTTTGCCAGATCCAGTTACTCCCAAGAGAGTCTGATGAAGTAGGCCATCTGATAGTCCAGAAACTAGATTTTTTATTGCATCTGGTTGCGACCCAGCTGGTTTAAAATCAGATATTACCTTTAGTGCTTTTGTCATTTACTTATATATAAAAAATTACTTATAATGCTCTGCTATTAGCGTTCCTCAGTAGCTCAGCGGTAGAGCAGTTGACTGTTAATCAATTGGTCGTTGGTTCGATCCCAACCTGAGGAGCCATTACAAACTAGAAAAGTACTATTCACCATCAATTGCACAACATATATATTAATATTAAGTTAGGATTATAAAAATATCAAAAGAATGAATAGTAAGTTTTTAACTTTAATCAAGGCCTTGGTTATGAAAGTTTCTTAAGATTATCTGCGTTTAGAAAACGAACCTCTGCATTCTCGTTAAATCCATAAAGCTGAAATATATCGGTTTGACCTTGATATCTAACCAAACATGGTCCATAAATTTTATAAATTACCGTTTTTGGTTTTTTTTGTATTTGGTATATAAAACCAACAGGATAAAGCATTGAGCTTGATCTTATTAAGGGCCCATTATTGGTAGCCTCGTAGCCCTGTGGATTTACCTCAGGAGGATATTCAAAATACCAACCACCCCTATCATCTTCAAATACACCTAAGCTTTCTCGTGAGTTATATTGACTTCCAATAAGGTTCTTAATGGCTAATACATAATCTTTACCTGCGGGCCTATATATTCCTTTTAAGACCTTTGCAAAATTCTTATTAGTCTCAGATGAATCTCTTATATCTGACCATTTCATATTTCTTGACTTATTCTCCCAAAACCAAATTAAGTTTTGTTTGTGATCTTCATCAAGATTTTTTATTAAATCAAAAAATTTTAGATCTATCATAAA
Source organism: uncultured SAR86 cluster bacterium (assembly GCA_902583575.1). GTDB lineage: Bacteria > Pseudomonadota > Gammaproteobacteria > Magnimaribacterales > D2472 > SAR86A. Next base: position 139,073 of record CACHWY010000002.1, on the reverse strand, counting down.
TTTATTCTAACTTATAAACATAGGTTTTAAAAAAGATCATATTCATATTATTATAGTGATCAGATGAATGTTAAAGAGATTATTAAATTAGTCGCATGTGTTGCTGCGCAAGACGGAATTATTTCTAAAATTGAATTAGAAACTGCCTATAAATTAATAAATAGTGAGATTGGTAAAATCGATAAAAAATCTTTTAATTCCTTCATTGTTGAATTTTTTGAAGAAAATTTAACTCTTGAAGACTATCTTCTTGCAATTTCAAAAGAATACAATCCAGAAATTATTATAGATATATGTTACAAATCTGCTACAAGTGATGGTCTTGAGATAAGAGAAAATTTTGCCTTCGACAAGGTTTGTAAATTTTGGGATGCAGATATTTCTAAATATTATTAGGGTTCGATATGCGTTATAGAAATGATATGAGTCCCGAGCCAAAATCTCATATTAAAACTTTAATGAGAATTGGTTATGATTTTAATTCCGCAATTGCCGATATTATTGATAATTCTATTACAGCAAAAGCAACCAAAATTAGTATTACCTGCCCTTCCGAAACTGATAATCCTTTTTTAAGTATCGTTGATAATGGTATTGGAATGGAGCCTGAGGAACTAATTCAAAATATGAGAATTGGCTGTAAAGATCCAAATGAAAAACGAGAAGCAGGAGATTTGGGTCGTTTTGGCTCTGGAATGAAAACAGCTAGCTTTTCTCACGCAAGAAAATTAACAGTAATATCAAAAAAAAAGGGTAAAAAGTTAGCAGGCGCATGTTGGGATATTGATGAAATAGAAGAAAAGAATGCCTGGTGTCTCAGAGAGCTTAATGAAAAAGATATTAAAGATTTAGATCATTTAGACAAAGACTTAATTAAGGGAGTGGGAACTCAATTGATTTGGGAAAAAATAAAAAAATTTGAGGAAACTGATCACAACGATAGCAAAACCTCAATAGAAACAAGTATGGTTGAGCTTGGTAAATATTTAGCTCTACATTTCCATAAATTTTTACAAGGGCCTAATAAAATAAATATCTATGTTCAAAAACTTAAGGTTGAACCAGTAGATCCCTTTTTAACAACAAAGAAAGGATATCAAGAAGGCCCAACAGATGAGACATTTGTAAAGGGCGGTAAATTACAAATTAAATCTCATACTCTTCCACATCATAGTAATTTAACTCAATCTGAAATTGATAATATCGGTGGCATGGAAGAGATTTATAAAGGGCAAGGTCTTTATATTTATAGAGAGAATAGATTAATAATTGCAGGCGGTTGGATGGGTTTATCAAGAACTTATCAGTTAGGAAAGCTTGCAAGAATTGAAATTAATATACCTTCAGGGCTTGATGATGAATGGTCAACAGATGTGAAAAAATCTTCACTTCAACTCCCACAAAAAATTAAGAATCGTTTAAAGAATCTTATCCAGCAACCAATTAAAAAATCAAAACGTACATATAATTTCAGAGGTAAAAAAGAAGAAGCTAATAAATATTGGAAAATCATAGAGACAAGAGACAAAAATATCATCTATCAAATTGATACAAAAAATAATGAATTAATTAAGATTGCAAAAGAAACACCTAAAAAAAATACTTCAAATTTAAAAGAATATTTAAAAAATCTAGCTAAAAATCTTCCAATAAATCATATTCATACTAAGGTATCTTCGGATCCAAAATCTATTAAGCAAGAAGATGCAATTTTTGAATTTTCACAAGAACAATTGAAGGAAATAAAGGAGTTGATGAAGTGGAACACCTGAGAAACTTTATTAATTCAATTAGAAGCTTGCTATTAGATAGATTTGATCTCAATGAACCAATTGATCCTCAAAAAATTGAGGAGGTGATTAGAATATGTGAACCTGTATTACCTAACCCTCTTACCCCTGAGGAAAGAGAACACGTTATATTTACTATTCACTCTCAATTTACAATTGATTTACAACATAAAGGAACCACTCTTGGTAATCCAGATGTAAAAAGATGGCTTGATAATGCTAAAACTGACATTGAATGGACTTATTGGAAAGCCTTCAGAGATTATTTAGCAAATGATCAACAAAGAGCTGAAAAAATAATAGAAGAAAATGAAAGGATAATAGACAATATTTTAGATTATTCTGGTGATCCTAGGATTGGAGGTTCATGGGCTAGAAAAGGTCTTGTTATGGGTAATGTTCAATCAGGTAAAACTCAAAATTACCTAGGTCTAATTAATAAAGCCATGGATGCAGGTTATAAAATAATAATACTGCTTGGCGGTCATATGAATGACTTAAGAAAGCAAACTCAAGAAAGAGTTGATGAGGGTGTTATTGGAAGAGAGTCAACTCATATAATTAGAGCTAATTTAGCTATCCAAAGTAGAATTGGTGTTGGCAAGTATAGATCTCAAGATGTAGCTACAGTGACATCTACTATTAGTGACTTCAATAGAAATACAGCTAATACTCTTGGAATAGCTCTAAATAGTCTTAGTGATCCAATTATTTTTACTGTTAAAAAAAATACTTCAATCCTTAAAAATCTTTATGAATGGATCAAAACAAAACATATATTAAACCCTGAAGATGGGAAAAAACTAGATTTACCCCTTTTATTTATAGATGATGAAGCTGATTTTGCCTCAGTGAATACACAAGCACATAGAGATGACATAACTGCTACTAACAAGTACATAAGACAAATAATAGGACTCTTTAATAGATCAACCTACGTTGCATATACCGCAACTCCTTTTGCTAATATTTTTATTAACCCAGAAACTACAGATGAGATGTATGGAGATGACCTTTTTCCAAGTGATTTCATGATTAGAGTGCCAGTGCCTGATAATTATCTGGGCCAAAACTTTTATTTTGAAAATCAGGATTACGAAAAAATTAATCCTGTGGTTATCATTGACGATAATGAAGATATGATTCCTGTAAAACATAACAGCATGACAAGTGTTGGGCCTCTGTCATTGAGCATGAAAGATAGTATCAGAGCTTTTATTATTTCTTGTAGTCTTAGAGACTTTCGTAGAGATGAAAAAAAACACAAAACGATGATGATAAATATCACTCACCTAAATGCACTTCAAGCACAGTTAGTGCCTATGATTAAGGACTATCTAAAAGAGCTTAGAAATTCAATTGAAAATATCATAGGCTATTCAACAGATGATGCTCTTGCAAATTCAACAATAAGAAGCTTGCATAAAACTTTTACATCAAAATTTGATGTAGAAGAAACATTTGAAGATATCCTTAAGACTTTAAGAAAAGCTATTAATAAAATTAAGGTATATGGAATAAATACTCAATCAAAGCAGGTTTTAGATTATTCAATCTATCCAGATGGGCTTTCAGCTATAGTAATTGGTGGCCATAAGTTATCTCGAGGCCTTACCCTTGAAGGTTTATCAGTTTCATATTTTGCAAGAAATTCCAAAGCCTATGATACTTTAACGCAAATGTGCAGATGGTTTGGATATAGGCCTAATTACGAAGATCTATGCAAAGTCTACTTAACAATAGAATCAAATGAATGGTATACATTTATTGCTGAAGCTATAAATGAGTTATATGAAGAGCTAGAGATAATGAGCTTGCAAGAGAAAACACCAAAAGAATTTGGTTTGAAAGTTAGAGACCACCAAGGATCCTTAATAGTAACTGCCAGAAACAAAATGGAAACTGCTGAAAATTCAATTATCTCTATTGATATGTGGGGACAAAGACAAAGAAGACATAGATTCTTTAATAAAAAAGATATCAATAAAGACAATCTTGAGTTAACTGAACGTTTTTATAAAAAGATTACAGCCAATAAAGATGTAAATATTAATAAAGATAATGGCTCATTGTTGGTAGAAGGTGTTTCATATAAAGATATTATTGAATACATGGAAGAGATGAAATTAAAGGAAGATGATTTGGGTAATGAGGCCCTTATTAATCATATTAAAACTATGGAACAGAATAACTTACCTAATTTTAAAGTTTTAGTTAAAAGTATTGAGAGCTCAGATAGAAAGCTCAGATGGGCAGAACATAGACCAGATGAAGATAAAGAAATGCTCAAAGATTATAATTTTTGTGGTCACAAAATTAATCTCCAAAAACGTAATTTTAAATCTAATGGCTCGTTATTATTCTTCCCTTCTGCCGAAGCCGGCTCTGGAACGGATGAAAAAATCTTTATTTCAAAAGAAGGTATTGAAGACATAATTGAAAAAAAACCTAATGCCCAAAATTTCCAATTTATTAGATCTCCGGAAAGAGATTTTCCAGCAATGATTATATATATGTTTTCTATAGCAATTGTTGAGCCCTATTCAAGTCAAGATTGGACTGTTGATAATTTATCAATCGATATACCATTTGATTTGCCTACAGTTGGTCTGTCAGTTTCCTTTCCAATTTTAGAAAATGATCAAAATCTTTCATCCAAGCAAATGAGACTTTTAAATAATGATTCAAAGGTTTCATATCAAACCGCTCTGATATACAGGCAGCAACTACTTCCATTTCATATGGAAGATGAATTTATTGAGGAATAAGTATGAGTGAAATAGAAAAATTTTTTAATGACGATCCATGGCAACATATAACCTCCCCTATATATCCAAATGGCCAAAGGCTTTATCAGAAAGATGAAAGGTTTTGGGTATCAATGGATTTATCTGATAGATTAGTGTTCTTTATCAGAGAGTCTGGAAAATATACGATTAAAAAACTCCCAAAACTAAATGGATTAGAGATAAGTATTGACCAAGATTCTATTGATGGAGAAACAATGCTTGTTTGCACTCTAACTGAACCATCATTAAGAGATAAATTTGCAATTGTCGCTAAAGATGTTGCTTACAATTCCTCAAAATTTGAAGGCGATGTATTTTTAGATGAATGTAAAACTAGAATAATTTCATGGGCTGATTTCTTAAAGCCCTCTAGAAAGGGTCTGACAAAGGCAGAGTGGTTTGGTTTTTGGGGAGAATTGTATATGCTCACACAAATCCTAAAACCATCTATGGATGCTGCTGATGCTATTAAATTTTGGATTGGTCCAGAAGGAAAGAAACAAGATTTTACCTTCAATAATTCAGCACTTGAAGTTAAAACTACTCTTTCAGGAGATCCTAATTCAATTAAAATATCATCTTTAGATCAATTGCATAAAATTACCGAGAGGTTATTTTTGGTCCACTTGCATATTAATATCTCAAATGATGCTATGGCTCTTTCACTACAAGACATGTACACCACAATGGAAGTTAGTCTCAAGGACGATATCGATGCTAAAACAAAATTTTTAAATAAAGCCAGCTCTTTATATGGGAAAGCATCTGAAGACCAATTAGAGGAAAAATTTAACTTTTTGGGCATGGAGACATATGAGATTAAAGATGGCTTTCCATCGTTAACTGGGGAAAATACTGCATCTGCTATTACTACGGTGAAATACTCTTTAAACCCATCAAGCTTAAAGTCATATCTTACAGAGTTAAATTTTGAGGAGCTATTAAGCTAGCTATTTTATGGCAGATAAAGGTAACAAAGATTCCTCAGAAAACAATGAAAAGTTAGAACTTGTTGAATTTAAAAAAGATCTACTTAATCTAGTTCGTGTTGCTGCTGATGTTAGTGGTGAAGTCCATGAAGAAAAGTTCTTTGATGATATGTCTGAGCTTTTATGTGAAGCTGGCGTTTATGATGACATTCAAAAAGATCCTTACGTAAATTCAAGAAAAGGCATAAGAATTGATGGCTGGAATTGGAATAAAACTGAAAGAATTTTATCCGCCGTAATAACAAAATTCTCTAACGATGAGGATTTGGTAACCATAAGTAAGGCTGAGATTGAAAAACTTGGAAAACAGGCATCTAGATTTATATCAAATATTAACGATGATAAGTTTCTGGACTCTCTCGATGCCTCCGATCCTGCATTAGAGCTAGCAAAAGAAATGTCTTCGTACTTAAGTGATTTGGGTATTGATGGAGAAGAAGGATTTAGGCCTGCAGCTCATAAATTTAGAGTTATTATTTTTACAGACCATCTTTTAAGTGAAAGAGTAAAATTAGGTAAATTAAAAATTGATAACATCCATGAAAAAGAAACTTTTTTTGAAATATGGGATCTCAAAAGAATAAGAAATCTAACTTATGCTGGAACTGAGTCTGAACCTTGTGATGTTGATTTTTCTGAATTATGTGCTGAGGGAGGTCTTCCCACGCTTCCTGCAAATATATCTGAATCCGAAATTAGCTCATATATTTGTGTGATGCCAGGTACTGTTCTAAGAGATTTATATGATAATTTTGGTCAAAGACTTCTTGAAAGTAATGTCAGAACTTTCTTACAATTTAGAGGTAAGGTCAATCAAGGGATGAAAAGTACCTTACTACAAAATCCAGAAAACTTTTTTGCTTATAATAATGGCCTTACCGTTACAGCATCCAATATAGAGCTAGAGGAAAAATCCGGAAAATTATTAATTAAAAAACTTAATAATATGCAAATAGTTAATGGGGGACAGACCACATCCGCGATATATTTTTCACCGCTTAGTAAAGGCAAGCAACAGGGAATAGATTTTAGAAATATTGATCTAACTAAGGTTTATGTTCAAATGAAACTAACAGTAATAGAAAATGATGAGGACTCAGAAATCATCAAATCTAATGTTGCGAGATATGCTAATTCACAAAATGCCATTCAAGCCGCTGATTTGATATCCAATCATCCATTACATAGGGAAATTGAAAAACAAAGTAGGACATTGTGGGCACCAGCAAGTGAAGATATAGCTGTGCAAACTAGATGGTTTTATGAAAGAGCTAGAGGTCAATATCAAACAAAGATATTAGCATTTAGAACACCTGCTAAAGCAAGAAATTTTCAAGCAGAAAACCCTAAAAAGCAAATGTTTACGAAAACTGACATGGCTAAATATGAAAATACATGGCGCATGCGACCATGGGAAGTGAAACTTGGAGCTCAAGGAAATTTAGCAAAGATTGGTGAGGTATTAATAAAAGAGTGGGATGAAAATCCTGATAATTTTGGAATTATGTTCTTCAAAGATCTTATAGCGAAAGCTATATTATTTAAAACCACTGATACAGCTATCTTGAAAAGTGATTGGTATAAAGAAGGTGGAGGATTAAAAGCTGAAACTTCAACATATACGATTGCATTACTTTTGTTTAAATTAGATAAGTTAGGTTATACACTTGATTTAAAGAGGATTTGGAATGCTCAAAAAATTTCTGACTCTCTTTTGAACCAAATTATTGATTTAGCAAAAGTTGTTAGAGATAAACTGCTTGATATAGATTTTAGAAATGGGCACGCCAATCCTTCTATGTTTGCTAGAAAAAGAGAAGCTTGGGATTGTTTTAAAGCTCATGACTATGAAATTAATATAATTAGTAAAGATGATCTCATAACAAAAAAACAAGAAAAAAATAGGCAAGAAAAAAATGATGAACTGAATTCAGAAAACGCAGAGATTGATGTCATGAAATTATGTACCGATATAACTGATGATGAGTGGAGTGCTATTTATGAATTTTTAAAGCAACACTTGCCAAAAGAATCAAAAGACATGAAAACATTAAATAAATTCACGAAACTTTCAAGTCCGGCAATGCAAAGAAAACTGCAATATCCATTTGATTTTAACACTGCTCAAAAACTAAGAAATGTAGCTATAGATAATGGGTTTATAGTACCTGATTGATACTGTATGCAGCTTTTCTTCTTTTCTTAATTTACAATAAGATATGTCATTAAAAGTAGGTGGGTTGTTCTCAGGTGTTGGTGGAATTGAGCTTGGATTTCAAAAAGCGGGTTTTGAAATTGCATGGGCAAACGAAATTGATAAATATGCTTGTATTACTTATCGAAATAATTTCAATCATAATTTATTCGAAGAAGATATCCATAAACTAAAAGGTAAAAATCTTGAAAGTGTAGATGTTTTAACTGCTGGCTTTCCATGCCAAGCTTTTTCTTTGGCTGGGCATAGAAAGGGTTTTAAAGACCGCAGAGGTAATCTATTTTTTGAAATAATGCGACTTATCGATGAATTAAAAGAAAAACCTAAAGTGCTCTTTTTAGAAAATGTTAAAAATCTTAAATCACATGACCAGGGAAAAACCTTTAAAAAAATAGCAAATGTTATTCAAAATGAATATGGTTATTCATTTTTTTCTAGTGTTCTAAACACTGCAGAGTATACAAAAATCCCACAAAATAGAGAAAGAACCTTTATTGTTGCTTTTAGGGATGAAGCTAAATGGCAAGATAGCTCCTCAAAATCTCTGAGTGAAAAGTTTTTTAATACATTTCCTCCTAAAAAAATTCTTAAGCCTAATTTAATTAATCAATATTTACAGAAGAAGGAAGCTGATGAAGTATTTTTTTACAGAAAAGATAAATACAATTACAAAGAACTAAAAAAAGCTATGAATTCAGAAGACACTTTATATCAATGGAGAAGAGTGTATGTACGAGAAAATAAAAAGAACCTTTGTCCTACACTGACAGCTAATATGGGCACAGGAGGTCATAATGTTCCATTAATTCTTACAGATAAAGAGATTAGAAAGTTAACGCCTAGGGAGTGTTTTAGTTTTCAAGGATTTCCAAAAAGTTTTAAACTTCCATCTAAGGTATCTAATACCCAGCTTTATAAACAAGCAGGCAACTCAGTAAGTGTTCCCTTGATAACCAAGCTTGCAAAAATTATAAAAAATGTAATCAATTAAAATAGATTATCTTTCGTCAAAGTAATCTTTTAGCATTGCCTCAATCGTTGGCCAAAACCTTTCTATTTGAATATCAAAATATTCTACAGCAGCTTGCTTTTTGTCATTTACGTTGTAATGAGCAAGCAATTTTCCATACATCTGTTTAGAATCATAATAATGTTGGAAGGTTTCATCATCTTTTAATTTTCTTAAAGATGTTATTTGATTGTCTATCATTGAGTTTGCTAAGTTTGACATCAATAAATTATGCCAATTTCTGAAAGCTGAAAACTCTGCACTCATTTCTTTTTTAATTTTTACCCTTAATTCCATCAAGCTATCATAAAATTCAGACCTTGATAGCTTATCTTTGGTAGTCTCTATATTATCAACAACATCATTAAGCTCAGATGAAAGATTTTTTTCTATTTTTTCTTTAGACAATGACTCATCTTTCTTTAATTCATTATCAAAACTCCACTGTCTTTCGATTTGTGGTCTAGAGTAGACTAACGATAAAATATCTTTCATGGTTGATTCGTTATTAGATAAAGTATTGTTTATTTCCTGGAGACTTTTTAACTGATTTGACATCTCATCCACTTTATTTAAAAGAATTTCATTAAATACATCTCCACTTTCTTCAGCTAGATTTTCTGATTGGATCTTAGCCTCTTCAATAGTATCTTCAATATCAGGTCTTATTACGTTAAGAATCGAATCTAAAAAATCATGTTTTATAAAATTTTCAAAGTTTGCAAATCCACTTGTTGAGTCCCGTATTGAATCAGGGATTATACTTAATAATCTAGAAACATTTGACATGAGTATGAGTGCTTGTGATGAGTTGTCTAAGCCATTATTATGAGCAGCTAAGTTTCTAATCCTTATTAGTTCTTCGCAAATTGATCCCACTTCATTTATTTGCCTAATGTTAAATTTAAATGGTTTTTTAACTTCCAGTTGTGACTTAAGTCTTCTTTTATCCTCTGGATTATTTTTAAATTGTGGCTTATTGATGATTGTATGCAAATCTCCTAGTGAAAACTTTCTTTTTGAATTTGTTATTTTTGTTACAATTTTATGCCCAAAAAAGCTCCAAACAAAATACCTTGCTGTTCCATTTAAATCATAATCATCGGGCCAATTTAGAAATTCATTAATATCTTTTTTATCTAATTCTTCGATAATGAGGCTATGTTTAATTTCTTTGTAAATGCCTTCAAATAACTGTCTTATTATTGACTTTAAGATTCTTTCCCTGTCACCTATAAGGATTGATATTGAATGATCTGAGTATGTTTTATGTTCTTGCACCTATTGAACCTTATTCTCAATATTTGTAATTCTTTTATTTATCTCATTTAGCAACTTTATGTTTTCAGGTGAGTCATTTTCATTTGCTTTAACAATAACATCAATTATTACCCCAATAATCATATTCATAAAAACTAATGAGTTTAAAATTATAAAAACAACAAAAAATATCCAGCTAAAACTTTGAACTTCAAGAGATTGATACATAAGATCTGGCCAACCTTCAAGAGTTGCTGTTTGGAATAAAGTTAGCATTGCCAATCCAACATTCCCCCAATGCATAGGGCTTATTTCAGAAAATAGGATGCTTCCAATAGCTGCAAAAATATAAAATTCAACAAACATAAATAGCAAAATATAGCCAACCCTTGGAATGGCCGTTATAAAAGACTCTATTAAAATTCTAAATTGAGGAATAAAACTTACCAACCTTAATAATCTAAATACTCTAACTAATCTGGCCAATAAAATTGAATCAAGAGATTCAATTGGAATTAAACTTATTGCAACAATAACGAAATCAAAAACATTCCATGATGATTTAAAAAAATCAATTAAAGATTTTTCAGCTATCATCCTTATAAGTATTTCAGTTAAAAATACAAAAGTTATAAAGTAATCTAAATATGATAAATAAAGGAAAAATTCTGGATCAAAAGATTCTTCATAGGTTCTAAACCCTACAGCCACTGCAGAAATTAATATTACTGAAATTACAAATGCTTCAAAATAATCATTATTTCTTATGTTTAAAAATGTAGATTTGAATTTACTCAGCTTTATTTCCTCTTTCAAGTATTGGCATTAAATTTTCATTAGCCCATCTGTTAACGGCTATTATGGACATTCCCCATTCTTTTCCTAAAACTAAATGCGCCCATCGCTCTACCCCACTCGCTTCACCATCAGCCCTATATACATCCTCAACAGCAATCATTGCAACTTTTCTATCATAATCATTTGATATTTCACTGGCTTTCATCTTTAGGAGAACTTCAAAGTCATCTAATGGACTTTCGGATTTATTCATATTCATTGCCTCAAGTTCTTTATACATTGCTTCTAAATGATCTTTAGGCTCAAACATATTAATACTAACTGTGAGAGGAAGATCTACTAAAGAAATTGCCTTCTCTACATCTTGAGATTTTTCATACTCTTCTACTGCTGGCTGAGCTTGATAATACATTCTTATATTTCCCGCTATATATTCAATTTTCTCAGCCTCTTCTTGGGATACGTTATCTGTCATAGCTACCAAAAAAGTCAGTACCTCAATCTTCTTAATCATGTCTTCTTGATGTTTTGATGTATTCATAGCAACCTCTTTAAAAAAACAATTATGTATATAAAAAAAATATATCATAATTTATTTACTTTAATGAATAAAATCATTAGTTTATATTTATAAATATAGAAAAATGCTAATAAATCCAGAAAAAATTAGACCATCTTTTGAATTAGATCTTTATAATGACCTTTTAAATAATGCATCTTTTAAAAAAGCTTCCGAGGGTCATCTAAATAAAATATCTTTAGATCATTCTCATGAAAATACCTTAGCTTTCTTAACAAATGGTATCCGAATTAATCATAAAAATTCACCCAGTCTTTATGATGCTTTTTGTGAAGTTAAAAAGAAACTAAAAATAAACTCATCTAACATTGATCTATACATTGAGAATAATCCATCCATTAACGCTGGTTTAGCGTTTATAAAAAAATCAAGATACGTCATCTACCTTAATTCTGGTTTAGTAAATCTTTTGGATCTTGAAGAGATAAAGTTTGTTATTGGGCATGAGTTAGGGCATTTAAAATATCAACATCATAAAATAATTAAAAACCCTGGAAAATGTTTACCTATCTTTACAATAAGATTATTTGAACACTCCCGTTATGCTGAGATATCTGCTGACCGATGCGGACTTATAGCTGTTGAATCTTTGGAGGTGGCAAAAAGTACTTTATTAAAGATTGCTACAGGAACTAATCTTGATTATATTTGCAAGGAATCAATAGGGATGAAAGTTCAACTAAATGCTATCAAAGATATACTGAATTCCAATCAAGGCCTTATCGATGAAAAATTAAGCCATCCTTATAGCCTTATTAGAATCTATGCACTTGAAAAATTTAATAACTTTATTTCAAAAAAAGATAATGGAATAAATGAAATTGATAATAAAATATTAAGTCTACTTTCTGCATTAAATCCAAAAATGAATCATAAAAAAAATGAAATTATCATTTATGCATGTTTTTGGGTGTCATATAGTGATGTTAAGAATTTAAAAATCGAAAAAGAAAATATTGAAGGAATATGTGATCCTGTAATGCTTAATAAAGTATTATCGAGTTCATCTAAAGTTAAAAATAAAGTTAAATATTTTAAAGATGGTTTTCTTAAAAGAATAAAAGACAAATCTGCATTATCATTAAGCGATAAGTCAGATATCTTAGATAAAGTTTGCTCAATAGCGATGGCTGATGGCGAGCTCCAAAAAGCTGAAGAAAAAGCAATTAAAGAGATAGCGCTTAAAATAGATTTAACAAAATCATATGTTGATTCTGTTATTAAAAAATTTAAATAAAATGTTTTTTTTTAAAGCAATTAGGATTATGCTTTAAAGATAACAAATAGGAGAAAGAAATGAGTGATAAAATTAACAAAGCATATGAGGTAGCTTTAGCATGCGCTGCCCAAGATGGTCTTAGCCCGCCTGAATTGATGTCAATGGTAGATTCAATTCAGAGTGTTCCATTGCTAGCACCTATTCTGCAAACAATGTTTGAAGCAACAGGAGTCGAGGGAGATGAGATTGATCCAATTGAAGCAATTGGAGCATTGTCTCAATTAATGGAAATAATGGATAATCTTGAGCTCACTACTATAGATGATGCATACATGGAAGATGCTACGAGCGTTATGGGTGAAAGTGCTGCAATTAATAATTTATGCGCTGCTATGTGTCTGTTATTTAGTGCATCTGATGGAGAAATTTCTAAAATGGAGGGTGAAGGAATACAAAAAGTTCTTGGACATTTAACCAATATAGATCCTGATATTTTCCAACCTTTAGTGTCTCAAATTGCTGAAGGCATTGATTTAGGCCAAGAATAAATATAAATATAGAATATGGGTTAAATACACCTAGTTCTATTGCTAGGTGTATTTATATTGGTCTTCTAGGCGAATATGATGAGAACGGTCTAGGCAATCATGTAGATAGTTTGGTTTGCGATTTTATCGCTGCCCGTTATTTACTCCAAGAAGATTCTGATGATATTGAAAAAATTAAAAACAAATATGACCTAAATATTAATAAATTAAAGGCCATAAGAAGAGATGTGGTTAGAAATACTGCTCATAGTCTAATGCAAGCAGAGAAAGATTCTAATCTTGAAGACTTAAATACAATGTTCTTTGATTTTAATAATATAGTTCCATTGAACGTTAAAATTATTGATGAAGATTTGTATTATAATGCAATAGATCATTATCTAAATATCATAAAGAATCCTTTATCAATCATTCAAACTCAGTATGAAGATATTACTAAAATAAAAAGTTATATTACCAAAAATAAGATAACTATAGAGACGTTTATTAAATCTTATAAAGACTATGTCTCTTATTCAGAATATTTTACTGAAAGCTTTGACTTAATCACTGATGATGAAATTCGAAAATTTATTCTAATGAATCTGAGTTCGACCAATGAAATGGCTAAACAATCAAAGTTAACACAAATGAAGTTTAATGAAGAAGATATTCCGTTTGATATTCCTGATATCTTTGAAAGAAGGATCGAGAACTCTATATTAGAATCATTTAATATTATAAAAATAATGAATTACTGGGGCTTTCCAATATTTACATCAGAATTTGTTAGCCAAGAATCATTTGCGTTAGATATAAAAAAATCAACAGATAAAGCAGAATCAACATTTGATTTCAACAAATTAAAACCAGGCTTTGAAATCAAAGAAAATAGTCCTACAGCTATATGGTATTTAGCTATTTTGCATGCATATTGTGATGGGGTATTTGATAAAACTGATAATCTCTTATTGGTAAATACGCTAAAAATATGTCTAGGTGTAACAGCTGCAATTAATAAAATTGAAAGTGATCAATCTGATGATTACTTTGAGCAAGTAAATCATGATAATGACTTGCTAATGAATTTCCTTACAAATAAATTGTTTAAAATTAAAAAAATCACAGATGTAGAATTCTGGGATGCTTACCTAGAAGCATCTGACAAAATAACTGATCCTGATTTACAGGATTTTGCAATTGCAATATGTGTATGGGTTGCGCAGGTAGAAACAGCTGATATCCAAAATAAAGCTATTGGAAAGCTATCATTGTTATGGGGCAGGTTTAGTCAAGAGGCAACTTCAAGTTGGTTAAATGAAATAAATGCATATGCTTCTGGAGATAAGGGTTAGATTAAGCATTTAAAACAAAAAATTTTTTAATTAAATTAAACAAATTATTCCTTACCTTTATAAAGGCTGCTTTAGACTGAATATCAGAAAAATTTATATTGGCTGGGTCTTCATTCATCCAATGAATCTTTTTGGCATTATTTTGCATAATGGGACAAACTTCTTCTGAACATAAAGTAATAATAAAATCTAGATTTTCTAGAAATTCTTCTTCAAGATCATCAATTGATTTAGAGGATTGGTTTGAAATATCGATATCAATTTCCCTCATTGCCCAAACTGCATTTGGATGAACTATACCAGTAGGTTGAGATCCTGCGCTTTTAATATTATGAGTTTTTCCTAATATTGTTTTTGCAATACCTTCAGCCATTTGACTTCTTGCAGAATTCCCAACACATAAAAATAAAATATTCATTAATCAAAATTGTAGATTGTTTAATATAAGAGTATCTTATATCTAAAAAGAATAACTATTAAATGTTTAATAAAGTTAGTGTAAGTAAAATGTTGAGTGGCCTTGAAGGCTATTTAGGAGAAGATGATTATTCTGAACCTTTAAATATTTTAATTAATTCTACAAATAAAAATAATAAATTTAATCTTTTTGGAACTATTGCTTTTAACAATCAACTTAAAAATAGACTAAAAGTAAGGAAGGATTTATATAAATTAATATCTCAGAATGAGCTGCCTGATCCTGCTGATCCAGTATTTGTAACAGGCCTTCCGAGATCTGGGACAACCTTCTTATTTAATTTGCTATCTTTGGATAATAATCATAGATCTCCATTGTATAGGGAAATTATGGCACCTCTACCATTAGCTAAAAATGAGAAACAAAAGGTATGGAGAGAAAGAAAAATAAATCTAGAACTCAAGTTTGCTAGAACAATAATTCCAAAGTTAAGAGCTATGCATCATATAAGAGCGCAAACACCAGAGGAATGCATGTTAATAGCTACTATGAACATAAGAAGTATTGTATATATGTGCATGGTCGACGTACCTGAATATGTTGAGTATCTTAAAAATTGCAGTTTTGAATCTGTTTTTCTTTGGCATAAAAGATTCTTTCAAATGCTTGAATTGACAGGTCGCCCAAATAGATGGCTTCTTAAAGACCCAAGCCATATAGGACACATTCCAGAAATACTATCTACATATCCAAATGCACGTTTTATAAATATTCATAGAAATCCAATTCAATCAATTGCATCATTTTGTAGCCTGACTAAAAATATAAGATCAGCATTTTCGAAAAATGTCGACACTAAAGAGATTGGGAAGACAATTCTAGATTTTTGGCAACATAATTTAAATAAAGGAATGAGCTATAGACAATCCCTGGGACCAAATCAAATAGTAGATATTAATTACACAAAATTTATTAAGAACCCTTTAGATGCTATAAAAAATATTTATTCAATATTAGGTTTTGATATTGATATTGAGACAGAAAATAAAATGGAAGAATATTTAATCAAACAAAATCAAATAAAAAAAGAAAAACATAATTATTCGCTTGAAGAATTCGATCTATCGCCAGAAATAGTTAATGATCATTTTCATAACTACATGATGAGCCATGAATTTTAGTGATAAAATTGCTTGAATAATCTAGGATAAATTATTGAAAAGCTACAAAATTAAAACTTTAGTAATATTTTCTACATCGCTTTTGCTTTTAAGCTCATGCGGAGATAGGACTAGTAATAACGAGATTGAAAAAATTATGGAGAAAACTATGACACAAGTAACTATTAAAACATCTGTTGGTGATATCCAACTTGAGCTAAATAATGAAAAAGCGCCTATTACAGTTGAAAACTTTAAAACCATTGCTGATTCAGGCTACTACGAAGGAACTATATTCCATCGTGTAATTAATGGATTTATGGTTCAAGGTGGTGGTTTAACTGCAGATATGAATAATAAATCAAGCGGTACTAGTCCTATTCAGAATGAAGCAAATAATGGTCTTTCAAATGATAGAGGAACTATTGCAATGGCAAGAACTATGGACCCTCATTCTGCAACCAGTCAGTTTTTTATTAATCATACTGATAATGGATTCTTAAATCATACCGGGGAAAACTCTCAAGGATGGGGTTATGCAGTTTTTGGAGTTGTGACTAAAGGCATGGAAATTGTTGACCAAATTGCTGAGGTTGCAACTGGTTCATCAGGAGGTCATCAAGACGTTCCTGTCGAAGTTATAACAATAGAATCTGTTACTATTTCTGAATGAGATCTTATTTTGTATCAGACATACACTTAAGCAATAAGAATAAAGCGCTTTCTGATGCTTTTATAAATTTTCTAAATGAGATAAAGGAATCCTGCTCTCAACTCTTTATTCTTGGGGACCTTTTTGAGATATGGATTGGTGATGATGATGATTCAGAATATATTAATACTATTAAATCTGAGCTCCTAAAATTTACAAATACTGGGCCTGATACATTTTTTATGCATGGGAATAGAGATTTTTTAATTGGTGAACAATTCTCTAAAGAAACTGGTATAAAAATTTTATCAGACCCCCATCAAATAGAAATTAATACAAAAAAAGTTCTATTAAGTCACGGGGATGCTCTTTGTATTGATGATGTTGATTACATAAACTTTCGAAATCAAGTTAGAGATAAAAGTTGGCAAGCAAACTTTTTATCTAAATCTGCTGATGAAAGAAGAGATATTGCATCAAATATAAAGAATGAAAGTAATATCGCAAGCGAGAAGAAGTCTATGGACATTACAGATGTTAACGAAGGGGCTATTCAAGAATTAATAAACAAGTATTCTGCTGATTTTCTGATTCATGGTCATACTCACAGACCAAACATTCATGAAAATCAATCATCTAAACGTATAGTACTTGGAGACTGGGATGATTTTGGTTGGTATTTTTGGATGGATGAAGATTCTTATAATTTAGAAAAATTTTCTATTACTTAAAAGTTAATTAAATACTTTACAAATAGTTGCATTTAAATATACTGTATATACATACAGTATAATATACATGAAAGTTGACTACATCGGAAAAATTTCTGAAGAAAATCTGCCGGCAATATTTGTGCCCTATTTTCTTGAATCAGTCCATGCCGGATTCCCCAGTCCGGCAAGTGACTATATCGAAAGCCCTATAGATTTAAATAAGCATCTAATAAAAAACGGAGCTGCAACTTTTCTGGTTAGAGCCCAGGGTCAATCTATGGTTGGATCAGGCATCGCTGATCAGGCCGTTTTAATAGTTGATAGAAGTATAAAACCATCCCATAACAGTATTGTGGTTGCAACTCTAGATGGTGAGTTTGTATGCAAAAGATTAAAACTCAAACCAAAAATGTGTTTGATGCCAGATAATCCAAACTACCCGCCTATATTTATAAATAATGGGCAAGAATTAGAAATAGTAGGTACCGTAACAGCTGCCATTAACAAATTCTAATGACTATTGCTCTTGTGGACTGTGAAAGCTTTTATGCGTCTTGTGAAAGGGTCTTCCGCCCCGATCTAAAAAACAAGCCCATTGTTGTTCTTTCTAATAATGATGGATGTGTCATTGCATTTAGTAAAGAGGCAAAAAAAATGGGCATCAGCATGGGAGTTCCATGGTTTAGAGTAAAAAAATCCTTTCTAAAACAAAAAGGCCAAGTATTTTCTTCTAATTTTACATTTTATGGAGATATGTCAGCCAGAGTTATGAATATTTTAGAAGGATTTGTTCCAAAAATAGAAATTTATAGCATTGATGAAGCTTTTTTAGATCTAGATACATTAAAACAGAACTATAACTTATATGACTTTGGGTGCCATATTAGATCTATAGTAAAACAATGGACTGGAATCCCGGTCCGGATAGGTATAGCTCCAAATAAAACTTTAAGCAAAATTGCTATCAATGAAATAAAAAGAAAAAATATACCAACGTCTGTTTTGCAATTAATAGATGATAAGGAAATTAAAAATGCTCTCACGAATACGCCTGTACAAAAAGTATGGGGAGTGGGAAAAAAACTAAATGATCATTTAAATTCTGCTGGGATTTATACTGCATTAGATTTAGCAAAAGTAAATCCACAAAATATTAGAAAAAAATTTAGTGTCGTATTAGAAAGAACAGTAAGAGAATTAAGAGGAGAAAAATGTCTAGCTATCGATGACATTACTTCTTTTAAAAAACAGATTATTGTAAGTAGAAGTTTTGGTAGAAAAATATCTAGCCTTGAAGCTCTCCAACCTATAGTAAATAACTTTGCAGTAAGAGCTGCAGAAAAATTAAGAAACGAAAAACAAAAATGTTCTCAGGTTTCGGTGTTTATAAAAACAAGTTCTTTTAATAAAAATAAAGCACAGCATGCCGGATTAAGAACAGTTGAAATGTTTGGACCCACAGATGATACTAGAGATATCTTATCCGCAACCAAAAAAGGATTGTTACCGATTTTTAAATCAGGTTATGCATATGCAAAAGCTGGAGTGATATTAAATAAATTCTCAAGTCAGAAGATTAAACAATGCTCACTATTTGAAGAATTCGATAATTTAAAAGAAGATTCTAAATTGATGAAATATATTGATTATATGAATGCTTATGAAACTCAGATTTATTTTGCCTCACAGAATACTAAAGAATTATCACCCATGAAACAAAGCATGACCTCACAAAAATATACAACTAGTTGGTATGAGCTGCCAAAAGTTAATTAATCTAAATGAGAATGATAATCAAAATAATTATCATTAAAAAAAATACCTTATATCAGTAGTTTACATTAATAATGATAACATTATAATTAGGTTTATAAAAATTTAATATTGAGGGTAAATGTAAATGGAAAATAAAGAAATTAATTCTAATAAAGTATGTAATATCTTAAATGAAATTATGGAATATGAACTTGCAGGAGTTGTAAGATACACTCACTCCTCTATGATGGTAAGTGGTCCTTACAGATTACCAATAGTAACTTTCTTAAAAGAACAAGCTAGTGAATCTCTTTTGCATGCTCAGTTAGCAGGTGAAAAAATTGCTGGCCTAGACGGACATCCAAGTCAGAAAATTGCAAAGATAAAAGAAACAAATAGACATTCAATAAAAGATATTTTAGAAGAAAGTTTAGAGCATGAACTTCATGCATTAAGCCTATATAAAAAATTATTAAATTCTGTTGAAAATAAATCTATTTATCTTGAAGAATATGCAAGAGCGCAAATTGGTGAGGAAGAGCAACACTCTTTAGAGCTAAAAATAATGCTAAAGGATTTTAGCTAACTACTAAGTGTTTTTAAAATATCTATCATGATGAGCTTCAGAAAGTTCTAGAAGCTCATCATTAATTTCGTCTTTAATAGTTTTAGGATTGAACTCATTTAAACTTTTTATTCCATAATTACTAAGATCAAAAGATTGAGAACCTGCAGCTCTAAATAAATCGAAAATCCAAGTTAATGGATCGAGCGAATGATTAAAACTTATCGCTTTATCTTCTAATTGTTTTGATAATAATTTTTTATCTATTATCTCAAATCTATTTTTAAGAATTTTGATTTTAAATTTCTCCAGACGATCATTTACTATTTCTCTTTCTTCTAAAGAATATTTTGTCCAACTAACAACCTCATGAGAAAAACGTTTACATCCTTTGCAAACCTCATCTCCAAAAGTTGTAGAACAAATACCCAGACATGGAGTTGCCGATCTTTTTTTCTCTAGCTTGCTCATAGAAGAAAATAATAACTCATTTTTAAATAAATTTGCCTTATTTGGTGGCTATCTTTCACTATAAGAGTAAAATATGGGCATCGGAGACCAGACGATGTTAAAAAGTTACAAAAAGCATGCCGATGAAAGGGCTAAACAGGGCATACCTCCCCTACCTTTAGATGCTGATCAGACCTCAAAACTAGTAGATTTACTAAAATCAGAGCATAAAGAGTCAGAATTGCTACTTTATCTTTTAAAAGAAAGAGTTCCAGCAGGGGTTGATCAGTCAGCATATGTAAAAGCAGCATTCTTATCAGATATAACAACTGGAAAAACATCAAGTCCATATATCAATAAAAAAGAAGCTGTGCAGATATTAGGAACAATGTTGGGTGGTTATAATATCGAACCATTAATTAAATGTTTAGAGATAGAAAGTATTGGAGAGGAAGCAGCAAACGCTTTAAGTAATACACTATTAATTTTTGATGCATTTAATGAAATATTTGAACTTTCAAAAACTAACAAACATGCTAAAAATGTAATAAATGCATGGGCTGATGGTAAATGGTTTACTGATAAATCTGAGATGCCTGATCAAATAAAGCTTACTGTATATAAAGTACCTGGAGAAATTAACACTGATGACCTATCACCTGCCACTGATGCATGGTCAAGACCTGATATTCCTTTACATGCACTAGCTATGTTTAAAATGCCAAGAGAAGGTCTTGATAAACCTCTTGAAACAATAGAAAAATTAAAAGAAAAAGGTAATCCATTAGTTTTTGTTGGTGATGTTGTAGGTACCGGCTCATCTAGAAAATCAGCAACTAATTCAGTTTTATGGCATATGGGTGATGAAATACCATGTATTCCAAATAAAAAAGAAGGCGGTTTTTGTTTTGGTGGGAAAATAGCTCCTATTTTCTTTAATACGCTTGAGGATTCGGGAGCATTACCAATTGAAATGGATGTTTCAGGAATGGAGATGGGACAAGAAATAATTCTTGAACCTTTTAATGGTCAAGTTATTGATGCAAAAACTAATAAAGTTATTACAAAATTTGAACTTAAAACAGATGTTATCTTAGATGAAGTAAGAGCTAATGGCAGAATACCATTAATTATTGGGAGGCAGCTTACTGATAAAACAAGAGAAGTATTAAATTTAGAACCTACAGATATCTTTAGAAGACCGGATTCAAAAGATGCCTCAAAAAAAGGCTATACCCTCGCGCAGAAAATGGTAGGTAAAGCTTGTGGAGTAGAAGGTGTGAGACCTGGAACCTATTGCGAACCAAGAATGTCAACTGTTGGATCACAAGATACAACTGGTCCAATGACTAGAGATGAGCTTAAAGAGCTCGCATGTTTAGGATTTTCAGCTGATCTTGTAATGCAATCGTTTTGCCACACTGCTGCATATCCAAAACCTGTAGATATAGAAACTCAGCATAGTCTTCCTGATTTTATTATGAACAGAGGGGGTGTTTCTTTAAGGCCTGGTGATGGAATAATTCATTCATGGATGAACAGAATGCTCTTACCAGATACCGTAGGTACTGGTGGAGACAGTCATACCAGATTCCCAATAGGTATTAGTTTTCCTGCTGGATCTGGTTTAGTAGCATTCGCTGCTACTCTAGGTGTTATGCCTTTGGATATGCCTGAATCAGTTTTAGTTAGATTTAAAGGTGACATGCAGCCTGGAATTACTTTGCGAGATCTGGTTAATGCAATTCCATATGCTGCAATTCAAAGTGGACTTCTGACTGTTGAAAAAAAAGGAAAGAAAAATATTTTTTCAGGCAGATGTCTTGAGATTGAAGGTTTACCAAACATGAAGGTTGAGCAAGCATTTGAGCTTTCAGATGCTTCTGCAGAAAGATCAGCCTCAGGTTGCACTGTTAGATTAAATAAAGAACCAATAATTGAATATCTTAACTCTAATATAGTAATGATGAGATGGATGATAGCTTCTGGTTATGGCGATGCGAATACACTTGAAAGAAGAGCTCAAGCAATGGAAGAATGGATTCTTAACCCTGAATTATTAGAACCAGATACAGATGCTGAATATACAGAGGTGATTGAAATAGATCTCAATGAAATAAAAGAGCCTTTATTAGCATGTCCAAATGATCCAGATGATATTAAACCATTATCAGAGGTTGCAAATACTGAAATCCAGGAAGTATTTATTGGCTCTTGTATGACAAATATAGGTCACTTTAGAGCTGCTGGAACTTTGTTAGAAAAATATAATGGCACTAAAGCAAGATTATGGGTTGTTCCCCCGACAAAAATGGATGAAAAGCAGCTTATTGAAGAAGGGATATACAATATTTTTGGAGTTTCAGGAGCTAGAACTGAGGTACCAGGATGCTCTTTGTGTATGGGCAATCAGGCAAGAGTTCTTGCAAATTCAACAGTAGTATCAACATCAACAAGAAACTTTCCTAATAGACTTGGTGATGGTGCTGATGTTTTTCTGGCATCAGCTGAACTTGCAGCCATTTCATCTGTACTTGGTAAATTACCAACAGTTGATGAATACCATAAATATATGGAAGACATTAATCCTTTATCAGATGAAATTTATAGATACTTAAATTTTAACGAAATAGATAGTTATGTTAAAAGTGCAAACTCTGCAGAAATACCTGCTGTAAATATTATTAATCCAAATTAGCCGTTGGCCTTAGATTTTTCTCTTTGCATCTTTAATTCATCTTTTCTTGAATTCTCTAAATCTTCGAGGTAATTTTCAATTAAAGGCGTTATATATTTACCAGTAAATATAGAAGTCTCAAATTCATTTATTTCTGGATTTCCTACTTGAACAGTATCAATTAAATCATCAAGAGTTTGATAAATTAACCAGTCTGCATCAATCTCTTTTGCAACTTCATCATTAGTTTTATTTGATGCTATTAATTCTGATGTTGATGGCATATCGATACCATATAAATTTTGATACTTAATTGGTGGGGCTGCAGAAGCAAAGTAAACCTTTTTTGCTCCTGATGCTCTTGCCATTTCAATTATTTTTTTACTTGTTGTGCCTCTAACAATTGAATCATCTACAAGCAAAACATTTTTTCCTTGAAACTCCAAATCTAAAATATTTAATTTTCTTCTTACAGATTTTTTTCTTTCCTCTTGATAAGGCATGATAAATGTTCTGCCTATATAACGATTTTTTACAAATCCCTCTCTATAGGGAATACCTAAACCAACTGCTAATTCATGGGCTGCAGTTGTAGAGCTATCTGGTATTGGAATAACAACATCAATATCATGATCTGGTTTTAATTTCTTAATTTGTTCAGCTAACTTAGATCCCATACGCATTCTTGCTTTATATACTGATACTTCATCAATCTTTGAATCTGGTCTAGCAAAATATACATACTCAAATATACATGGTCTTTTTATAGGCTCTTCTGCACATTGTTGTGAATAAAGTTTTCCATTTTTATCAATAAAAATAGCTTCGCCAGGTTCGATATCTCGCAACTTATCAAAACCCATCGAAGTAAACAGTGCGTCCTCAGATGAAATGATATATTCTTCTCTAGTTTTTCCATTTCTTATACCTATAGATAAAGGTCTAATTGCATTGTTGTCTCTGAAAGCTAAAATGCCGTGGCCTGTAATTAGCGCAAGAACTGCATAAGCTCCATCACATCTAAAATGGGTTTTAGAAACTGCTTTAAAGATATGTTCTGCTGAAGGGTATATTTCTTTTTGCTTAGCTAGTTCATGCGCAAAAATATTAAGCAACACCTCAGAATCAGAATCTGTTTTAAGATGCCGCATTTCAGCGTGAAAAAGTTCGGCTGAAAGTTGTTTAGAATTTGTTAAATTTCCATTATGTGCAAGACTAATTCCATACGGTGAATTTACATACATTGGTTGTGCAAATTCTGATCCAGACCCACCAGCAGTTGGGTACCTTACATGACCAATACCATAGTTGCCAATAAGATTATTCATATGTTTTTGCTCAAACACATCTCTAACATATCCCATAGATTTTCGGCTATTCAACTGATCTTCTGTATCACAAACAACCATACCCGCAGCATCTTGACCTCTATGCTGAAGCATTAAGAGAGAATCGTATATTTCAGCCGCTACATTAGTTTCAGCAGAAATCCCAACTATTCCACACATTAAGAGTCCCCATCTTTAGTGTTTTCTTCATTTGATTCTGGAATCAATTCTTCTTGTAAGGGTTCTATTAACTCCAGAGTCTCCTCTACAATGTTTCTATTATCTATCAAATCTCTGAAATATGCTTCTATTTGTGGGGCATATTTTTGAATAATCGGTGTTATTTTTGAATTACTAATTAAATCAGTAGTCTTTAAGCTTGAAGGAAGCAATAAAAATATTACAAATAAAACTATTAGGCCCCTGATTAACCCAAACAGGACTCCTAAAAATCTATCAAAACCAGATGCTCCTGACCATTTAATGAGCTTACTTATGAACTTTATAACAATTCCACCAACAAAGATGAAGACAACAAAAACAAAAATATATGAAATAATCTTAGAAATCTCTTCATTGCCAATAAATTCATTGATTCTTGGTGTTGCTAAAAACTCAAGACTAATCGCTGCAATAAATGCTGAAACCCATAAAAATAAAGATAAAAATTCTTTAGTAAAACCTCTGGTAAATGAAATTATTCCAGAAGCAATTAGGACAACCAAAATAAACCAATCAGCTGAATTTAATTCTAAAGCTTCCACCTAGATATTTCTCCATTTTTTGATTCAGACAATTCCTGAATTAAGCTCATATTATTAACAATATCATCTTCTGACAAAAAAGGTCCAACGTAAACTGCAAATAATTCTTTTTTATCTCCAAAAACTTCAACAAATGCTGGATAACCTCCATTATTAATTTTAACTTTTAATTTATTAGCATTGTCTTTAGATGAAAGAACATGAGCTCTATATACAAAGAAATCAAAATCAGATTCTGTGAATATCTGAAATCCTCCTTTTATAGAGCTATCTATCTTTGTGTCAACAATTTCTGTTTTAATATCAGATTGTTCTCTTTTTATGCTATTTATGTCTACTTGTTTATTGGTTGGATAAAAAATGTACATAGCTAATGTAAATGTGCCTATAAGAGCAAGCAGTCCAATTAATCTTTCGCTATGCATTAATTTTTATATGTTTTCTTTAATGTTTTGATCTCATTTGAAGTCTGCACAATTTTGTTTTTAAAGAATAGTTCATGATTCTCTTCAACAACATCTAAGTCATATAAATAATTAGCCATAATCCCATATGATTGAGATAGGCCTTTTTCAGATAAATCAGCATTTAAATTTATTCTTTCAAGGCTTGCGCCATTGCCGATATGAAATCTTCCCACAGGATCATTTGGCAAACCATCATCTCTATCCGATTCAGTTAGATATTTAATAGTTTTTTTCATCAGCTCTTCATCGCTGCAGTTTTTATCTGTACATCTCTCAAAAGTAATAGGAGCGTACTCTTCCATCCATTTCATCAGGCCTGGTATTGGCGATAAAGTTAAAAATTGATTAAGGTCTGGTAATTCTCTTTTAAGATTTTTTGCTACTTTTTTTATTAAAAAATTTCCAAAAGAAATACCTAATAAACCATTATGACAATTTGAAATAGAATAAAAAATTGCTGTATTTGCTTCTTCAATATCTATTTCATCTCTATCAATTTTGATAATTTTCTGAATAGACTTTGGAATACCTAAACATAAAGCAACTTCTACAAATATTAATGGATCATCGGGTATTAAAGGATGAAAGAATGCAAAGCATTGTCTGTCTGTTGGAGCCAGCCTTGCCCTTAAATCATCCCATGAATTTATTTCATGAACAGCCTCATATTCTATAATTTTTTCAAGGATATTTGCTGGAGTTTCCCAATCAATCTTTTCCAATACTAAAAAAGAAGGATTGAACCAATATTTAAATAGATTCAATAACCCAGAATCAAAAGTCTTTAATTCCGGATTATTTAATGATCGAATTCTTTCTCTCAGCTTTACCAATCTATATGTACCATTTGATGTTGAATTTAATCGTCTAAATAATTCAACCCATTTTGGTTCAGACGAATTATTTATTTTTATTAAGTTCTCTTCAGTTTTTTCAGATGAATAATTCTTTACATCCTTTGCAAGCTTTTTAGTATCAATATCATAATTAGATAATAGATTTTTAAGAAATTTATTTAAGTTATTATCGTCTTGGGTTTCAATAAGATTTAATAAATGCTCAGCATAAACCAAAGATGAGACTTCTCCAGAGGTAGACATTACAGAATCAACAGCTTTATTAATATCATTATGAAGCTTGCCAAAACTCTTTGAACCAAAACGGTTCAAACGACGCGTACCCTTCATTAGAGAAGATAAAATGTTTTGAAAGAGACTCATATTAACCAACTCATGATATTGCTTGTTTGATTTGTGTAATATATGCACCTATTCTATCAAATTCTTTGGTTTGTGAATCATCTTCTATCATTTGTACAATTGATGACCCGATAATAACCCCATCTGAACAATCTGCTAATAATTTTGCATCTTCTTCAGATTTAATACCAAACCCTGCTAATACTGGGACAGAAGCATGTTTTTTTATTTCATCTATATTTGTATTAATTTCTTTAACATCAAGATTTGAAGCCCCTGTAACACCTCTTAAAGTTACATAATAAATAAATCCTGAGCTATTTTTTGCAATTGATTGAATCCTATCTTTTTTAGTTGTTGGAGATATTAATGAAATAGTATTTATAGTTTCATTTGTAATGCCATAGTCTGCTAAATTTAATTCTCCTGGGATATCAACGACAAGAATTGAATCAATTGCATTGTTTTGATTTTCTTCAATTAATTTTTTATGAGAAAGAAAAGTATTTAAATAGCCCATTAAAACTAATGGAGTCTCATTATCAAAGTCTCTAAATTTATTAACAATATCATAAATAGTTTTTAACGATACATCATTTGCTAACGCTCTATCATGTGCTTTTTGAATAATCGGTCCCTCTGCGATTGGGTCGGTAAAAGGGACGCCTATTTCAATTATATCTGCACCAGAATCAACCAATAACTTTATAAGCGAAACAGTTGTTTCTATATCTGGATCTCCAGCTACTAAATATGCCACTAAAGCTTTTTTATTTTCTTTTTTTAAATTAGTTAACTTTTTTGTGAGTCTATTCAAAATTTTATTCCATCTATTTCAGCAACAGTATTGATATCTTTATCACCTCTTCCAGAAACATTAACAATAATATTTGCTGATGAGTCAAAATCTTTCATCAACACATCTAAATATGCAAATGCATGTGCTGTTTCAAGTGCAGGTATTATTCCTTCAAGCTCCGAAACTTCATGAAATGCTTTTAATGCTGCTTTGTCAGTTACAGCAACATATTCTGCTCTACCAGAGTCTTTGAGTAATGAATGTTCTGGTCCTACTCCAGGGTAATCAAGTCCAGCAGAAACTGATTTTGTAGCCTTGACTTGCCCAGAATCATTTTGCATTAGATAACTTAATGCTCCATGCAATACTCCAGGAGTTCCATCATTTAATGGAGCTGCATGTTCACCAGTCTCAACACCCTCTCCTCCTGCCTCTACTCCAATTAATCTAGTCTCTTTTATGTCAATAAAAGGATAAAAAATACCCATAGCATTTGAGCCGCCACCAACACAAGCAACAATTGCATTAGGCATATCATTAAATAAATCTTTAGATTGAGCTACAACCTCCTCTCCAACCACTGAATTAAAATCTCTAACTATCATTGGATAAGGATGGGGTCCTGTAACACTTCCTATAATGTAATAAGTATTATCAACATTTGTAACCCAATCTCTTAAAGCTTCATTTAATGCATCTTTTAAAGTTGCAGAACCTGATTCAACTGAATGAACTTGTGCTCCTAAAAGCTTCATTCTATACACATTAAGAGACTGCCTTTGCACATCTTCAGCCCCCATATATATATGACATTCAAGACCAAGTCTTGCTGCTACTGTTGCTGTGGCAACTCCATGTTGTCCAGCCCCTGTCTCAGCAATTATTCTTTCCTTTCCCATATATTTAGCTAACAGAATTTGTCCTATAGTATTATTTATTTTATGTGCGCCTGTATGATTAAGATCTTCTCTTTTTAACCAAATTGAACCTGTTCTATAGTGATTGGTTAGCCTTTCTGCGAAATATAAAGGCGATGGTCGACCTACAAATTCAGATAGATCTTTATAAAATTGTTCTTTGAATTCAGGCTTATCTTTAAAGTTATTATAAGTTTTTTCAAGTTCCTCTAATGCATGCATAAGAGTTTCTGGAACAAACTTTCCACCATATTCTCCGAAGAAACCATCTTTATCTGGCCAATTATGTTTATTAGTTGTCATTATTAAAATTTTTGTAAGACTTGCTTTATTAAATCTAAATCTTTTACCCCAGGAGATATTTCAACTCCTGAATTAATGTCAATACACCAAGGATTAATACTAATAGCATTATCAACATTTTCAATATTTATTCCACCTGAGATAATAATTTTTTTATCATTTTTGTTTATATCTTTAAGAAGATTCCAATCAAATATAGAACCAGTTCCTCCATATAGACCTTTTGTATAATTCTCAAATAAAATTGCAGACGCGTCAGGATAATCAAATGCTATATTTATGCTATTAGAATCTTTAACTCTAATTACTTTCCAAAAATCTTTATTAAAAGATTTGCAAAAACCATTACTCTCATTTCCATGGAATTGTAAAATTGGATTCTCAAAATTAGATGAAGTTTGTTGAATAAATTCTTTAGTGGCATCGACATAAACACATACTGCTCTTTTGTTTTGTAAATTAACTCCATTCACTTTGTTTAAAAAATCATTTGAAACGTTTCTTGGACTTTTTCCAAAGAATATAAACCCTATAAAATCTATTTCATCTAATCCAATTAACTGATTTAAAGTATTGAAATCTTTGATGCCACAAATTTTAATTAAAGGTTTCATTAAATCTTTAGCCTATCAAATAAATTATGTTCTAAACTTTCAATTTTTAAATTCTCCGCATAGCTAGGCCCTAAGAAAAAAAGCCCTGAGGCTGGAAGAGTTTTACCAGCATAAGTTCTGTCTTCTTTATTAAGAATATCCATAACCGAAAATTTATTCTCTTTCTTCGCAATATCTATTAGTGTGCCAACCATTATTCTTACCATATTTTGTAAAAAAGCATTAGCAGCTATTGTAACTATAATAAAATTGTCTATCGTTTTCATATCAACAAAGGATACTTTTTTGATCAGGTTCTTAGAATTACAACTTGAACTCCTAAAAGAAGTGAAATTATGTTCTCCTAAAAACATTTCTAGCTGAGTCTGCATTTCATCTAAATCAATTTCATTAGTAATCCAATGAGAAAATTTATCAAAAAATAATGGTTTATTAGTTGAATTATAAATTACGTAGGCATATCTCCTCTCTAATGCAGAAAATCTTGAATTAAAATCTGTTGGGACATGAAAAATATTCTTTACTGCAATGGATTTAGGCAGATTTGAATTAATGCCTCTAATCCAACTATTATCATCTCTTTGAATTTCAGTTTCAAAATCAAAAACTTGTGAAATAGCATGAACACCGGCATCAGTTCTTCCAGAATAATTTATTTTTATGTCCGTAGCTGTTATTTCTTTAATAGCTTTTTCTAAATGTTCTTGAATCGTGATTGCATTTTTTTGAAGCTGGAATCCTGAAAAGTCAGTGCCATCATATTCGAGTGTAAAAGCAAGCCTCACAGTTAATCTATTTTATTTAGTAAATTTACTGAATCAGTTTTTATTTGTTCATTTTCAGTTTCTTTTATTAATTGATTCAGAATTTTTTTAGCATTCTCTTGATCGTTCATTTCAAAATATGTAACTGCCAAATCATATTGCTGTTGATCAAGATCATTTTCAATACTCAGGCCTGCAGGTATGCTAGATAATAAAGAATTATCATCTTGCGCTTCCTCAAAATCATATTGTATATCTTTAGCATTTCTAATATTTCGCAAATATATAAATATTAAAGCTAATAAAATTCCAGATATTAAAGAGATTAAAGATATAAAAATTAGATCAAATATCCCAAAATTATTTTGGTTTTCAGTTTCCTGAGATTCTTCTATTGCATTAATAAATTCATTGGCTACCTCATTCTCAATACCTACAGAAATCTGTTTAGTATTTTTCTCAATAATATCTGCTGGATTTTCAAATTCATCAATAGAGATAGAGCTAATATCTTCCTCTTGTATTTCAATATCATTGACTTGACTTACATCTACCTCAACTTCGGGAGCTGTTAACACCAATAGCGATCTTGAGGCTGAAGAAAAACTTTGTGTGAATGATTGATTCATAGACAAAATAGACTCTTTTGCAAATTCATATGAAACTTCTTCAATTTCAGACATCTTTGGAATAAATAGATCTAAATCATTTCTTATCAGATTTATATTTTCATTTATAAATGCATCTTTATTTCCTAAATATAAGGACCACATAACCTGATATATTGAAATATCCTTATTCTCGCCTTTTATCTTCTTTGCCATACTCCAGGCAGTGGTAATTTCATCTGCTCTAATCATCTCAGGCTCTGAAATAGAAATTTCTTCTTTAATAATTGGAATTTCTGCTATTTCATTTTGTTGAGGAATTGTTCTTTTTATAGGTATTTTTTTTAAAGGTTTTTGCTGAACTTCTTCTCGATAAAAGTTTCTTAGCTTTGTTGGTAGAAAAATAAATATATCTTTTATAAATTCATCTTTTATAAGAATCTTGAAACTAAAATAATCCTCTTGATAATTTTCTGATAAAACAATTTTGTATGTTTGATAGTCTACAAAATCTTCAATTAGCGTGTAAGCAATATCTTGTTGGTTAAGAGGAGTATCTTTTTTATACTCATTTAAAAATATATCGCCATCTTTTATATTTCCATTTTGAATTTTAAATTCAATTATCCTTTGATCTTGTGCATTTAGTTTGATTTTAGGTGAGGATAGAAATATATCTGCATATACATTTATAGAAATGCATAAAAAGAAAAAAGATATATAGAATCTCAACACAATTTATTATTTTTTATAAGCTTTTCAAGGATTTGAACAGCATTAAGCGCTGCCCCTTTTCCATAAACATTATCAGCTACTATCCATAAAGATATCCAATTTTCATTATTTATAATTTGAGATCTTATTCTCCCTACATAAACTTCTTCAGTATCATTAGCATTTTCAAGTGGGGTTGGATATTCCAATTTTTTTGGATTATCTATTACTGTTAAACCCTCCGAGGTTGCTAAAAGTTGAAGTATGTCATCTTTTGCAGCTTTATTTTTTGTTCTTAAGAAGACTGCCTCAGAGTGTCCATTTACAACCGGGACCCGGACGCAGGTTGCTTGCACTTCAATATTTTGGTCAAGAATTTTCTTTGTTTCCCAGGCCACCTTCATTTCTTCTTTTGTGAAATCATTATCTAAGAAAATATCGCATTGTGGTATTACATTAAATGCAATATTTTTAGGATATATATTTGGCTCCATAGATTGGTCTTTGGTTTGATTATAAAGCTCATCTATAGCGTCTTTTCCTGTTCCTGATACTGCCTGATAAGTAGCTATATTTAAAAAGTCGATACTATATTCTTTATGAATAGGATCTAATACCATCAACAATTGAGATACTGAGCAGTTAGGATTCGCTATAAGTAATGGTTTTTTAATATCTTCAAGAAGACTACCATTTATTTCTGGAATAATAAGTGGAATATTTTCTTCGTATCTGAATTCAGAAGATAGATCAATCACATAAACACCCTGATTAACAAAGCTTTTAGCATATTCTTTGGCGACCTTTGAGCCAGCAGAAAATATTGCCAGATTAACTTTTGAACAATCGAATGAAGATAAATCTTCAATCTGATAATTTGTGTTATTTAAAGTTACTTCTTGACCTACGGATGCAGAGCCAAGGGGATAAAAATTTTCTATATTAATATTTTTCTTTTCTAGCAAGGAAATAATTTTATTTCCTACAACCCCAGAAGCCCCAACTAATGCTAAATCTATTGCTTTATCCATTTTGTATTATATCTATAATTTTTTGTGCAACTTCAGAGGTTTTTAGAAAATTCTCATCAACTGCAATATCTTTTGTTCTATATCCAGACTGGATAAATAATTTAATTGCAGTATCAATTTTATCAGAAATACTTTCTTGATTTAGAGAGTATCTTAATGCCATAGAAAGAGACGAAATCATTGCCAATGGATTAGCTATATTTTGTCCTGCTATATCTGGTGCGCTACCATGACAAGGCTCATACATTCCTTTAAAAGAACTGTCTAATGATGCAGATGGCAACATCCCGATTGAGCCAGTCAAAGTTGCAGCTATGTCAGATAAAATATCCCCAAAAAGATTACTAGCAACAATTACATCAAATTGGTTTGGATCTAGAACTAATTGCATTGCAGCATTGTCTGCTAGTTGATGTGTAAGTTGAACATCAGGATATTCAGATGCCATTTCGGTAACTATAGATCTCCAAAATTTTGAAACTTCAAGGACATTTGCTTTTTCAACAGAACATAATTTACCGTCTCTTTTTTGAGCAGATTCAAATGCTACTTTTGCAATACGCCTAATCTCATCTTCGTTGTAAACCATAGTGTTAAAAGCATAATTAGGCTCTTTATCTGAAACAATGCCTCTTGGTTCACCAAAATAGATACCACCGGTAAGCTCTCTCACAATTAAAATATCAAAATTGTTAATTATTTCTTTCTTTAATGGTGAGGCTTCTGATAATTCATTAAATAAAAATGCAGGTCTTAAATTTGCAAAAAGATTTAATTCTTTTCTAAGAGTTAATATTGCATTTTCAGGTCGATCATCCCAATCTAAATTATCCCACTCAGTGCCGCCAACTGCCCCAAACAGTATTGCATCTGATTCTTTGGCTGCATTAAGAACTTCTTTCGGTAAAGGTGATCCGCATTCATTGAATGCCGTTCCGCCTACATTCATTGATTTTACTGAAAAATTAAGGCCATATTCTTTTATAAGAAAATCTAAGACCTCAACAGCAGAGGCTGTTACTTCTTGACCAACACCATCACCCGGTAAGATTAAAATATTCTTACTCATTTGCATAAATCCATGGTCTTGTTATTTTTCTATTTTTTTCAAAATTAGAAATCTTGTCTTTTTCTTTTAAAGTAATATCAATATCGTCTAATCCATATATGATTCGTTCGATTAGATGATCATCTACCTCAAAATTAATTTCATCCTGATTGTTTAAAAAAATTATTCTTTTTTGGAGGTCTATTGATAATTCAACAACTTCTTTTTTTACTAAACCAAAAAGTTTTTCAATTTTATTTTTTTCTAAATAGATTGGCAGGACTCCATTCTTAAAACAATTATTGTAAAAAATATCTCCAAATGAGGATGCTATAACCGCTTTGATGCCAAAGTCTCTTAAGGCCCATACAGCATGCTCTCTAGAAGAACCACATCCAAAGTTGTCTCTTGTTAGAAGAATTTTAGACTCACTAAATGGTTTGTTATTGAGAATGAAATCTTTATTTACATCTCGTTCTTCTTTTTTAACTCCTAGCTTTCCATCATCTTTATATCTCCAACCATCAAATAAATAATCTTCATAACCAAACTTCTTTATTGATTTTAAATATTCTGTTGGGATTATTTGATCTGTATCTATATTATCTCTATCGATATAACTAACGATTCCATTAATCATTAATCCCTCGCTATTAGATTTCATGATGGCTCTCCAACTGTTCCGTTTATTGCGGTATATGCTGCCATAATAGGACTCATTAAATGAGTACGTCCTAGATAACCCTGTCTGCCTTCAAAATTTCTATTAGATGTAGATGCACATCTCTCATAAGGCTTTAATTGATCTGGATTCATCCCTAAACACATCGAACAACCTGGATCTCTCCATATAAAACCAGCTTCTTTAAATACCTCATCCAAACCTTCCATTTCGGCTTGTTCTTTAACCATCCCAGAACCTGGCACTACTATGGCTTCAGTAATATTTTCAGCAACAGTTTTACCTTTTACTATTTCAGCTGCTTGTCTTAAATCTTCAATTCTAGAATTT
The DNA here is from genome assembly GCA_902583575.1 of uncultured SAR86 cluster bacterium. Taxonomy (GTDB): domain Bacteria; phylum Pseudomonadota; class Gammaproteobacteria; order Magnimaribacterales; family D2472; genus SAR86A. Next base: position 104,584 of record CACHWY010000002.1, on the reverse strand, counting down.
GTACATGAACCTATAAAAACTTTATCAAAAACTAAATCTGATAATTTTGATTCATCTTGAATACCCATATAATTTCTTGCAAGCTCTATATTTTTTTTATTATCTTTAGGAACATTCATAGGAGTTGGAATTTCATCGTCATAATTTACAACCATTTCAGGTGAAGTTCCCCATGTTACTTGTGGCTTAATTTTAGATATATCAATAACAATCTCATTATCAAAGTTGGCTCCTTCATCAGTATTTAAGTTTGTCCAATAATCTTCAGCCTTTTCTAGGGTTTCTTTATCTAAGAAAGATTTCTCTCTAACATAATTTATTGTTGTTTCATCAGGAGCAATCAACCCAACCTTAGCGCCTGCTTCAATTGCCATATTACAAATAGTCATTCTGCTCTCGATAGAAATTGCCTCAATATAACTACCAGCAAATTCTATTGCATAACCTGTTCCACCAGCTGTTCCAATTAATCCAATAAAATATAAAACGATATCCTTTGATGACACATTCTCAGCTGGAGTTCCTTCAAATCTAACAAGCATATTTTTAAGCTTGGATACTTTTAAACACTGGGTAGCAAGAACATGTTCCACTTCTGATGTACCAATACCCATTGCCAAACAGCCTAACGCACCGTGAGTAGATGTATGAGAATCACCACATACTATTGTCATACCTGGCAAGGTATAACCTAACTCTGGCCCTATTACATGAACAATACCTTGTTTTGATGATTTAATATCAAATTGTTTGATGCCGAAGGTATTACAGTTTTTATCAAGCTCAACAACTTGTATCTTTGAAATTTCATCCTTTATTTGCTCAGAGTTAAAGTTATTGCCCCGTATTGTAGGAACATTATGATCTGGTGTGGCTATATTTGCTTCAAGCCTCCATGGCTTTAAGTTTTTTTTTGAAAGTCCTTCAAATGCCTGAGGTGATGTTACTTCATGTAAATAATGTCTATCGATATATAAGAGTGACTCTCCCGATTCAAGTTGGGTAACGTGGTGCTCCTCCCAGAGTTTGTCGTACAAAGTCTTCATTATATTTATTCACTAAATGGTAGTTTTTGTTCAATATCAGCACATTGTGCTTTATTTATTAATAAATGATCTACTAATACAAGACTTACCATGGCCTCAGCAATAGGCACTGCTCTAATACCAACACACGGGTCATGTCTTCCGGTAACTTCAATATCAACTTCTTTACCTTCTTTATTTATACTTTTGCCTTTTGTTTTAATGCTAGAAGTTGGCTTGATAATAAAACTTAAACTAATATCATCACCATTAGAAATTCCTCCTAAAATTCCACCCGAATTATTAGAAGAATATCCTGATGAAGTAATTTCATCTCTAGCTTCAGAACCTTTTAGATTTAAGAGGTCGTCTGCATTACCAATTGATACAGACTTAACTGCATTAATTGTCATAATTGCTTTAGCAAGATTAGCATCAAGCTTCTCAAAAACTGGATCGCCAAGTCCAACTGGACAATTTTTAACAATAACACCTAATTTTGCACCAACAGAATTACCCTCCTCAATTAAATCGTTAAACATTGAATCTAAATCAGCTAATTTTGATTCGTCACAAAAGAAGTATTTATTATTTATGTCTTTATGATTGACTGCATCAGCTTTCACTTTTCCTATTTCAGAAACAAATCCATTCACTGATACTCCTTCTTTTTGAAGTATCTTTTTAGCAATCGCTCCAGCAGCAACCCAATTTGCAGTCTCTCTAGCGCTAGCTCTTCCGCCACCCCTGTAGTCCCTATGCCCATATTTTGCTTGATAAGTGATGTCTGCATGATTTGGCCTAAAAATATCTTTTATATTCGTATAATCTTTAGATTGTTGATCTTTATTGTAAATTATCATTCCTATTGGTGTACCAAGGGTTTTTCCTTCAAAAATTCCAGACAAAATCTCTACAGCGTCGTCTTCTTTTCTTTGTGTAGTTACATCTGATTGACCTGGCTTTCTTCTATCTAAATCATGCTGAATATCTTCTTTTGTAAGCTCAATTTGAGACGGGCAGCCATCTAAAATGCAGCCCATAGCAGTGCCATGACTCTCACCAAAAGTCGTAATTTTAAATATTTTTCCAAACGTATTGCCTGACATGGCGATAATTATAGTCCAAAAAGCTAAAAAAGCTTTATTTTATGGGATTTTTAACAAATAAAGACTGAAAATCAATAACAGAAGTTTCTTCGAGTTCCTTTTGGTTCATGGAAAGTTTAAATATTTTGTCAGATACTTCCTCATTGAATGTTATGTCTAAATTACCTTTAAATTTCTTTTCTAAAACCGGTATGCCTTCTTCTCTTCTTCTTTTGTGGCCAATAGGATATTCAACCTCAACTTCTTCAGTTGAAGTGCCATCCTTGAAATGAATTTGAATTCTATTTGCAATTGAACGTTTATCTGCCTCAAGATATTCTTTTGAGTATCTTTTGTCCTCATTAATAATCATTTTTTCTCTTAATGCATCAATTCTTGGATCTTTTGCAACATCATCTTCATAATCTTCTGCGACTAAATTGCCTTTCAATAGACCGATGGCAACCATATATTGCAAGCAGTGATCTCTATCAGCAGGATTATTTAACTCACCTACTTTTGAGATAATTCTAATTGCAGATTCGTGCGTAGTTATTTCTACAGATTTTATATCATCAATTTTATCTTTAATTTCGTCATGCAACTTCACTGCTGCCTCCACTGCAGTTTGAGCATGGAATTCTGCAGGAAAACTAATCTTAAAAAGAATATTTTCCACGACATAAGTTTCAAAGGGCTGTGGCAGAGATAATTTTTCTCCATCAAATGAAACATCTTCAAATCCCCAGGTTGGTGCAGATAAGACGCCAGGATATCCCATCTCGCCTGACATGGTAATCATTGCTAATCGAACAGCTCTGCTAGTTGCATCACCTGCTGCCCAGCTTTTTCTTGAGCCTGCATTTGGGGCATGTCTGTATGTTCTCAAACTTTGACCATCCACCCAGGCTTGACTAACTGCATCTTTAATTTGATCTACCGAACCACCTAATAATTTTGTAGCAACTGCTGTTGAAGCAACTTTAACTAATATCACATGGTCTAGTCCAACTTTGTTAAAACTATTTTCAAGCGCTAAAACACCTTGAATCTCATGCGCCATAATCATTGATTCGAGAACAGTTCTCATAGTTAATGGCTCTTTTCCATTAGCAACATTTTGTTGTGAAACAAAATCACATACAGATAATATTGCACCTAAGTTATCTGAAGGATGGCCCCATTCTGCCGCAAGCCAAGTATCGTTATAATCAAGCCATCTAACAATGCAACCAATATCAAATGCTCCTTTTATAGGATCTAATTCATAATCTGTGCCGGGAACTCTTACACCAAAAGGAACTTTAGTATCTTTAACGATTGGGCCAAGCATTTTTGTGCAGGCAGGAAATTGGAGAGCAAGTAAACCACACCCTATAGTATCCATAAGACAATTTCTTGCGGTATCTAATGCTAAATCAGACTTAACTTCATAAGTTGAAACATAATTGGCTATTTCAGAAATCAATCCATCAAAACCTGGTCTGACGTTCAGATCAACATTTGATGACATAAATTAAGACCTTTCTGAAATATCAACCCACTCAGATGACTCAACACCGATATATTCAGCACTTGGTCGAATAATTCTGTTATTAGCTCTTTGCTCCATACAATGCGCTGCCCAACCAGAAACTCTGGACATTACAAATATAGGAGTGAACAACATAGTGGGTATGCCCATATAAAAATATGCTGGCGCGTGGAAGAAATCAGCATTAGCAAACATTTTCTTTTCATCTGCCATGACCTTTTCTACCTCTTCTGCAACTTGATATAAAGTATCATTATCAGCAAGTTTAGATAACTCTTTAGCATATTCTTTTATAACAGCATTTCTAGGATCCTTGATTGAATATACTGCGTGTCCAAAACCCATAATTTTTTCTTTCTTGCTTAGCATTTCAATTATGTTTGATTTTGCTTCTTCTTTTGAAGTCCAGTTTTCAATTAATTCCATAGCTTTTTCATTTGCTCCGCCATGAAGCGGCCCTCTTAACGATCCAATTGCAGCTACAACACACGAATGAATATCTGACATTGTTGAAGCACAAACTCTCGCAGTAAAAGTTGAAGCATTAAATTCATGCTCAGCATAGAGAATTAAAGATATATCCATAACCTTTCTATGAAGATCGGATGGTTTCTGGCCATGAAGAATATGGAGAAAATGTCCAGCCATAGTGTCTTCATCATTAACTAAATCAATATCTAAGCCTTCATGGGAAAACTTATACCAATATGTAACTATGGATGGCATAGTTGCAATCATTCTATTTATTGAATTAAGTTGATTTGAAAAATCTCCTTCTGGCTCTAAATTACCTAACATTGAAGTTCCCGTTCTCATTACATCCATTGGATGTGCGTTAGCAGGAATTTTTTGAAGAACTTCTTTTAATGAATCAGGAAGATCTCTTTGATTTTTTAATAGCTCTTTGTATTCGTCTAACTCAGTTTGATTAGGAAGTTTGTCATATAGTAGAAGATAAGCTACCTCTTCAAAAGTTGCTTTTTCTGCAAGAGTTTCAATTTTGTGTCCTCTGTATGCTAGGCCTTCAATTTGCCCGACAGTAGAAAGAGAAGTTTCACCGGCTACTTGACCTCTTAAACCCGCTCCTTCTAATTTCTTAGTCATTGATTTTCCTATTTATCTGATATTTTTTCATCAAGCTGTTTCTCATAATTATAATAATCTAAAACTTCATACAACTCTTCTCGGGTTTGCATTATATCTAAGTGAGACTCCTGTGTCCCGTCTTTGATAATTGAATTATATATTTTTTCAGCTGATAAACTCATGGCCCTAAATGCGGTTAAGGGATATAAAACCATATCGACACCAACTTCTTTCAGTTCATTTTGAGTAAACAATGGAGTTTTTCCAAATTCTGTAATATTTGCAAGAACAGGAGCAGAAAAATTACTTTTAAATTCCTTGTACTCTTCTAGAGATGTTGCGGCCTCAAGAAAAATACCATCTACACCTTCATCAAGATATTCTTTACACCTTTTAATAGCTCCATCTATTCCCTCTGATGCGATTGCATCAGTCCTTGCCATAATAAAAAATGAATCGTCTAATTTTGAATCAATTGCAACTTTTAATCTATCTCTCATTTCTGAGATTGGTACTATCGTTTTATTTGGTCTATGTCCGCACCTCTTATCAAAGACCTGGTCTTCGATATGAACTGCAGCACATCCAGCTTGATTCATTTCAACAATTGTCTCAGCGATATTGCTTGCATCTCCCCAGCCAGTGTCAATATCAACAAGCAAAGGTAAAGATGTGGCACTAGTTATTCTTTTGACATCAATAAGCACATCTTGCATTGATGTCACACCAAGATCAGGCAATCCATAAGAAGCTGCTGCAACTCCACTACCTGATAAATAAATTGCTTGATGGTTAGCTCTTTCTGCCAATTTTGCAGAATATGCGTTTATTGTTCCTGGAATAATGAGGGGATTATTTGCCTTTAATGCTTCTCTAAATTTTAAACCTGGTGACATTTTAATAAAATTTAACTCCTCTAATTATTCTATCTTTATTATTTTTTCTTCTCCATCTATTTGTATCTCTTAAACTATACACACAACCACAATATTCTTGTTGATAGAAATGTTCTCTTTTTGAGATCTCTATCATTCTTGATGAGCCGCCCTGTTTTCTCCAATTAAAATCCCAGAATAAAATATTTTCATATCTTCCTGCTGCTCTATTACCAGATTCATTAATTTGGTTCATATCTTTCCATCTTGAAATCCCCAAAGTTGTTGCAAAAATATTAAAGCCATTCTCATGAGCAAATAAAGCTGATCTTTCAAATCTCATATCAAAACATTTAGTGCATCTTGCACCTCTTTCAGGCTCATCCTCTAATCCTTTAATTCTCTCAAACCATTTATCTTTATCATAATCACCGTCAATACAATCAAATCCAACTTTTTCACAAAATCTTCTATTTTCATCTTTTCTAATTTCATACTCATCTACTGGATGAATATTAGGATTATAAAAATAAACTGTGGTTTTAATATTTGATGAAGCTAATGCTTCAATAATTTCACCGGAACAAGGAGCACAACAACTATGCAATAAAAGTTCTTCTTCATTGTTAGGCAATTCTAATTCTGGCCTAATATAGTTTTGTAATTTTAATTTCTCACTCATTCTTTATTCCATATGGTACATGACCAGAAGTTGTAGTTTCGATTGCTCCCATAATATGCTTTCTTTGGTCATCAAAAAAGATATCTGCATCAAAAGATTCTAGAAATTTGTTTTTTTGCATACCTCCTAAAAATAATGATTCATCAATTCGGACACCCCATTGCCTTAATGTTTTTATAACTCTTTTGTCTGAAGGAGCTGATCTTGCTGTAACTAAAGCCGTTCTAATAGGACATTGATTAATTTCAAAATCATTTTGAATCTTATTCAATTCAACTAAAAATGATTTAAATGGACCTTCTTTTAGAACAGTTTCTGCATTAACTTCATTTTCTATAAATGCATCTAATCCCTTTTCATGAAAAACTTTTTCAGACTCATCTGAGAAAATGACCGCATCGCCATCAAAAGCTATTTTTAATAAGCTTGATTCAGATTTCCTTTGGTTTTCTAAAGACCTAGAAATAATAGTTGCAGCAGCTACGTTACTTTCTATAGCTAATTTTACATCTTCTAAGCTGCTTGAGAGAAATAAATGAACTCCAAAATCTTTTACATACCTATGGGGACTTTCACCACCACAAAAGGCGGCCCTAGAAATATTTAAATTATGATCTTCGATAGAATTTCTTATTCTTAAGCCAGTGTCTGAAGTATTTCTTGATAGAAGAATAACCTCTACTCGATCAGATTTTTCATATAAATCATTAATTTTTAAAATTTTTTGAACAAGATTGAATGCTTGACCTGGTGCCAATGTTTTATTTTCATTATCAATTTGATAATCAGCATAGGATTTAAGGCCTTCTTTTTTATAAATCTTATGGCTTTCATCTAGATCGAATAATGCCCTTGAAGATATTCCTATTATTAATTTTGATTTTTCTTTACCCATTTATCTTGAAAATATATTATATTTTATATTATACTGTACATATATTCAGTACTATTTATTATTATGAAAGAAATAACTTCACAACAACAAAGAGTTTTAGATTGTATTCAAATTTACATAAATAAGACAGGATTTCCTCCAACTCGTGCAGATATTTGTAAAGAATTGGGTTTTAAGTCGCCTAACTCTGCCGAAACGCATCTTCGGGCTTTAGAAAAGAAAGGTTTTATTTCTATTGAAAGCGGTGCCTCAAGAGGGATTTCAATTATTAATAATGATAGGAATAGCTCTATAAACAGCGATGAATATCCTGTTATTGGTCTAGTAGCAGCAGGGTCACCTACGCTAGCTGAAGAAAATATTATGAATACAATTAATTGTCCTGAATCTTTCTTTAATTCAAGTTTTGATTATTTTCTTAAAGTTAAAGGTTTGAGTATGAAAAATGCAGGCATCATGGAAGATGATTTGATAGCTGTTAAAAAAACTTCTGATATTAAAAATGGAGATATAGTTATTGCAAGAATAGATGATGAAGTTACTGTAAAATTTTTTAATAGAAAATCTCCAAAAATAGTAGAACTTGAACCAGCTAATGAAGATTTTGAAAATATTGTTGTTAATCTAGAACAAGAAGAACTTCATATAGAAGGTAAAAGTGTTGGACTTTTAAGAAAGAATTAATGAACTATATTCTGTTTCTTTGAAAATTTATCTCTTTGTTTCTCAAAAAACTCATCTAAATCACTAACATTACCGCTGACGCTTTCAATTCCAGCCCTAATCATTTCTTTCGCAACTGCTAGTTCTTGGCCCTGAAGAAAATCTTTGGAATCTTTTGAGAACTCTATTTTGACAATTGGATTATTATGATCGTCTGATCTTCTGAGTACGATGGTCCCATCTGGTAATTGTGCTAATTCTAAATAATTTGTCATATTTTTCCTTATAAACAAAGCTTAACATTCATCAAGTATTTTGCGAAGCAACTCTTTGAATATTTTATATTTATCTAGTATTAAACTAAATTTTTTCAAGTCATTAGACTGATTGGATATAATTAAATTTTGATTATGATCAGAAACTAATTTATCTTTTGAATCCTCTAGTTGATAAATAAAGCCATTCGGTTCTACTTCTTTTAAAATAATATTTTTAAGGACTTCAGAATTTGCGAGTTGAATCATCTTAAATTTAAAATTCAAATCTTCTATAGAATCAATATCTGACTCAAATGATTTGTAAATATCATCTGCAAAATAGGAGATACTATTCTCTATACAATTTAGGAATAATAATTGGTTTTGATTGTCTTGAGGTGATGAATCAAAAACTAAGTTCTTAAGAATTTCTTCTGATAAATCAATATAAAGATTTGATAATTCTTTTTCTTTCACTAACTCTTTAAGTTTTGAACCCACTCTCCATTAGTATAGGTGGCTGTCCATTTTGTTTTCTTCCCATCTTTTTCTGAAGCAAGATAATGGACATCATCTGTTCTGTTATATCGAATAACATAAGGATTTCCATCAGTGTCTTCTTCAGGTGCTGTTAATAGATATAAGTGTTTTTCTTTATTTGGCAGAAACTTGCATGCTTCTCTTAATTCATTTTCTAATTTATTAATTTCAAATACTTTTGGTGCTCTAGTTTCTCTATTTTTAGGATATTTGCTAGCTGCTAAAAATAGTCCTTTCATGCTATCTCTTAATAAGTAATGATCTTCACACTTTAAACATTTTAAATTTTCAAGTTGAATTGGCTCCATAGTAATGGGCTTGGGTTCACCATTTCTTTGCAATGCTCTTGTTGCTCTACAGTTATCATTTTGACAGAGAAAATATTTTCCGAATCTACCTGTATTTAATTGCATGTCTGATCCGCACTTATGACATTCAAGAGTCGGTCCGTCATAACCTCGAATTCTAAAATGACCATCTTCTATTAGATAGCCGTCACAATCTGGATTTTTACCACATACATGAAGCTTTCTATTTTCATCAATAAGATAATTATCCATTCTGGTTCCGCATTTTGGGCATCTTTTCTTTATTAAAAGATTTTGTGCTTCTTCGTTATCATCAACACTGACTGCTTCATCACCAGATATTAAATTAAGAATTTCTTTGCATTTATCATCACCTATATTTTGATAGCCTGAGCAACCTAAGAAAACTCCATTTGAAGAATTTCTTATTACCATATTAGTTTTACCACATGGGCAAGTAATATCAGTTTCTATTGGAATATTACCTGGCCTCATACCAGTATTTTCATCTGAAGCAGTAATGAGATCGTTTTGAAATGATTTATAAAAGGTATCTAAAACATTTTTCCATTCAGCTTCACCATTAGCCACCTTATCAAGGTCATTTTCAAAATTAGCCGTGAAATCATAATCCATAATATTTTCAAAACTCTCTAGCAACCTCTCAGCAACGATATGACCAATTTTCTTAACAAAGAACCTCTTATTTTGAATTTCTGCATATCCCCTGGCCTGGACCCTAGAAATTATACTTGCGTATGTTGAAGGCCTTCCAATTCCTTTCTTTTCTAATTCTCTAACTAATGCTGCCTCAGAAAATCTAGATGGTGGCTTGGTATATTTTTGGTCAAGATGGATTTTTTCTTTTTCTACTTTATCGCCCTCAGACAAAGATGGCAGAATATCTTCTTCTTTTGTTGTATTTTTCAGAACTGCTGTATAGCCATCAAAAACGACTTCTCTTCCTTTAGCGACAAAAATATTATCATTTACATTTATCTTTACTGAAGTTGATAAATATTCTGCATCTGGAAGTTGGGATGCTATAAACCGTTCCCAAATCAATTGATATAATTTATTTTCTTCATCAGATAAATTGATTAAATCTTTTACTTGAAGATATGCGTTTGTTGGTCTTATTGCTTCATGAGCCTCTTGAGCATTCTCCGTACTTGAGTATATTCTTGGAGCATCGGTAAGATATTTATCACCTATATTTTCTTTAATATAGTTTCTTGCATCATTTATAGACTCCTTGCTTAAGCTTGGCGCATCAGTTCTCATATAAGTTATATATCCAGCTTCATATAATCTCTGAGCAACTATCATGGTTCTCTTTACATTAAAGCTCAATCTTGTACTTGCTGATTGTTGCAATGTTGAAGTAATAAATGGTGGTTTTGGTTTAACTTTAATGGGCTTTTTTGAAATCTCATTAATTGATAATTCAGCCAAATTAATCTGATTTTGAATTTCTTCAGCATCTGCTTTTTTTAATAGCGGGTCTGATTTTTTTCTAAAAAGATCAAATTTTATTATTTCTTCTGTACTTGATTTCACATCTAATTTAATTTCCCAAAACTCTTCTGGTATAAATGCCTGAATAGATCTTTCTCTTTCATCTAAAAGTCTTAGCGCAACTGATTGAACTCTACCTGCAGATAATCCTCTTGCTATTTTCTTCCATAACAATGGAGATAGCTCAAAACCAATTACTCTATCAAGAATTCTTCTTGCCCTGTAAGCTTTTACTAAATCTAAATCGATTTCCTTAGGGTTAGAAAATGAATCTAATATTGCCGTTTTTGTAATTTGATTAAACCGCACCCTTGAATAGCTATGTTTTGGTCCTAAGGCCTCTTTTAAATGCCATGCAATAGCTTCGCCCTCTCTATCTAAGTCAGTTGCCAAGTAAATATGGTCAACCGATTTAGCTGCCTTCTTTAAAGCTTTTAAATGCTTTTCTTTTCCAGGAATAGTTTCCCACTCTGTCTCCCACTCATTATCAGGATCAATTCCCATTCTTCTAATTAATGCCTTCCTGGCATTAATTTCTTTTAATTTGATTTTATCTTCAGGGCTTGTGCCTTTTGGTATAGCTAATCTTTTACCTGAGGATACAGGTTTTTGAGGTAAATCTCTTATATGCCCAATACTAGATTCAACAATAAACTCTGAACCTAAGTATTTATTTATTGTCCTAGCTTTGGCTGGTGATTCAACTATTACAAGAGATTTAGTCATACAAAAAAATTTTTCCTTTTTTTATGAATATCATTAAATGGGTATTGTTGGCAAGTTAAATTTAAGAATTATTTAATTTATCTATATCCTTCAATATTTTTTTAAGCTCTTCAATACCTGATTTTTCTTTCCATAAAAATACTATCGAAGTACTCTTAAAAATAATCTCAACTAAATGCATTGATATGTTTTGTAATACATTATTTATGTCATTAAATTGATCTGAGTACTTTAATTGAACAGGAGAATACAGGATTAATTTATCTTTGTCTCTAATAAAATGAGCATCTTTTAAATAAGTCATATTCTTGATTTGATAACTTACACTTAAAGAATCTTTGTTTTTAAATTCATTTTTACCATATAAAATTGAGGTGACTCTGCATCCTAATAATTTAGCTTCCATCCTTACTTTTGATATTTCTTTAGAAGATTTAGAAGGCATCGCGATAGAGATTGAGCCAATTAAAACCATCATAGCCGCAAAAAAAACTATATATTCCATGATCTTATTTACTTAATATTTCATTAACTATTTTGGGGCCTTTGATTATAAAGCCTGTATAAATTTGTACTAGCTGAGCGCCTGCATGTAACTTCATCTCATAATCTTTCTTAGATGTAACGCCTCCTACACCAATAAGAGGTAAATTATTTGATTTAGCATATATATAAGAAAGTTTATCAGTGGCTTTACCCATCAATGGCGTACCTGATAAACCACCATCAATAGATCTAAATTCTTTATTTATTATATTTGATTTATCTATTGTGGTATTGGTAGCAATAATTCCTGAAAGTTGAGAGCTATCCAAGATTTCAATTATCATATCAATTACCTGATCTGGTTCATCTGGTGAAATTTTTAAAAAAATAGGCGTGGCAATATCTAGCTCGATTATTTTTGAATCTATGGCTTCAATTAAATTTTTGAGCTCATCCTTATTATGAAGTTCTCTTAAATTTGGAGTATTTGGTGAAGATATATTTATGGTGATGTAATCTGAGTGTTTATAAACTTTCTCTAAACATATCAAATAATCATTGATTCTTTCAGGACCTTCAGATTTTTTATTTGCTCCAATATTGACTCCAAGAATACCCTCATATGATCTATTCTTTAAATTTTTAACTAAATAATCAACGCCTTTGTTATTAAAACCTAGCCTATTAATAATAGAGTTTTCTTTAAAATTTCTAAAAACTCTAGGTTTACTATTTCCTTTTTGTGCCTTTGGAGTAATTGTGCCAACTTCTAAAAAACCAAATCCAAGCTCACCTAATGCATCTATATAATCTCCATTCTTATCAAGACCTGCGGCAGTTCCTAATCGATTTTTAAATTTTAAACCAACAAAATCAAAGCTTTCTTCATTTAATGGTATTTTAATAAAAAATTTAAGAATCTTAAGTTTATATAAAATATTTAAGGAATTTAATGAAAAAGAATGAGATAACTCTGGCGAGAGTAACTTAAATAGTTTAAGAAAAAAACTCAAATAATTTCCTGTATTATTTTTTTTATATCTTCGCTTATCGATTCATCTCTTAAAGCGAGTGCAATAGTAGCATGAACAAATCCTTCTTTACTACCGCAATCAAATTTTTCGCCTTTATAAAGACACGCAAGAACTTTTTCATCACTAATTAAAGATTTAATTGCATCAGTAAGTTGAACTTCATTATTTTTATCTCTTGTTACTGATTTTAGATGGTTGAATATTGTTGAGCTTAGTATATATCTCCCACATGCAGCTACATCAGATGGAGCATCTTCTGCAGATGGCTTTTCTACAATATCTTCAATATTGATTATGTTATCTGTAATATTGCTTGATTGAATGACGCCATACTTATGAATATTTTTTCTATCAATTTTATTTACAGCAATTACAGAAGACTTTTTCTTATTATAAATATCAATAAGCTGGCTAAGGCATGATTTTTTTGAAATAAATAAATCATCTGGCAATAACACGGCAAAATCTTCATTATTGACTATGCTTTCCGCATGAAGAATTGCATCACCTAAGCCATTTTGTTCTTCTTGATTAACATAATAGAAGGTTACATTTGTAAAAATCTCTGGGTTTAATTTTTTAGCTATATCAGTCTTTCCTGAGTTTATAAGCTTAGATTCAATTTCCTCATTCATATTAAAATGTTTTTTAATTGAATTTTTTTCTGGATTAATGATAAAAATAATTTCATTTATACCAGCATTTACAGCTTCCTCTACGGCATATTGAACTAATGGCTTGTCAATAATTGGCAGCATTTCTTTTGGTGTGGCTTTTGAAGCTGGTAAAAATCTTGTTCCTAATCCTGCAACCGGTAGTACTGCTTTTTTAATCATTTTAATTAAATCTTTTTCAAGAATATTCTATATATCATAGCAAATATGATTCCTGAGATTAATCCACCTAGATTTGCAAAATTTCCAACCGAGCCAAAGCCAAATAAATCCAAAATACCTATAAAACCTAATATTAGCCATATAATCATAAATAAATATAAAGCAGGAGGAAGCCCATAATGATCATATTTACTTTCCATTTCTATAATTAAGCAAAATCCTAGTAGCCCATAAATTACTCCTGATAAGCCTCCAAATAAGTTTGAACTTGTCCAATAAAATTGAGAAAGATTGCTAACAATAGATGAAATTAAAACAAGCAAGATAAAGATAGTACTTCCATTTATCTTTTCAATTTTTTCACCAAGAATGTAAACCCATAAACAGTTAAAGGCTAAGTGAGCAAAAGAGAAATGAATAAACATTGGGCTAATAAGTCTCCACCATTGATTATCTATGAAAAAGGTTTGGTTAAAAGATGTCATTGAGACATACCCCTGATTAGTAATTCGAATATTTGTAAAAGTGAAAGGTTCAATAGCTGAAATAATTGCACTAAAATTTGATACTACTGCTATCAAAATAGAAATTAAAATTATTGGAATATGGAAATTATTGGGGGTTTTCAATTTAATTGTTTGAAATATTTAGACTCCAGCCCAACTTTTCTCTGCAAGCCTCAAAAAAATCATTATCTTCAGGGTGAACTAATTTTAAAGTTTTATGCATTTTAGATATTGTAATCTTTACCCCATATGGCAAATCAATATCATCTTGTCCATCAACACATATTTTAGCATTATCACTAGGTCCATCAAATAATTCTATTTCAACATTTTCATTAGAAGAAATAATAAAAGGTCTTGATGATAAACTTTGTGGAAGCATAGGTAATATAGTCCATACATCTAAACTTGGATGAATAATAGGTCCTCCAGCAGATAAAGCATAAGCCGTTGATCCAGTAGGAGTTGCAACAATCAAGCCATCGGATCTTTGTTCATAAACAACTTTATTATTAACATTTAACCTATACCTCATAAGTTGGGCATAAGCTCCAGAATGGATAACAACTTCATTTAAACCATAGATATGATTATCATTGTATTCAGCGGAAACTAAGTTTCTTTCTTCAATTTTATAACTACCATTAAGAATTTCTTTTAAAGATTCTTCAAAATTATCAGTCTTAATATCTGTTAAAAAACCAACATTCCCCATATTTACACCTAATATTGGTATCTCATACTCTAAATATTGCCTTGCTGAATTAAGTAAAGTTCCATCACCTCCAAAAACAATTATTAAATCAACAGTGTCTGTAAAACTTTTATGATCTTTACTTACAACTAATTGATTTTGATAATTAGATGACTCATCTACATAGAGATTTATTTCCTGCTTGTCCAATGAGGAAATCATAGAATCAAGAAGATTTTTGTCTATGTCTTGATTAGACTTTTCTTTTACGAAGATGCCAATATTTTTAAACATAATTGAAATTATACTCGTTATAAAAATTTAATTTTATATAAGCTGAAGTATATTTTATATTCTGAATACTCGAAAAAAATAAATAAGTGCATATAATATTCTGGAAAATAAATAAAACTAGTCAGAAATATGAATAATTTAGATAAATTTAGAGCCGAGACTAAAAAATGGCTCGATGAAAATTGCCCTCCTTCAATGAGAAGTGGAGCAGATCCAAGCATACCTATTGATGAAGTCTGGGGCGGAAGAAATGCAGAATATAAAAACCCTGAATCAAAGTTATGGTTAGACAGGATGGGAGAGAAAGGATGGACTATGCCAACTGTGCCTAAAGAATATGGTGGCGGTGGACTAAATAAAGAAGAGGTCAAAATATTAAATGAAGAGATGTTTTTGATTGGTGCTAGACAACCTCTTTTAAGTTTTGGTATTTGGATGCTTGCGCCAGTTCTTTTGGAATATGGAAATGAAGAGCAAAAGAAGGAACATATACCGAAAATCCTGAAAGGAGAAATAAGATGGTGTCAGGGTTATTCTGAACCAGGATCAGGATCTGATCTTGCAAGTCTATCAACTAAAGCAGAAGATGCTGGAGATCATTTCTTGGTAAATGGTCAAAAGGTTTGGACTTCGTATGCTGATAAAGCTGATTGGATATTCGCGCTTGTAAGGACTGGAGCAAAAGAACCTAAACATGATGGTATAAGTTTCGTTTTAATTGATATGGCGACTAAAGGAGTAAGCACAAAACCTATTACATTAATCTCTGGTAAATCGCCCTTTTGTGAAACATTTTTTGATAATGTTGAGGTTCCAAAAGAAAATCTAATTGGAGAATTAAATGCAGGTTGGACGATTGCTAAGAAACTACTTCAGCATGAAAGAGCATTTATATCTAATTTTGGTCTAGCTGGAGCTACTGCTGCTGGAGGGGGAAGTGGAAGAGATATAGTTTCTATTGCTAAAAAACATTTAGGTGAAGAAAATGGAAAAATAAAAAATTCATTTTACAGAACTGAAATTGCTTCCCATAAAATTAAAGAACATGCATTTGGATTAACGCTTAAAAGAGCTGCAGACGAAGGTGGAAAAGCTAGCGCAACTGCTTCAATGTTTAAGCTTTATGGCACAGAGCATAATAAGAAAAGACATGAATTAATGGTAGCTGCTTCTGGTGTTGATGGTGTTGCTTGGGATGGAGATGAATTTGATCAAGATGATAAAAACTTAACAAGAGCTTGGTTAAGAACAAAGGGTAATTCAATAGAAGGTGGTACATCAGAAGTTCAATTAAATGTAATCTCTAAAAGAGTTTTAAACCTTCCTAGTCAATAATCTTTAAAATGAAATTAATACTCACTGAAGAAGAACAATTCCTAAAAGATACGGCAAAGAATTTTGCAGAAGAGAGATGTCCAATTTCTCACTTCAGATCTCTAAGGGACAATAATGATCCTATTTTATGGGATAAAGAAATATGGGAAGAAATGACTAAATTAGGATGGCCAGGGATTTTAATTCCAGAAGAATATGGTGGCTCTAACTTTGGTATAACTGGGATAAGCGTTATCTTAAGAGAGTGCGCAAAAACACTCACGCCCTCTCCTTTATATGCAACAGGTGTTCTAGGTGCATTTTCCATTACAAATTTTGGTAGTTCTGAGCAAAAACAAAACTATCTTCCAAAAATTGCTAGTGGAGAATTAACTACTGCATTGGCTATTGATGAATCCAGTCATCATAATCCTGCTAATACTGAAATGACTGCAAAAAAAGATGGTAAAAAGTTTGTACTTGATGGTAAAAAAACTTTTGTCATAGATGGTGCGAGCGCTGATCTATTAATTGTTTTAGCTAGAACCTCTGGAAATAAAGGTGAAATGAGTGGATTAACTTTATTTTTAATTAATTCCAATAATCCTGGGATTGAAAAAATTAAATTAGATATGGCGGATTCAAGAAACTATGCAAATATAAATTTTAATAATGTAGAGGTCAACACTGAAAGTATCTTGGGTGATGAAGAAACAGGTGGTGAAACTGCTGAGAATATACTAGATATTGGAAGGATTGCTCTTGCTTCAGAAATGCTTGGGAATGCTGAGGCGGCATTTGAAGCCACACTTGATTATTTAAAACAAAGAAAGCAATTTGGGGTTTTGATTGGTTCTTTTCAGGCTCTGCAACACAGAGCTGCTGAAATGTTCTGCGAACTGGAGCTTACAAAATCATCGGTTCTTGCAGCAATGAAAGCTGCAGATGAGGGTTCAAATGAGTTACAAAGACTCTCTAGTCTTTCAAAAACTATAGCCGGAGAAACCCTTCATTTGGTATCTAATGAAGCTGTTCAAATGCATGGCGGAATTGGAGTAACAGATGAGTATGATATTGGCTTTTTCTTAAAAAGAGCTAGGGTGGCAGAACAAATATTTGGAAGTTCAAAGTTCCATACTGAAAGATATGCAAATATAAGTGGTTTCTAGGAGAAATATTAGAATAAAATGAAAAATATAGCATCAAGTGTAATAGGCTTGATAACTTTTTTGCTAATTCTCATAGAGCTAATAATTGGATTCGGCACTCTAGCAATTATAAATATCCCAAGAGGAATTATTCCCTTAAAAATCTTTAAAATATACTTAGCTAAGGTATCAAATATTATTGGTGACTTAACAGTATATGGATTAAAACTAATAATGCTTTTAATGCATGGAAATAATATATCTATAATTAATAATCAAGAATTTGATAAAAATGAGTGGTATATGGCAATGTCAAATCATCAATCTTGGGCTGATATATTCATTTTATTAGTGGCTGCTAATTATAAACTCCCGCTCTTAAAATTTTTTATGAAAAGAGAATTATGGTGGATTCCTTTTGTTTTTTTAGCAAATAAGACCTTGAATATGCCTTTTGTAAACAGACACTCAAAAAAAGAGATAGAACAGAATCCATCCTTAAGAAATCAGGATTATAAAAATACTCTAAAATCTTGCAAAAGATTTTTAAGAACGCCGTCAACAATTTTTAGTTATGCTGAAGGAACGAGGTTTACTAATGAAAAACATGATCAGCAAGGATCACCATATAACAATCTTTTAAGCCCAAAGATAGGTGGAATGGCAACTGCGCTATCTGCAATGCCAAATATAAATACATTGGTAGATTACACTGTAGTATATAAAAGCAAAAAAAGAGATGCTTGGTCTTTTGCTAAAGGTGATATGAAGCACGTTAAGGTTTTAGTCACAAAATATAAGATCCCAGATAATTTAAAAAATAGAAATTATGCAACCGATAAAGATTATAGGGATGAGTTCAAAAATTGGATCGAAAGTATATGGGCCGAGAAAGATAAGAGAATAGAAGAATTAAAGTTCTAATTCTGATTTAGCAATAATCCATCCATTAGTGTCAACATATATCCATTCATCTGGATTAATAAGTATATTATTAATTTTGATTGGGACATTTACCTCTCCTACCCCCATAGACTTATCAGTCTTCTTTGGATATGAATTCTTAGCATAAACTCCTATTGGAATATCTTTTATTACCTCAATATCTCTTATATAACCGTTGGTAATTATTCCACTCCAATGATTATCAAATGCTGTCTGTACTATTTGATCTCCTACCATTGAACATAACTCTGGACCAGTGTGACTGATAAAAAGAACCTTATCTTCTCCATTTTGTTGAACTAGTTCTTTAACAACACTATTTGAATGTTCACATTTTGCGGTTTGAATCTTTCCAAAGAATTTATCTATGCCGCCATAGGAATTTAAGAAGATATCTCCTATTCGAATATCATCATAATCATCACAAATGTCTGGTACAGTAAAATTCTTCATCTTCAATTATTTTATTTATTCTAAATCTAGAGTAACTAATATAAACTAATATAACGGAATTATAGGGAGAAAAAATGAAATCACAAATATGCGACTTACTTGGAATTGAGTTCCCAATGGTAGCTTTTAGTCACTGCAGAGATGTTGTTGCCGCTGTTTCAAAGGCTGGTGGAATGGGGGTGTTAGGAGCAGTTGGACTATCTCCAGAAAAATTAGAAATTGAATTAAATTGGATAGATGAGCATGTTAATGGCAAACCATATGGCGTTGACGTTCTTATTCCAAATTCGTATGTAGGTAAAGGAGAGAATCTAGCAACTGATGATTTAAGAGCTATGATTCCTCAAGAGCATAGAGATTTTAGAGCCGACCTTTTAGAGCAACATGATATTAATGCCTCTGATTTAAGAAGTGATGAGGAGTCAAAAGAAATTGAACAACTAACTAATGAAAGTTTAGGCGCTGGTCTTGAAAGAGCTCAAGAAGTTTTAGAAGTAGCGTTCTCACATCCAATCGGATTAGTCGCTAATGCTTTAGGAGTGCCGCCAAAATGGATGCTTGAAATGGGAAAAGAAAATAATGTTCCTGTTGCTGCTCTTGTAGGAGCAAAACAACATGCTGTCAAACAAGCTGAAGCAGGAGTTGATATTATTGTTGCATCAGGTACAGAGGGTGGCGGTCATTGCGGAAGTGTTTCAACCATGGTACTTGTTCCAGAAATTAGAAGAGCGTTAAAACCATATGGAAATGTTCCAATACTTGCTGCTGGTGGAATATGCACTGGAGAACAAATGGCAGGAATAATGGCAATGGGTGCAGATGGCGTTTGGTGTGCTTCGGTTTTTTTACCAACTTCTGATTCAGAAACTTCAGATAATATTAAAGAAAAAATGGTTGCTGCATCTTCAAGTCATACCGTGAGATCAAAAAGTAGAACTGGTAAACATTCTAGACAACTTACATCTCCATGGGTTGAAGCTTGGGAATCTAAAGATGCTCCTGAACCTTTGCCAATGCCACTTCAAACCATGGTGAGCGAGCCAGCATTAAAAAAAGTAAATGATCAAGCCGCAATCGGACATGAAGGTGCAAAACAACTTGAAACTTATTGGGTGGGTCAAGGAATTGGTCTGGTTAGTGAAACAATTACAGCTGGACAAACCGTACAAAAATTTAAAGAAGAATTTATAGAGTCATATGACAGAGTTAATGGATTCTTTTCTGAGGAGTAATTATCAAGAGATATCTTTTCTGGCTTTGAATTCTAATACGGTAGCATTTATACAATATCTAGGCATTCCACTTGGGCCATCATCAAAAACATGCCCCAAATGTATGTCTGTTGAGACTGATCTAATTTCAGTTCTTTGCATACCATAGCTATTATCAGGCAATTCATATACAGATCCATCTAAAGGTTTTGTAAATGAAAGCCAGCCAGATCTAGATACAAATCTATCATTTGTATCAAACAGTGGTTCTCCACTTAATTTATCAATAAATATACCATCAGGTGTATTTTTAAATATCTGATATTCTTTACAAAACCTAGCATCGGTTCCTTTATTAAAGGCAACATCATAAGCCTCTGAATTGCCTAACTTAAATTTTCCTAGCATTTGATAAAATTGTTTAGGCTCTAAATATCCTTGATATGCAAAAATCTCTTTACCATTTTCTAAAAAAATTACTGACGGTGTAGCCCAAGTTGGTGATTGTATTTGAAGGTCATGCAACTGATCTGAAGTTCTATAAGTTAAAGGAATGCTTCCTTTGTAGCTATTTGTGACATCTTCTTTTAATTTTTCACAATATGGACAAAAACTCTGTGAATCTAAAATTAATATTTGTTTTCCTAATAATAACTTTGAATTATCTATATATTCTTTCTGTTCCTGAGAAAAAACTATACCAGTAGAAAGGTCTGGACAATATCCATTTGGATTCTTCTTTAAATAATCCTGATGATACTCTTCAGCTAAATGAAAATTATCTAAAGCTTCTAACTTTGTCCTTATCTTGCCATATCCTTTTGCAGTTAAAAGACTTTGATATTGATTCATTAATTTTTTAGCAAGATTTTTTTCAGTATCATTCGAAAATAATATTATTGATCTGTATTGAGTACCAATATCATTTCCTTGTCTATTAAGTTGCGTGGGATCATGATTCTCAAGAAAATGTTTTAATATCTTTTCAAGACTTATAGCGTTACTGTTAAATGTTACTTTTACAACTTCAGCAAAGTTATTTTCATTATATTTATTTTTAAGTTGAGTAATTGTTCTATAGTTAGGCAATACGCCATAACCATTTGCATACCCAGATTCAGCATTTATTACTCCATCTAAAGCCTCATAGCCCTTTTCTGCTCCCCAGAAACATCCAGAGCCTAGATAAATTGTTTGTATATGGTTGGTTTGATTGGCGATGACAATCGGCGAAGTAAATAAAAATATAAATGCGCTAACTAAAAATTTATTTTTCAGGTTCATATTTATAACTCTTACTTTTTATAAAAGCTGGTCTAGAGAATAAGTTCTTGCTCCATCGTGTAATATTTGGTTTAAATGCTTGTTCAATTTCTAAAGCTTCAGCTAAGTTTATAGCATAACTTACACAAATGTCAGCAATGGTAAAACGATCAGAGCATAAATACTCCCTGTCTTCTAAAGTTTTTTCTAATAGCTTTAAACGAGATACAAACCATCTGCTATATCCATCTACCGCTGCATCTGCGACACCAGGTTCTTGTAATTTGTACCTTAAAACTACTGTTTGAGGAAAAGTTAAGGTCGCATCTGAATGAAAAAGCCAATTTAAATAGGACGGATAGTCTTTCTCATCTGGTTTAACTTGAAGATCTGTTGGTCCATATTTTTCAACTAAATACTGAGAAATTGCAACTGATTCAGTCATCTTAATATCACCATCAATCATATATGGGATAGTCCCAAGAATATTTATATCTAAGTACTCTTTCATGAATACTCTTGGTGGAAATGGCATCATAATTAATTCATATTCCAAGCCCATTTCTTCTGCAGTCCATATAGGCCTTACAGCTCTCGAGTTTTCAGTCCCGTAAATCTTAATCATAAATATGTATATTTTAGACTATCTTCTTATATTCATCTAAAAAATTATTTACAGCTTTTTTAGCAGAATTTAACTTTGTCATAAATGCAAAATTATGAAATAAAGTTGGGTAATTTAATAATTTAATATTGGTATTTTTATTTTTTAGTAAATTTGCATACTGCGCACCTTCATCACAAATAGGATCAAAACCCCCAGTCACTAGAATGGTAGATGGAAATGCTTTGTTTAAATCAAATTTTAAAAGATTAAACATTGGATCATTTTCATCAGCTTTATTTTGTTTAAATTTATCCCAAAACCATACTAAATCAGCATGTAATAAAAAATATTTATCTTTTAATAGGCTGATTGATTCCGATTGAAATAGAGGATCGCATGGTGGATATAACATTAATAAGCTATTAGGCATTTCTGAGTCATCCTTTGCTAATTTATAAACTAAAGAGCCAACCATGTGAGCTCCAGCACTATCCCCAAACAAGCTAATCTGATTTGCTAGAGTGCCATTCTTAATAAACCATTTATAGATATCTTCAGCCTCCATTAATGCATTAGGAAATTTTTTTTCTGGAGCTAAGCTATATTCAAATGAATATATTTTCATATTTAAATAATCTGAAAAATATTTAACCATACCATCGTAAGTTTCCACAGAGTCTATAGTCCAGCCACCGCCATGAAAAAATAAAATGATCTTATCTGATTCTACTTTATTTGGTATATATTCTCTCAATAACATGTGATCATTTGCATGCCTATTGAATACATAATGATCTTTGGTTAAAACTTTTTTATTAGGCCTTGAAGATAACTTACTATTTATCTTATTGTGTTCGATTACCTTCCTAATTTTTGGTAAATCTTTATTTTCAATTTTATAAAGTGTGCTTTCTGGATTTAGCCTTATATATGCATATGATTGAAAATCAATTTTAGATCCTCTTATTTTGGTTCTGATCTGAGGAAATATTAATCTTAATGTCCAGACAGGAAAATAAAAAAAATTCTGTATAAGAAACTTTTTAAAATATTTAATAATTCGAGACATATCTCAATTTTAAAGGTATACTTTCAGCAAATTAATGTCAATATAAAACTGAGATATGTCTCAGCTAGCATAGTTGGTTCATATTTAATTTATATAGTAAGAATCTATGGGGGATTTAATGAATAAAAATTACATTTTAAATGGAATAATATCTTTTGCACTAATATCTAATATTGGATGGGCTGTTGCAGAGCAATCAATAGAAGAAGTTGTTGTTACAGCAACATTGACAGAGCAAAGTGAGCTAGACACACCTATATCAATAGATATTTTGACTGGTGAGACTATGGTAAAAAATAATATTATGACAATGTTTGATATTTCAGACAGGACTCCTGGTATTACTATTAGCAAAGGAACTTTGAGCAACAAAATATATATGCGTGGAGTTGGATCGGGTGGAAATCAGGCATTTGACCAATCTGTAGGTCAATTTATTGATGGTGTATACCAAGGAAGATCATGGACGGTTCAAGGAACTTTGCTTGATATGGAAAGGGTTGAAATTTTAAAAGGCCCTCAAACCACATACTTTGGAAATAACTCTATTGGTGGAGCTTTAAGTTTTGTAACTAAGGTCCCTACTGATCAAGATGAAACAAGCATTTCAGGGACTTTTGGCAGTCATGGAGAAAAAACTATTACCGCAATTAAAAGTGGCAGAGTCTCAGATGGTTTAAAAGCAAGATTTGCTCTTTCATTTCATGAAATGGAAGGTTGGTTAGAAAATACTAATCCACTTGGAGATGACTATCCAAATAAAGATGGTTTTAATATG
Source organism: uncultured SAR86 cluster bacterium (assembly GCA_902583575.1). GTDB lineage: Bacteria > Pseudomonadota > Gammaproteobacteria > Magnimaribacterales > D2472 > SAR86A. The sequence goes on along the minus strand of CACHWY010000002.1, from coordinate 80,749 downwards.
AGAACAACTTTAGTATGGGACTCAGTCGATAACTTAGAAGCTAAATTAAAAGTTGATATAGGGAGACTAGATACTGCTTCAGGTATGGGTTGGCAGCATACTAACTGTTTTGCTGATGGAAGCGGAGCTAATATTACTTTTATAATTAGTGATTGTAAGCTTGCTCTTGCAGCGCCAGGATTTGAGGGTAGATTTGATGATAAGTTTAGCGCCTCTGAGAATCAATTTGGTTATTTAGACTCAGACTCTATCGTTTTTGAGGTAAATAGAACATATGAAAATCATACATTAACCTCGATAACTGCAAATCAAGAATATGATAGTAGAGTGCCAGGTGAGTCTGATCAAAGTTCAAGAGACTTTTTTCATTGGTTAATTAAAGAAGAGTCGGATCAATTCTCTCAAGAATTAAGATTAACTAGTAATGCTACAGATAAAAGCCAATATACTATTGGTTTCTACTATCAAGCTACTGATACTCATAATACTACTAATTTAGGAAGATATTATGTTGCTGAATGGGGTGCTGCCCTAGGAATTGGAACATCAAATCTGGCTTTAACAAGACCTTTAATTTTAGATGCTGATTCTATGTCTATTTTTGCAACCATGACATTTTTTGTATCAGATAAGCTTCATGTTACAACAGGTCTTAGGCACACAGATGTTGATAAAGAATATCAAAGAACAAGTGGAATTGGCCTAAATGGGACTCATACCTTTGATGACTTTAATCTAGATTTTGCTCATGAGGGAGAAGGAACACTTCTTAAAGATTCATATAGTGAAAGTGCAACCCTTCCATCTTTAATGGTTCAATATTTTAGAGATGAGAATTCTATGATCTATGCGTCTTATTCAGATGGTTTTAAAGCAGGAGGCTATGAAGCGCTTGGTACTGCTAATCCAAATAACGGTCTCTATGGTTCAGAAGGCGTAGATGCTACAGAGTTTGGATATAAAACTAGTAATGAAAAAATGAAATTGGCTGTTAATTACTTTAATTCAAAATATGATGGCAATCAGTTAAGTCAATATGTTTATCCTGAAATGGGTGCTCCATATACTACTACCTCAAATGTACCAAGTACAAATAAAGGTTTTGAATTAGAGTTAAGCTACCTTATTTCGGATTCAGTTATTGCAGACTTATCATTTACACAACTTGACGCCACATATGATAAATATGAAGGTGGTACTTGTGCAGCTGGTGTATCACCTCCAGTAGGACAAACAGGTTGTAACTATACAGGAAGAACCTTACTGCATGCACCTGAAAATACTGGTTTATTTACATTGAGCTCTGAAAATGAAATGTCTGGTGGAATGATGAGAGAATCATCTATTTCAATATACTGGACAGATGATCAGTGGCATAACACTGACTACAATGTTAATAGCCAAGAAGAAGGCTTTAGTAAAATTGATGCTCGTATGCAATTTTCTAAAGATGATTGGTATGTTGCTCTTTTAGGTAAAAACTTAACAGATGAATATACCAGTAGTTGGAATCAACAAACAGCATATACTTTAGGTACTGGACAGTTTGCAATTCTTGAAAGAACTAGGAGTATTGCAATTCAATTTGGTAAAAACTTTTAATAACTTTTTATCCCCTAAGAAGTAATTGAAATTTAAAAGGGCTATTTAAATAGCCCTTTTTTTATACCTTAGAAGCAATCTCTCTTGCTTCTGTTGATGGAATACCTAAGATTCTTAATTTTGCTTCAATGGCTTGCTGTATTGTTTTTTTAATATTTTTTCCTTGAGATATCATTATTAATGCATTGCGATTAATAGACTGCATATTTGCAAGCAGATTATCATTTATTTTTGTGTCATATATTTTTTTTGATAATCCAAATTCTATATGCGCAATTAAACTTTTATTGTAACCTCTAAGAATAACAGGAACTTTGCCACGAATATGAAATGCATCAATTATTACTTTTAATAGCAAAGGATCTTCTGAGCACTTAATTAAGTTAACTTTTGTTGCATGAGCAAATAATATCGCTGGACTGTCTTTTGCTGAAGACCAATCTATTTCATAAGAATCGACTATTCCAATAAGAATCTTTTCACCTATGGTATCAAGTAATTCTTCCTTGTTTTTAAAATGATAATAAAAAGTTCCATTAGCTACATTAGCAACTTTAGTAATCTTAAGAATTGAAGCAGCGTCTCTGCCATATTTTGCTATGACCTTTATTGCAGAGTCAATAATATCTTCTCTAGTCTTATCTTTTATAGAGTTTTGAACTGAAATATTATTCATATTTATATATATTATCTTTAATTATTGTTTTTTAAAAATCGGAAATTATAGTATGATTTGAGACCTTTCTCATTTTATAGATATTATTTGGAGATATAACATGCCTTTAAATTCAGTTAACGATATGCAATTGGAAGAATATCAAGAACTTTTTAAAGACTTTTTCATGTTTAAGCGTGAAAATGGTATTTTAGAAATTAGAATGCATACAGATGGCAAAGAAGCTAAATGGAGCAAAGAATTGCACAGAGCCCTTCCTCAAATATTTCCAATAATTGGTGCAGATAGAAAAAATGAAGTGATTATCCTAACTGGAACTGGTGACTATTGGTTAAGGGAATTTGATAAAGAAAGTTGGGCTGAGATAGAAAAAGATAATAAAACATTTAGAAAAGAAAACTATGATTGGGAATATTTAGATGCTCATAAATTATGTGAAAATTTATTATGGAATATTGATGTTCCAATTATTTCAGTTATAAATGGCCCTGGGTTCCATACTGAATTCCCATTATTATGTGATATAACCCTTTGTTCAAATACTGCAAAATTTTTTGAAGGTCATCTTAAAGTTGGCTTAGTGCCTGGAGATGGGCAATTTTTAGTATTTCAAAAATTACTTGGATTAAAAAGAGCGAATTGGTTTATGTATACCTCAGAATCATTTGATGCAAAGCAAGCTTTAGAATGGGGAGTTGTTAATGAAGTTCATACCAAAGAAGAACTTCTTAATCGAGCATGGGAGCTTGCAGAAAGCATGATGAACATAGACCGTGTTACTCGAAGAGTGACAACAGCAGTAGCAAGAAGATATTGGAAGCGAATTTTCACTGATGATTTTTCTCATCATGTAACTAGTGAAATGTATGCCATGATGACAAGTGATATAAAAAATCATGGTCATGGTGATCAAGATCTTCCAGAGATGTTTGATGATCTTAAAAAAGAATAGCTCTTACTATGCAAGCCAAAACATATAATATATACGGCTGGTATGTAGCATTTGTATTATTAATTGGATTTACTTTTTCTTTTATTGATCGACAAGTTTTAAATTTATTAGTAGTTCCCATACAGAATGATTTAAATATTACAGATACACAAATAAGTGCATTACAAGGGTTGGCTTTTGTTCTAACTTATGTGGGGTTATGTATTCCAATAGGAAGACTCGTGGATAAATCTCATAGGATTACTGTAATGATCATTGGACTCTTAGTATGGAGTATTGCAACAATAGCATGCGGATTTTCTAAAAATTATGTCAGCATGTTTATTGCAAGAATGGGTATTGGTGCTGGTGAGTCAACTGTGCATCCTGGCTCTATTTCTATTTTAGGTGATTACTTTGATTCAGATAAAATTGCATCTCCAATGAGTATTTATCTTTTGGGTCCATACCTGGGAGCTGGAATTGCAATGATATTTGGAGCACAGGTTCTTGATTGGACTTCACAAATGGATAGTAATGTTATTTTACCTTTAGTTGGTGAAGTAGCTCCATGGCAACTAACATTTATTGCGGTAGGTTTGCCTGGAATATTAGTTGCTGGTTTGTTCTTAACGATTAGAGAGCCAAAACGTAAAATTTCAGAAATTGAATCAAACGAAGTTCCTTCATTTAAAAAAATTTCTCAATATATAAAAAACAATTGGCAAGTCTATGGCGCAATTATTATAGGTAATTCATGTTTAATAATACTACTTTATGGTCTTCAATCATGGGTCCCTACTATGTTACTCAGAGTATATGAATGGGATTTAATCCAATCAGGACGAGTATATGGATTAATAGCAATGTTAGCTGGTTCTGCAGGAGTTCTATCAGGACCATTTATTTTAAAGCTCATGACTAACAGAAGCATTAATGCGCCCCACTTTAAATTAGCAATTTTTGGTATCTCAATGGCATCTTTTAGTTTAATTATGTTGCCTTTTCAAGCAAATGTTAATATTGCTTTAGTCTTTGTGACATTTGCTAGTTTTTTTGTAACTCTTCCGTTAGCAGGAACATCAAGCGCAATGGTTATAGTCTCTCCAAATCGAATAAGAGGCGTTATAACTGGTATTTATGTAGTTGTAACTAGTGTGCTAGGTTTGGTTTTAGGGCCCTTTCTTGTAGCATCTAGTACAGATTTTATTTTTCAAGATCCGAATTCTGTAGCTAAGTCTCTTGCTTTAGTTTCTATTTTAATTGGCCCTATTGGAATTTTCTTTATGTTAAAGGGCATTAATTACTTTGGAGAAATGAAAAATGTCTAGGAAATTAAGTTATGCAAGTGGTACATCTGATAAGCCTTTATTAGGAAGTACTATAGGTCAAGTATTTGATGACATTTCTAATAAATTTTCTGAAAGAGAAGCCATCATTTCTGTTCATCAGAATATAAGATTTACATATGCTGAATTAGCTATAAAAGTTAATGAGCTAGCTAAAGCATTTATAAGTTCTGGTTTAAAAAAAGGTGATCGAGTTGGTATTTGGTCTTCTAATAATGCTGAGTGGGTATTAACTCAATATGCAGCTGCTAAGGTAGGTGTTATATTGGTAACTATTAATCCTGCATATCGCTCACATGAATTAGATTATGTGTTAGGTCAATCTGGTTGCAAAGGCCTAGTTTTTCAAAATCAATTTAAAACTTCAGATTATGAATCGATGATTTGTGAAATTGTGCCTGAAGTAAAAGATGCGATACCAGGTAAAATTCAATCAAATAAATTTAATAATCTAACTACAATAATTTCAATGACTGCATCTGATATAAAGGGTGTTTATGATTGGGAAGATTTTATAGCTCTAGAAAAAAATATTGATGATAAAGAATTGCAAGATCGTCAAGATAATCAAAATATGGATGATGCTATTAATATTCAATACACAAGTGGAACAACAGGATTCCCCAAAGGAGCGACTTTAAGTCATCATAATATCCTTAACAATGGTTACTTTACAGGTGCAACCATGCATTTTACTGAACAAGATAGACTTGTAGTTCCTGTACCCCTATATCATTGTTTTGGGATGGTATTAGCTAACCTTGCATGTCTTACTCATGGTGCTTGTGCAATTTATCCTAGCGAGGGTTTCGAACCTGATATTGCACTAAAAGCAGTAGAAGACGAACGGGCAACAGCATTATATGGTGTACCAACGATGTTTATTGCAGAGCTTGCACTTCCAAACTTTAATGAATATAACTTAAAAACTTTGAGAACTGGTCTTATGGCTGGATCACCCTGTCCTATCGAAACAATGAAAAAAGTTGTTGAATTAATGCACATGTCAGATGTTGAAATAGCATATGGAATGACCGAAACAAGTCCAGTAAGTTTTCAAACTAAAATTGATTCTCCAATGGAGAAACGTGTTAGCACAGTTGGAAGTGTTCATCCTCATGTACAAGTAAAGATTATTGACTCTGAATCAGGGAAAACCTGCCCTATCGGAGAAACTGGAGAGTTATGTACAAGGGGCTATTCTGTAATGTTAGGTTATTGGGAAAACCCTGAAGGCACTGCTGCTGCTATAGATTCAAATGGATGGATGCACACAGGCGATAGTGCTGTTATGGATGATGAGGGATATGTAAATATTGTAGGTCGTATTAAAGATATGATAGTTCGAGGAGGAGAAAATGTTTACCCAGTTGAGATAGAAGATTACTTAATGGCTCATGAGGATATAGAAGCTGTCCAAGTTACAGGAGTACCTGATCCTAAATATGGTGAAGAAATAATTGCATGGATTAGCTTAAAAGAAGGTAAAGATGTATCTGAGGAAGATATTAAAGAATTTTGTAAAGGTAAAATAGCTCATTATAAAGTGCCAAGATATATTCGATTTGGAGATGATTTTCCAATGACTGTAACTGGGAAAGTTCAGAAATATAAAATGCGAGAAATTAGCATCAAGGAACTTGGTTTAGAAGAGCAAGAGACCGCCTAGAAAGGAAGTCATTTTTCTTAATTATTGTATTCTTTATAATTGGTAATATTTGCTATATAATATTACCAATTATAAATCCTTTAACAAATTTTTATATATGAAACAAAGAAATATAGCGCAAACAATAAAAAGCAATATAGATATAAAGTCTGAAGAGTATCAGAAAAATAAAAATGATATGCTTGAGAAACTTAATGAAATTGAAGATTTACTAGACTTTGCAGAGCTAGGTGGTGGGATGCATCACCATGAAAGACTTGCCTCAAGAGGCAAAATGTCTATAAGAAGCAGGATTGCAAATTTTATTGATCCTGATTCGCCTTTTCTGGAAATAAGTTCTTTAGCTGCATATGGATCAGTTTATCCAGTTGGTGGCGGAGCTGTTGCAGGAGTCGGTATTGTTGCGGGGACAGAATGTGTAATTTTCGGAAACGACCCTACTGTGCTTGCTGGAGCGATGCATACTTATTCTGCTAAAAAATGGACTCGTGCTATGGAAATAGCTAGAGTAAATAGAATACCATATGTTCAATTTGTAGAATCATCTGGTGGAGACCTCAGAATGGGCGGAGGCAAAGGTAAAGATGCTGCAAGAGGCTCAATCTTAGGGGCAGGACATTTTGCTGAATCAGGAAGAACTTTCTATGATGTTACTGAATTATCTAAATTAAGGATACCAACAATATCTCTAGTATTTGGTTCATCTACTGCTGGTGGAGCATATCAACCAGGCATGTCGGATTACAATATATTTATAAAAAAACAATCTAAAGTATTTCTTGGCGGTCCGCCTCTAGTAAAAATGGCAACAGGTGAAGAGTCTGATGATGAAACTTTGGGTGGTGGTAAGATGCATGCAGAAGTTTCTGGTTTAGCAGATTATTTAGCTGAGGATGAAATGGATGCTCTAAGGATAGGAAGAGAGGTGGTCTCTCATTTAAATTGGAGAAAGGAAGGGAAAAGACCAAAGCTAGCTCCAGATAATCCAGCTCTTGATCAGGAAGATTTATTAGGCTTAGTTGATTCTGATCTAAAAAAACCATTTGATGTTAGAGAAGTAATTGGAAGGATTACAGATGGGTCTAGATTTGAGGAATTTAAGCCTTTATTTGGTCCCACAATGGTGTGTGGATTTGCCTCTATCCATGGCTACACAGTAGGAATAATAGGTAATAATGGTCCTATTTTTCCTGATACTGCATCTAAAGGGGCCCATTTTGTTCAACTTTGTAATCAAATAGATATTCCAATTATTTTTTTACAAAATATTACAGGTTTTGTGGTTGGTAAAGATTATGAAAGAGACGGGCAAATTAAAAAAGGTGCTCAATTTCTAAATTCTGTATCTAATTCTACAGTCCCCCATCTAACGATTATTTTAGGAGCAAGTTATGGTGCCGGGACATATGCAATGTCTGGAAGAGCATTTGATAATAAATTTACCTTCTTGTGGCCTACAGCCAAAATTGCAGTGATGGGACCAAAACAAATTGCTGGTGTTATGTCAATTGTAAGAAGAGCAAGAGCTGCTAGAAAAGGAGAAAAATTTGATGAGAAGGAAGATGCTCAAATGGTAGCTTATGCAGAGAAATGGCAAGAGGAAGGATCGCTCGCTTTAAGAGCAACCGGTGCAATAAGTGATGATGGCATTATTGATCCTAGAGATACCAGAACAGTATTAGGAATTTGTTTATCACTTGTAAATGGAAAAAATATTGAGGGTGCTCCTGGTTATGGGGTCTACAGACTATGACATATCATAAATTACTTATTGCTAATAGAGGCGAGATTGCCTGTAGGATTATTAAAACCGCTCATGAAATGGGAATTTCATGTGTTGCAGTCTACACAGATGCTGATTCAGAATCACCTTTTGTGAAATTAGCAGATGAAGCAATCAAATTAACTGATACTTATTTAAATGGAAAGGAAATAATTGAAGCAGCTATTAAAACTAAAGCTCAAGCAATCCATCCTGGATATGGATTTCTATCAGAAAATGCGAAATTCTCTAGAGATGTTATTAAGGCCGGTTTAATCTGGGTTGGTCCTAGTTCAAAAGTTATTACATCAATGGGTGATAAATTAAAAGCAAAAGATATTGCTGATAAGGCTGGGGTACCTACTCTGCCAATGACGACAGATCCTTCAAAAGCAAATACTGTTGGTTATCCACTTCTTATTAAAGCAGCGGCTGGTGGAGGTGGAAAAGGTATGCGAATAGTTGAGTCAAAAAAGGACCTAAAAGATTCTATAAAAGGCTCTCAAAGAGAAGCTAAAGCAGGCTTTGGGGACGATAGAATATTTATAGAAAGATATGTTGCATCTTCTAGACATATCGAAATACAAATTCTAGGTGATTCTCATGGGAATATAGTCCACTTAGGTGAAAGAGAATGCTCTATACAAAGAAGGCATCAAAAAATTATTGAAGAGTCTCCCTCACCAAGAGTGGATTCAAAGATGCGAGCAGCAATGGGAGATGCTGCAATTAAATTAGCTAAAAAACTTAAATATGAATCAGCTGGTACTGTAGAGTTCTTAGTGGATGATAAAACTGGTGAATTCTGGTTTTTAGAAGTTAATACTAGATTGCAAGTAGAACATCCTGTTACTGAAGAAGTTACAGGAAAAGATTTAGTATATGAACAATTAAGAATTTCTAGAGGTGAACATTTAGGATATGATCAAGAGGATATTTCATGGAATGGATCTTCAATCGAAGCTCGACTTTATGCAGAGGATCCTGCCAACGACTTCTTGCCAGCCACTGGAACACTTATAGCTTATGAAGTTGATAAAAATATTGATGCTAGGTGGGATACTGGAGTAAAACAGGGTTCAGTAATAGGAACGGATTTTGATCCCATGCTTGCCAAAGTTATTGCTAAAGGAAGAAATAGGACTGATGCAGCCAATAAGTTAGCTTTGGCCCTTCAATCACTGCATATTGGCGGAGTGACAACAAACAGAGATTTCCTCGTTGAGTGCTTAAGGTCTAAAGACTTCCATAAGGGCAATACTACTTCTGATTTTATAAGCATTGCCAAACCAAAAAGATCAATTGAATTAAAAGGAACTGAGTTAGAGCAAGCGGGTATTGCTGCAGCTCTTTGGATACAAGGAGAAAATAGAAAAAATACTCCTATATTAAATGGAATTCAATCAGGATGGACAAACTCTAGATTGCCCAAACAAAAGATTAATTTCCAATATAATTCAGAAGAAGTATCTGTATTATATAAATCGAATAGAGACGGTTCATTCGAAATAAATAAAGGAATTAATGCGAAAATTATTGAGTGGAATAACTCTGGAATAGATATAGAGATAGAGGATAAAAGGTTTTTTTCTAAAGTTACTAGGAAGGATAAAAATCTTATAATCCACGGTCCATGGGGAGACATCTTATTCAAAATAATGCCTAGATTTAAGTCTGTTGGCCAAGAGGTTCAAGACGGTGGTCTGATTGCGCCAATGCCAGGAAAGGTCATTGACCTTAAGGTTAAGGTAGGTAGTAAGATTAAAAAAGGAGACACTCTAGTCATATTAGAAGCTATGAAAATGGAGCATACAGTAAAGGCTGTCGAAGATGGCGTTATAGATGAACTATTTATTTCTAATCATGACCAAGTTGAAAATGGAGCCCTTTTAATGGTTATTAAGGCTAAATAATGCAAAGCCTTAAATCTATTAATAACTTAGATACTAAAAAAGTAAAATCTTTTACAAAAAGGCATTACGAAATAATAGATAGCCTAGAAAGGATGTTAGAGAAAGGCGTCCCTGATCTAACAATGTCTCAAATAGCATCAAATTTGAAAATATCTTTAAGAACTCTATATGAAATTGCTCCAAGCAAAGATGAACTAATAATAATGATAATGGACAGTATTTTAAGAAAACTTGGTAGACAAGCCCTAGATTCAATTTCTAATATTAAATCCCCATTAAAAAAGTTAGAAAAATATCTTTTTATGGTTAATCAGGCTGTAGGTCCAAAATTTAATACATTTTTTAGAGATATTGAGAAGATTTCAGGGTTAGAGCAAGTAGCAGACTATCATGCAAATTTTATTACTAATATGACTGAAGAACTTTTGAGTCAAGCGATTAAGGTAAAAGAAATCAAAGAAATAGATACCAAAGCATTTTCTATATTACTTGGTGGGATTGGAAGAGAATTTATCAAAGAAAAAAATAAACTTACTTATTCATCGCCTGAAGAATCAGCAAATTCAATAACCAGAATAATTCTAAATGGCATTAAGGTAAAAAATTAGTATGAGTAAGGATATTATTAAAATAGCAAATTGCAGTGGTTACTATGGTGATAAGTTATCAGCTGCTAAGGAATTAGTTGATGGTGGCCCTATTGATGTCTTAACAGGTGACTATCTTGCTGAATTGACAATGACGATTCTCTATAACCAAAAACTTCAAAGAGGGGAAGATAAAGGATACGTCGGGACTTTTCTTAAACAAATAAAAGAAGTAGCAAAAAGCTGTAAAGAAAAGAATATTAAAATAATAAGTAATGCTGGTGGTTTAAACCCCAAATCAATGGCGAATGAAATTAAAAAAATATTAAATGAGCAATCTATTGATATGAATGTAGCATATATCGATGGAGATGATTTATTGCCTAGAATGAAGGAGCTTTCTGACGAAGGAGAAACTTTTCAAAATATTGATAAGAAAATTTCATTAGATGATTCTGGATATACTACTCTCACAGCAAATGCATACTTAGGAGCATGGGGAATTAAAGAAGCATTAGACAATGGAGCAGATATTGTAGTCTGTCCAAGAGTAACAGATGCAGCGGTTGTTATCGGTCCCGCTGCATGGAAGTTCAATTGGAAAAGGAATGACTATGATGCATTAGCAGGAGCATTAGCTGCTGGTCATATTATCGAGTGCGGATGTCAGGCTACTGGAGGCAATTATGCATTCTTTAAAGAAGTTCCCAGTTTTGATAATGTTGGTTATCCAATAGCTGAAATTCTAGAAGATGGAAGTTTTTATGTTACAAAACATCCTGGAACAGGCGGCCTTGTTTCAAAAGGTACTGTTACAGCTCAGTTGTTATATGAAATCAGGTCTCCAGCTTATATAAATCCAGATGTAATAGCTCATTTTGATACCCTTAAGATTGAAGATATAGAGAAAGATAAGGTTTATATTTCAGGTTGCAGGGGTAGTTCCCCCCCCTAAAGATCATAAAGTATGCATTAATCTTGCAGGTGGGTTTCGTAATGGAATGGAAGTAATCTTAACTGGTCTTGATATTGAAAAAAAAGCAAAAGTATTTACTGATACTCTTTTTAATTCAGTTGGTGGTAAAGAGCAATTTGATGAGGTATCAATTCAATTGCACAGAACCGATAAAGAAAATCCTTCCAGCAATGAAGAATCCATGGCATCTCTTGTAATTTCAGTAAAATCTATGAATGCTGAATTAGTAGGAAGATTATTTAGTGCAAAAATTATTGAATTAGCTTTAGCAAATATTCCAGGTTTTTTTGCACAGGGCGGTGTTAAATCAAGTGGACCTGTAATTGTTTATTGGCCTGCCTTAGTTGATAGTAAGCATATTAAAGAAAGAGTTCATATCGGAGATCAAGAAATAGAAATTATTCCAACGAGTCAGATGGATTTTGAAGAAATATACTATCAAAAAGAACCTATTGAAATTGAAGAAGTAGAAATAAAAGATGAGCAAAGCATTTTCTTTGGGGACATCTATGGAACCAGATCAGGTGATAAAGGTGGATGTGCAAATCTTGGAATCTGGGCAAAAAATTCAAAATCTTTTGCATTCTTAATTAAATACTTATCTGTTGATAAACTAAAGGAGCTTTTACCTGATTTGAAAGATTTTGATATTGATAGATATGAATTAGCGAATATAAATTCACTTAATTTCTATATCCATGACATTTTGCAAGATGGAGTCTCATCTAACAATAGAAAAGATGGGCAGGCGAAATCATTGGGTGAGTATTTAAGAGCAAAGAAAATTCAAGTACCTAAAATTATATTAGAGGAATAAATAATTATGGAAAAACTATCTTTAGAAGGTTTAGATTTTCAGGCTACTAAATTAGATATAGCAAATCATATTATGACTATAACCCTCAATAGACCTGAAAAGAAAAATGCATTAAATAATGTCATGATGAATGAATTAAATTATTCACTTGCATATGCAAAACAAGAGCGTTCGATTAGAGTCGTCGTAATTGCTGCTGAAGGAGATGTTTTTTGTGCAGGGGCTGACTTAACAAGAGCAGAATCAGAGTCAAATGTTCCAAAAATAGAGGGTGTGGATGATATTAGCCTATCATTAAGACATTTATACAAACCAGTAATATGTAAAATTCAAGGCCCTGTTCTTGCTGGAGCCCTTTTGATAATTACAAATGCTACACACGCGATAGCTGTAAAAGATGCAAAATTTTCAGCCCCCGAAATCCATAGAGGTCTTTGGCCGTTTATGGTGATGGCTGGTCTATTTAGGGTAATGCCAAAAAGAGCTGGGCTTGATTTTATTATGAGGGGGCAACCAATAGATTCTAAAAAAGCTGAGAATTGGGGCTTAATTAATAAATCAGTTGATGAAAAAGATTTAGACAAAAATGTAAACGCTTTAGCAGAAGAGTTAGCTAATTTAGCTCCAGAAACTATGCAATTTGGTCTAGAAGCATATGAAAAACAAGATAGTAAAAGTTTTGATGAGGCGTTACCATATTTACAAAAACAAATTGCAAAATGTTTTGAAGGTAAAGATGCTAAAGAAGGTATTGCAGCATTTCTAGAAAAAAGAAAACCTAAGTGGGACTAATCTAGAAATAATTTAACTATTGTTTTTAAAAATTAGAAATTATAGTATAAGTTGAGACATATCTCATTTTATTTAAATTAACTAAGGATAAATTATGAACCTAAATTATGGGCCTGAATATGAAGATTTTACAAAGGAAGTTCAAAAATTTTGTAAAAAATATTCTGGCGTAATTATTACTAATAAAAAGGGCGGAGCGCTTACTTCTTTGAGCTCAATTGCTAACTCAGATAAATCTGATGGAGTAAAGGTATCAAGATCTGAATGGCAAAAAATATTAATAAAAAATGGTTATTTTGCTAGGTCTATCCCAAAAGAATATGGTGGTTTTGGTGGTGATATAGATATTATTAAAAATCGAATTATTGCTGCTGAATTTGCATCAAATAGAATACCCCCTCCAATGGGAGGTCAAGGCATAGATATGTTAGTACCTACCCTTTTAGAGCTAGGTACAGAAGAACAAAAACAAAAATATATAAAACCTACTCTGTATGGAGAAATGATATGGTGCCAAGGATATTCAGAACCAAATGCAGGGAGTGATCTAGCCAGCCTTCAAACCAAAGGTGAGCTTATTGATGAAAACTGGGTTATTAATGGGCAAAAAATTTGGACTAGTACTGCGCAATATTCACAGATGATGTTTTGCTTGGTTAGAACTGAGCCTGATGCACCTAAACATGCAGGAATCAGTTATTTATTAATACCAATGGATACTCCAGGTATTGAAATCAAACCACTGGTAGATATGACCTTAAATGCTGGTTTTAATGAAGTATTTTTTACGGATGTAACTATACCTAAAGAGAATATTGTTGGTAAACGGGGTGAAGGTTGGACTGTTGCAAATGCTACGCTTGGCCATGAGCGAGGATCTTTGACTGACCCAAATGCAACTATGAATAGATTGCATATGCTTATAGATAGAATGAAAGAAGAAACCATTAATGGCAAAAAAGTAATTGAAAATCCAGCATATAGAGACAAACTAATTAAACTCCAAGGCAAAGTTATGGCATTCCAATCCAATTCCTTAAGAGTCTTATCAGCAAAACTAAATAAGGGGCAAGATGTAAAAATTGCAGGCATGATTCAAAAATTAGTAGGAACTGAATTAAGACATGAACTTGAAGGATTTTGTATAGATATAATGGGAGAACTTGGCACTCTTTTTGAGGGCAGTCCTAATATTAGAGATGGAGGCTCATGGCAATTTACCTATATGTACTATTTAGGATTAATAATAGGTGGTGGTACTAGCCAAATACAAAAGAATATAATTTCAGAAAGAGGCCTTGGCATGCCAAGAGAGCCAAAAACTCAACAGGAAACTTAAAATGTATTTTGGATTATCAGAAGATCAAATATTTTTTCAAGATAACGTAAAAAAATTTTTAGAAGATAATGCCCCTCTTGATACTATAAAAAAAATAACAGAAGGTGAAGATCTTTCTACTAAAGATGAATTGCATCAAGGTCTTATAAATTTAGGAATAAACAATATTTTAATACCCGAAGAAAATGGTGGATTGGGCCTAGATTTACTGTTTGCATCTGCAGTTAGCCAAAGCCTAGGTGAAGGGATTGCAACACTGCCTTTTGTGGGTCCATATGTTATTGCTCCAATAGCTATTAAATATGGAGCTAGCGATAGTCAAAAAGAAAAATTGTTTAATGAAATGTCTCAGAATTTAATTAATTGTGGAGTTGGTTTTTCTGAATATTTTGGGTCTAGGGATTCAAGCAACTTATCTATTTCTAATAATAAAATAACAGGTAGGACTTTATTTGTTCTTGATGTTGATTTTGCTTCTCATGTAATGCTTTGCGATAAAAAAGGACAAATTGGATTGGTATCTATAGAGTCAAAAGGTATTGAGATAATTAATCTTACAACCGTTGATAAAACTAGAACATATAAAGAGATGATCTTTAAAGATACTCCTATAGAGATTTTAGATAAAACAAAGACTTCAACCGAAGCTGCAGAGATGGCTCTGAATGCTGGAAGAATCGTTGCTGCTGCTGATTCGTTAGGAGCATCTCAAGCAATGATAAACAAAGCAGTAGAATACTCAAAAGAAAGAAAACAATTCAATAGAGTCATTGGCTCTTTCCAAGCCGTCAAGCATATGTGCGCAGAAATGACAGCTGAGCTAGAGCCTTGTTATTCTCTTATATGGCATGCAGCACATAGTTTTGATGATTCTCATGAAGATTCAAAATTAATGGCATGCCTAGCAAAATCTCATACTTCAGAGGTATCAAAAATGGTCTCTAAGAAAGCTACTGAAGTTCATGGAGGAATGGGATTTACTGACTTACTTGGTCTTCATTTTTGGTTTAAAAGAATCGGGCTTAATAGACATATTCTTGGTTCTCCAGAAATAGTCAGAGAAGAAGCTGCAAAAGCTCAGGGTTTATAAAAAATATAAATGCGTTATTTATATATTCTTACAATTATTTTAGCCACCAGCATTTACGCTAATAGTTACAATAAAATTGAATTAAGTGAAACTAAAAAAGAGTTGAGTTATGAGATTTTTAAGAAGCTTGAAAAAGAGCATTATCTCCGAAAAATTGATAAAGACAATCTTAATTCTCAATATTTCGAAGCAATATTCGAAAGACTAGACAAAAATAAAAATTATTTTATTGCTAATGAAGTTCAAAAATATTTAATAAAATCTAAAAAAAATGAGGTAAACAATTTTGATATTGAACTTGCGTATGACTTAATAAATTTATATTTTGAAAGATTAATTGAGTATTCTGAGTTCCAAATAAATTTAATACAGAATGTGGATTTTGATTTTACTAAAGATGAATATTTAGATATTTTTTATGAAGATAACCAGTGGTTAACTAATGTTACAGATCTTAAAGATTTATGGCGTTTAGAAACTAAAAATGATTTATTGGTCGCAAAAATTTCGGACTCTTCTAGCTCAGATCCAAAAGTCGATTTAGCTAAAAGATATCAAAATAGAATAAGGCGAATTAATCAGCAAAAAGAAGAAGACATATTTTCTCTTGCAATAAATATTTTAACCAATCAATTTGACCCCCACTCTTCATATCTTTCTCCAAGATCAGCTGAAGATTTTGATATGAACATGAGTTTAAAATTAACAGGTATAGGTGCATTACTCGGTGTTGAAGATGACTATACAAAAATTATTAGCTTAGTTCCTGGTGGGCCTGCAGAAAAATCTGGAAAAATTAAACCAGAAGACAGAATAGCAAAAATAAAACAAAAAAATTCTAAAGAATTTGTTGATGTTGTAGGCTGGCGTATTGATGAAGTGGTAGACCTTATCAGAGGAGAAATAGGAACTGAACTTGAAATAGAGTTCATCTCATTTGAATCTGAAGATGATACAAGAAAGTTAGTTACCCTTAAAAGAGAAGAAATAAAACTAGAAGATAGGGCTGTAAAATCAGAAATTATTGAGATGAATGATAATAAGATTGGGATAATTGATCTGCCCTCTTTTTATATAGATTTTGATGAATACCAAAAAAGAAACAAGGAATATAGAAGTAGTAGTAAAGATATAAAAAATATACTAAAAGATTTTAATAATTCAGGCGTAGATGCTGTTGTTCTAGACCTTAGAAATAATGGTGGTGGAGCCTTAATTGAAGCTAATAGAATAATTGGTTTATTTGTTTCATCGGGACCTACAGTCCAAGTAAAGCAAAAAAGAGGCTATATCCAACCATACGGCGATACTAGAGCAATTCAGGAATGGGATAAGCCATTGTTAGTTTTGGTTAATCGTTATTCAGCATCGGCGTCAGAAATAGTAGCCGGAGCAATTCAAGATTATCGAAGAGGTATTGTTGTTGGCCAGAGAACATTTGGAAAAGGAACTGTTCAAAGCTTGGAAAATTTATCAGAAGGACAAATAAAAATAACAGAATCGAAATATTACAGAGTCAATGGAATGAGTACTCAAAATAAAGGTGTTATTCCAGACATTGAACTTCCATCAACTTGGGATATTGAAAGCGTTGGCGAAAGCTCATACCCAACAGCTCTTGAATGGGATGTAATTAAACCTTATAGACATAATAAATTTAAATTGAATAAAAACTTAATTGGAGAAGTAATAAATCAATTTGAATTGAGGTTAAATGATGAACCAAACCTTAATTACATTAAACAAGTAAGAGAAAGATATGATTTAAATAAAAATAAAAAATTAATTACTTTAAATATTGAAAATAGGAAAATACAAAAAGAGCTAAGAAAAGATTGGTTGCTTGAAATCGAAAATGAAAGAAGAGAAGCTAATGGTCTAAAGATATTTGCATCCTACAAAGAAATGGATGATTTTAATGATGATGAAGAAGATTTCAATGAAAATCTAATTGACCTTAAAAATGATTATCAATTATTAGAATCTACTAAAATTATTAACGATTTTATAAATTTAAGTAAGAAGACTATGTTATCTTCTACTAAATAAATATGAAAATAGTATCTTTTAATATCAACAGTATTAGAGCAAGACCTCATCAGATTGAGCACTTAAGAGATACCTTTGATCCTGATGTTATTGGACTTCAAGAAACTAAAGTTAATGATCCAGATTTTCCAATAGAGGTAATAAATGATATCGGTTACCACGTAGAATATCACGGTCAAAAAGGTCATTATGGGGTTGCTATTCTTAGTAAATCCAAACCCCTTAATACGGTTAAGGGTTTTAAGAATGACACTGAAGAAGATCAAAAGAGATTTATTCAATCAACATTTAAATATGATAATGATGAGTTAGTTATTATGAATGGTTATTTTCCTCAAGGTGAGAATATAAAACATGAAACAAAGTTTCCGAAAAAAGTTAAATTCTATGATGATCTAAAACAACACATTACTGAACTAAAAAGCCAATCATCAAATCTTATTGTAATGGGAGATTTTAATGTTTCTCCTGAAGATATTGATATAGGTATAGGTGAAGAAAATGTTAAAAGATGGCTAAGAGATGGAAAAACTTCATTCCAACCACAAGAAAGAGAAATGTGGAACAGTATAAAGGACTTAGGTTTTGTTGATTCTTGGAGGGTTGTAAATCCAAAGGATTCTTTAACATATTCTTGGTTTGATTATAGATCTAGAATGTTTGATCAAGACCCAAAAAGAGGACTTAGAATAGACCACATCCTTCTATCAGAAAAGCTTTCAGACAAAATTACCGAAGTTGGTATTGATTACGAAGCAAGGGCTATGGAAAAACCATCTGATCACTGTCCAGTATGGTTAGAGTTAAATGAATGATATTGAATTTAGAGTTCCATTAAATCCAAAAGAATTTAAAGAATATGATTTATTTAGGTGGAAAATTTTACGGAAGCCCATTGGTAAAGAAATTGACTCTCTAAAGGACCGATATGAAGAATCTAGTTTTCATCTTATTGGTATTAAAGATGAAATAATAATTGGGTGCGGAAGATTACATTTTAATAGCAAAGATGAAGCACAAATCAGGTATATGGCTGTTGAAGAACGTTATCAAGGAAAAGGGATTGGGAAAAAAATTCTAGAGCTACTAGAAAAAAATGCTAAAAAAAATAATGCTAAAAAAATTATTTTAAATGCTAGAGATCATGTATTAAGTTTCTATAAATCTTCTGACTATACTGCAATTGGGAAATATGACGGATCTGATACTGGCATTCCTCATACCAGAATGGTAAAAAAAATATAATTATCTTTTCAGAGTAAAAAATTCTTTAAGTAATGCAGAGCTTTCATCTGCAAGTAACCCAGATTTATATTTTACTTTATGGTTTAAAAAATTTTTATCTAAAAAATTATCTACAGAATTGATGCTGCCAGTTTTTGGTTCGTGAGCTGCAAAAACTAATGACTTTAATCTAGCATCAACTATTGCTTTTGCGCACATATGGCAAGGCTCTAAAGTTACGTACATAGTGCAATCATTAAGCCTAAAATTTCCTATTTGTTTTGATGCATCTTTGATAGCATTGATTTCTGCATGTGAACTAACATCATTATCTATAATTACTTTATTGAACCCTCTTCCAATAATTTTACCCTCATAAGCAATGATAGCTCCTACAGGGACCTCATCTAATTTAAAAGCCTCCCTTGCTAAATCAAGGGCATTGTTCATATAAGATATATCTTGTGAAGAAAACACTTCTATTAAAAAAATTCTATATTTGCTATATCTAATTGTGCATTAAAATCTTTGCCATATGCAGCAAATGCAATAGTCTTAATCCTATTAACGTTCATATTTTTTTTCATATAAAAATTTGATTTTTTAAAATTACTAAAAGGTATTTCGATAACAGACCAATCTTCTTCTGGTTCAAAGGAAACAAGATATCTATCCCATGGAAATCTAGATGCTGGAGTTCTTATCCAAATATAATATTTATCTTTTGTTCCTCTAACCTTAATTCGAAGACCTTTGAAGCCATTAGTATTTTTTTTAATCCTAACTACCGATTGAATAAATCCGCCATTATTTGCTGTACTAACAACACCTTCGAGTCTATAAAATTTATTACCTTCTTCTTCTAGTTCATAGAAGTTAACTTCTGATACTCCACCCATTACTTGATCAGAAATCATGGCCCAATCACCCCTAATATCATCTAAGTTATCTATAGGCATCGAAGAAATATTAAAACTAAAAAAAAATATTGATAATATTAATATTTTAATCATTTCTAGTCCAAGTGGTTTTCTTTATCAGCTTGAAACCAAGGTAGTGATACAACTTTAGAAGTTAAATCTCCATTAGGCGATGCAACTGAAACAGTTGTTCCCTCTTCAGCAAAATCAATATCGATAATTGCTAATCCGATATTTTTTTTAAGCCTAGGTGAGAAAAATGCTCTTGATAATCTTCCTACTTTCTTATTATTACTGCTCACTGGCCAAAAGTTTTCAGGAGCTTTTAAAATTGGACCGCCTTCTAACTCAATTCCAACTAATTTCTCAGTTAGTCCTTTCTCCTTGATAGCCTTTAGTGCTTCTTTACCAATAAAATCTATTTCTTGATCAAGATTAACTAATCTCCCTAACCCAATAGTAAAAGGGTTATGCTCTCTTCCAAAATCACCACCATATGACAAAATACCACCTTCAATAGATCTGATCGTATTTGGAGCAATCACCCTACCATTAAATTCTTGAGCAGCTTCATAGACTATCTCAAATAATTTATTTCCCATTTTCCTATCTTGAAGGTATAGCTCATAACTTAATTCCCCACTCCAACCAGTTCTTGCAATAACCATAGGAATATTTTGAAGAGAAGTTTGTTTTGCTTTGTAATAACCTAAATCATCATGCTTTCCATTAAAAAGCTTTTGAATAAGTTTTCCTGATTTAGGCCCACTTATTTGTAAAGGTGATACATCTGGCTCATGAATAGATACATTCATACCAGAATTAATTGCTATTCCTTGTAACCAAAGAATTACATCGCCATCCCCAGGGGATATCCAGAACTTTTCTTCCTCTAATCTAATCAAACAAGCATCATTAATTATTCCTCCATGCATATCTGTCAAAACAATATACTTACATGACCCTATTTCACACTTTTCTAAATTTCTTGGTTGTACATAACGCACAAAATCATGTGCATCCGGACCATTAATTTCAATCTGTCTCTCACCAGCAAAATCACCAAAAGTAACATCATTAACTAAACTATGGTATTCCTTTTCAGGCCCAGAAAAGCCAGTAGGCAAATACATTTTGTTATATACCGTGAAACCAGTAACTCCGTACTTCAAATCAGACTCATAATAAGGTGATTTTCTTATTCTTGATCCAATTCCAATAAGTAATGGTAATTTTGATTCTGTCATTTTTTTTCCTTAAAATTTAGTGCTATTTTAATCGTAAAATATCTGCTGAGTAAATGCATTATTCTGATATTTAGATTATCATTTATATCTCATATTAAGGGGTAATAATGGGAAAGAAAAGATTTTTCGATGATAGGCTTAAATACCTTTCTTTTATTCAAAATACAGGTGAAAAAAAAGCTATTTCTTTAAAGCTTTATCCTCATATTGCCAATATGTCAAAAAATAAATCTTATTTAAGAATTCTTGATGCTGGCACCGGCGATGGAACTATAAAGTCAAATGTTATTAAATGTTTTCATAAATACCACCCATACACCTCACTACTAATTACAGGAAAAGAAATAAGTTATGAGGATCTAAAAAATACTTTAGATAAAATGCCAGATAGATTTGTAGAACATCCAAATCTTCTTGTGACTATGACAAATGTTAAATTTTCAGAATTAGGCTTAATTGAAAACTCAAAAAAAATTAAAAATAAAAAAGTAAAAGAATTTAATCTAGTTCTAAATAGCAATAATTCATTTGATTTTAATGACCAAATTTCTGGAGTCGCTCTAGGAAACTTTATTAAAAAAAATTGGGGAATAGAGATAGATAATAAAAGTAGGACCTCTTATTCAAACCCTTGTGTAATAAGAATTTACAGAAAAGATAATGAAAAGCATCTAAAGCAATTCATTAATAATGATTATGAAAATAATAATTATGATCTAATAATTGCATCTCAAGCATATAGAGCAGCATCATCAGTTCAGGTCAAGGTTAATAATGTTATAGGGCCATTAATACGTTTGTTAAATAAATCTGGGCAGCTTTTAGTGACTCATTCATGTGGTGGTGAATCAATCCAAAAAATTCTTAAGTTAGCATTTAAGGATAAAGAGGCCTTCCCTAATAATGCTAAAGATATTATTGAATATCTTAAAGATAATCCATTTGGTGAAAACAACAAATATAATTATGGGAACCCCAAAAATTATACTTTTAAGTTTAAAAAAGCTCCTGATCAAACTGTTACAGAATTATTTGGACACAATACTGATGCAAAATGGGCAAATATTCTTTACGTTGGGCAAATACCAGAAAAAGATATTCAAGTTTTGGAGAGTAACATTAGACTTCATAATAAAGTAAAAAAAGCTATTGATAATGCAGGTCAAATTTCATTTAAAAATGAAATATTTAGCATAAAAAAAATAAGATAATGAAAATATTAGTAATGGGACTTCCGGGAAGTGGAAAAACATATTTAGCTAAAAGAATGCAGCCTCTTCTTAAAGCTGCATGGTATAACGCAGATATTGTTAGAGAGATGGCAAATGATTGGGATTTTTCTCCAGAAGGAAGAATAAGACAAAGTTTAAGAATGAAAAATTTAGCAAATTTTGAAAAGAAGCATGGAAGAATTGTCATTTGTGACTTTGTATGTCCTACAAAAGAGACAAAACAAAACTTTGATCCCGATATTACAATATGGATGAATACCATTGAATCTGGAAGATATGAAGATACCAATAAAATGTTTGAAGAACCTTTAGATGTGGATTATAGAATAACTGAAATGAATGATGAAAATCATATAATCATTTCAGAGGAAATATTAAAAAATGTTTGATCCAAAAAAACCAACCGTTCAAATGCTTGGCAGATGGCAACCATGGCATCAAGGACATCAAGAACTCTTTAAAAGATGTATAAAGAAAACTGGTCAAGTTATTATTCAAGTAAGGGATGTCGAAGGGGTATCAGGTGGAGAGGGACAAGATGATAATCCATTTTGTTGGGATTCAATATGCAAAAGTATAGAAGAGAATCTTCTTATTGATGGTTATAAACGAGGAGTTGATTACGAAATTATGCTAGTACCAAATATCATAAATATTACTTATGGCAGAGGTGTCGGCTATGTTTTTGAGGAAGAAATCTTTGATGAAGAAATTTCATCAATTAGCGCAACCAAAATTAGAGAAGAACTTAGAAAAAAAGGTGAACTATAAAAAGTTATTCAACTTTAAAAGTTAGGCCCGCATTATCTTCTAATCTTTTAATAAGCTTACTTCCCAAAGAAGAAGCAGAAGTATAAATCCCTCCATCAAGATCGATAGCATCTTTTAATAAACAAACTACGCTTTCAGTTATCATCTTAGATGTTGAACCGTAACCAGGATCCATGTCTCCTGTGACAGAAGCCTTAACAACTTGACCGTCTATATCGGCACAAAATAATACATCATAGCCACCATTTTCTCTTTTTTCTCTAGATGGCCCTTCTCCTGGTTTAGGTGCATCATCTCCGCCAATTGGGTTAGCGCTAGCAATCATATCAGCCACAGCCTTGCCCTCATCACCAGGACCGGATATCCACATTTCGTTATACATGAAATCTTCACCATAAATATGATTCATTAATTTATTCGAACGATGAATGTTTCTAGTATTTATTGGAGCCATAAAAAATGGAGCTACCCATGTTTCTAATTCATCATCATATTTAGGCTTAGTGTCATCTTCTTGTTGCGGTCCCTGAAAACCTTCACATAACGCATAAGGATTAATAAGAATATTCAACAATTCTGGGTTTGATTTTAAGGCACCCATCGTTGCCTTCATAGACGCTGCTGTCCCACCCGAAAATTCTCCATTCATAACTCTTACCCTGCCTCTTACAGAAGGAGCATATTTATTAAACCTTTTCATGGTTTCTTCTTGTACAAATAAAACACCAAGATCAAAAGGGATGCTATCAAATCCACAGGAGAAAATTATTCTTGCGCCAGATTCTTTTGCTTGATTAGAGCATTCAGATATTATTTTATTCATCCACCAAACTTCTCCACATAAATCTAAATAATCAGTACCAGAAGCAATACATGTTTTAACAATTTTATCTCCATACAATTGATATGGCCCAACTGTAGTTAAAACACATTTGGTTTGTTGAACTAAATTATCTATTGAGGACTGATCTTCACTATCAACTTGTATAATCCCAGTCTCATCAGAAAGATTCATTTCTGTTTTAAGATCATTTAATTTATCAATATTTCTTCCTGCAATTGCCCATGATATATCTTCAGTATTTGAATATTGCTTTAAAGCATATTCCACGACAAGCCTGCCAGTAAATCCTGTAGCCCCGTATATAACAAAATCAAAATTCTTTAAATCATTCATTTCTTTAGACCTTTTATTTATTAAAGTTTGGATGAGGATTATAATATAAAAAAATACATGTGATTAATAAATAAATGTTTAAAAAAATATATGAATTTTTTAGAGTTATAGGAGAGCTAAGATATATCATTCCTCTTCTTAAATATGAGTGGCCTGCTCCAGATGATAATGCTTCACTTGCACATACTTTTGAAGATACTGTTAATGAGTTCGGTGATAAAAATTTTATTTACTTTGAGGATGAGGAATGGACTTATTCTCAAACCAATGAAGCAGCAAATATACTTGCTAATAAATTATTAAAAGAAGGTGTCTCTCATAGCGATCGTGTGGTCTTGTTTATGGAAAATAGACCTGATTACATTATTAGCGTCCTGGCACTTAATAAAATAGGTGCTATTGGCGTGCTTATTAATACAAGTTTGACTGGAAATCCTTTAATTCACTGTATAAATTCATCTGACTCAAAAAAATGCATTGTTGGCGCTGAATTAACTCCATCTTTAGAAGGAGTATTAAATGAAATTAATATTAAAGAAAAGTCAGATATTTATTGGGTAAAAGATGGTGATAATGGGATATGTCCAGAATGGGCTACAAATCTTGAAACTTTATTAGATAAATCTCAAAAAGATAACTTACAAGAAACTAACAATGTAACAGCTAAAGATACAGCTTTTTATATTTTTACGTCAGGAACAACTGGTGTCCCCAAGGCAGCACTATTTCCTAATACAAAAATTGTTGCTGCATCAGCAAATATCACTAAAGCTGGTTACCGAATGACAGATAAAGATTGTCTTTATAATTGTTTACCGTTATATCATTCAACTGGTCTAATGCTTGGGTTGTGCGCCTGTATCCATGTTGGAGCTTCAACATTTATAAGACGTAAATTCTCTGCCTCATCCTTTTGGAAAGAGGCAAATAAATATAATACAACTGCATTTGTATATGTAGGAGAGTTGTGTCGATATCTAAGTTTTCAAGATCCTTGTGATGAAGAAAAAAATAATCCAATTTCTAAAATGGTTGGCAATGGTTTAAGACCCGACCTTTGGGACTGTTTTAGGAATAGATTTAATGTGAATAGGATTTGTGAAATATATGGAGCTAGTGAAGGCAATGGCATGTTCATGAATTTACTTAATAAAGACCAAACAATAGGTATGACAAATGTTGATCTAGCATTATTGGAATATGATGTCGCTGAAGATAAATTAAAAAAAGATGAAAACGGTAAATATATTGAAGTTAAAGAACATCAACCTGGATTAGCATTAGTAAAAATTGGACCAAATGCAGTCTATAACGGATATACAGATAAAAAAGCCAGTGAAGAAAAAGTAATTAAAAATGTCTTTGAGGAAGGAGATCGCTGGTTTAATACCGGGGATCTTATTAAAACAATGGATGTTGGTTTTGCAATAGGTAGAAAACATTATCAATTTGTTGATAGGGTTGGTGATACGTTTAGATGGAAATCTGAAAATGTTTCTACAAACGAGGTAGCTGAAATATTAAATACTTTTGATCAAGTTAATATGGCCAATGTTTTTGGGGTAAAAGTTCCTAAAAGTGAAGGTAGAGCTGGAATGGTGGCCTTTAATTGCGCTCTTGAAGAATTTAAATGGGACAACTTCTCAAATTTTGTATCTGAAAAACTACCTAGTTATGCTCAACCAGTTTTTGTAAGAATAATTGAAGAACTTGAGACAACTGGAACTTTTAAATTAAAAAAGAATGATTTAAGAGAGGAAGCCTATCATTTAGATAAAGTTCAAGGAGATAAAATTTTTATTAAGAAGCCTGGTAGTACTGCTTATGAAATATTAGATGAGCACTATTATCAAGTAATTAGAAACGGTGAAGCAGGCTTTTAAAATTATTTAATTTTACTATCTATTAATACTGCTATTAATAATGCCGGCTCATTTCCATTATTTACCCAAGCATGATTAGTTCCTCTTTGCACAACAACATCAAAGGGCTCTAACTTAACCTCTTCTTCGTCAAGTAACAAAGTTACATCACCTTTTAATAGAATAATATAGTCAATGGTCTCAGTTTTATGCATTGCTGGATGTCTAGTGGTATCAACTCTATGATGAGCTGCCCCAATCTTTTCAAAAGCATCTGCAGCTATTTCTTGCAACATATCATCAGGAACTCCTTTAGGAAGTGGATTAATTTGAAAATATCTAAATTTTGTTCCTCCCTTAGGTGGGGAAAGAATAATATCTTGATCTGCCCTATCCTCTTTATCAGTAGAATTTATTTCTCCGCCATCGGTACTCCATAATTCATAAAGCCCTCCGACATCTTCTCCTATTGAGCATGCTGGCGGTCCATCTAATGTAATAATTGATTTACCTTTTTCATTATGACCCGTTATTATTCTTCTCATACTAACTCCTTATTTTTTCTAATTTAATATTAATATTACTTTTTCTATCGCTGTTATTTAGTTCATTCCAATCTATATTCGTTCTCTTTTTCATTTTTGACAATCTTTCAGAAGGCTCAACGCCCATTTCATCAAAAACATTTATTACGCCTTCAATTTCTTTCCTATTATTGCAAACTAAAACCATATCGCATCCTGCTTGAATTGATTTTCTAGCCTTTTCAGAGCATGTCTCTCCACCGGCACCTAACATAGTCAAATCATCACTAAAAATTAATCCATCATAATTGATTTTGTTTCTAACGATTTCTTTTATCCAATACTCAGAAAAGCTTGGTATGCTTTTATGTATATTTGGAAATAAAATATGCGCACACATTATTGCATCAAGCTTATTTGCCAACTTAATGTATGGCCTCATATCAAAATTCATCAAATCATCTAATTGTCTAATATCTTCTGGTAATTCTTTATGACTGTCTTCAACAACTCCTCCATGGCCAGGGAAATGCTTGCCTGTAGAACTCATTCCTGCCTGATGCATGCCATCGATATAGTCTGAAGCCATAGAAATTACTTCCTCAGGGTTATCTGAGAATGCTCTATTACCTATTATGCTGCTCGTACTCTCATCAATATCTAAAACTGGAGCAAAATTTATATCTATACCTGTTGCGATTAATTCACTAGATATAAGCCATCCAATGTCTTTACAAATAGAGGAGTCATTATGTTCTTTTGCAAATCTTGCAATTTCTTGCATAGATGGGATGTTAGTAAACTCATTATTAAGTCTTTGGACCCTACCTCCCTCCTGGTCAACAGCTATAAGAATATTTTCTTTTATTTCTCTAACTTCTTTTACAAGATTTGATATCTGTTGAAAAGATTCAAAATTTTTAGAAAAAAATATCAATCCTCCTACATGGTTATTTGATATCAATTTTTTGTCTTCATTAGATAGACTTATACCATCGATATCTAACATTAATCTGCCATAAGTACTTTTCATAATTAAATCATATCAAAGAAAAATGTTTCAGGTTAAGCTTATATATTATTGAATAGAAATATAAAATAAAAAATTATGAACTTAAAAGCGTTGATAACAGGAGCTTCATCTGGAATTGGATTTGCATATGCAAAATATCTTTCCAATCAAGGATGGGATTTAAGCCTAATATCAAATAACAAAGAAAGATCCAAAAAAGCTGAATTAAATTTGGCATATAAAAATGCAAAATTTTATACCAATGATTTAAGTAAACCAGATTCAATAAAATCAATAGTAAATTCCCAAAGAATACCTGATTTAATCGTAGCTAATGCAGGTGTTGCGGTTAATGGTCCTATAGGTCAATTAAGTGCTGATGAGAAAGATCGTGCATATTATCTTATGTGCGGTGGTGTAATAGATCTAATAGAAGGTTTCCTTCCCTCGATGATAGAAAGGGGAAATGGAAGGATAGTTATAATCTCTAGTATTGGTGCAATAACTGCAATGCCAAAATCATCAATATACTCAAGTATTAAATCCGGGGTGTATGCATATGGAAAATCAATATCTGCAGAACTGAAAGATACTGGCATATCAGTTACTGTAAGTTTACCTGGATATGTCCGAACCTCTGCACATAAAAGAGCGGGATTAGATCATCTAGAAAAAAAAGTTCCTAATTGGATGTGGGTTAAACCAGAACAAGTTGTAAAAGAGACTGAAAAAGCTTCTCTTAATAAAAAAACAGAGGTGGTACCTGGGAAGGTTTATAAAATTACTAGGCCTTTTTTAAGATTTAAGACAGCAATAGATATTTGGAAATCAATAACTAAAAGAAATCAATAATCAATTATTGTTTTTATAGCAAAACCTTTTTCTTTGATTAATTTACTGCCTCCAAGGTCAGGCAGATCAATGATGCTTAAGATCAGAATATCTGAATTTTTAACATTAAAGTTTTCTGTAAATAATTCTGCACATGCTATAGCTGTTCCTCCGGTTGCAACCAAATCATCAACAATAACAACTTTTTGGTTATTTCCTATAACAGTATTTTTTTGTATCTCTATTGATGTGCTTCCGTACTCAAGATCAAAATTCTTTTTATAAGTTTCATTGGGAAGTTTTCCTGGCTTTCTAGCTAAAACAAAAGGTAAGCTTAAATCTCTTGCTATGGTTCCAGCAAAGATAAAACCCCTACTCTCAATGCTGGCAACAATTTCAGCGCCAAAATCTTTAGCAATTTTTGTTAATTCATCGCATGTTTTTACAAATGCCTCAGGAGTTTCAATTAGACTAGTAATATCTCGGAAAGAAATTCCATCAATAGGGAAATTATCAACTGTTCTAATAAATTTTTTAAGGTTTAAAGGGTCGTTGATTTTAAATATCCTCCCAATTTGGCTTTCGTTTTTCTAGGAATGCATTAATACCTTCTTTTGCATTTTCATTTAATGTATTTTCTGTCATTATCCTTGAAGTATATTCATAGGCATCGAATAAATTTAGTTCAGATTGTTTATAAAATGCTTCTTTTCCAATTGAGACTATTGTAGCTGATTTTTTTGAAATTTTTTCTGCTAAATCCATAACTGATTTTGTTAGCTCTTTCTCTGAAACAAAGTCATTAATGAGTGAAATTCTTCTTGCTTCTTTTGCATTAATCATGTCACCAATTAAAAGCATCTTCATTGCATCTTTTTTACTTACACTCCTTGATAAAGCGACCATGGGAGTTGAACAAAACAAACCTATATTTACTCCAGGAGTTGCAAATCTTGAATGTTCAGATGAAATTGCGAGATCACATGAAGCAACGAGTTGACATCCAGCTGCTGTTGCAACTCCATTAACTTCAGCAATAATAGGCTTAGGGCATTCGACTATCAATTTCATTAAATCTGAGCATGAGTTAAATAAATCTCTAAAATATAAATTACCACCATCTTTATGAGATCTAGCTTCTGTAATTTCCTTTAAATCATGGCCAGCGCTATAAACATTTCCATTAGCTGCAATTATGATTACTTTGACTAAATTATCAGATGAGGCAAGTAAAATAGCTTCCTTTAAGTTAGATATCATCTTTTTAGATAATGCATTCTTATTTTTTGGTTCATTTAAAATCAGACGCAAGATCCCAGAATTTTTTATTTCTTTTAAAAGAGATTGATTTTTATTGCTCATATAAATCCTATTTAAAGCTATTTAATTTTATTAGTCCAATAATGCTTAGATAATTCTTTTTTTATACATCTGTTCATAATAACTTTTATGCCTGCACTTTCTGCAAGACTTTCAGCTTCATTATGAATAATGCCCTCTTGCATCCACAAAAATTTTGCACCTATTTTTATTGCTTGTTTTGCGATACCCATGACTGCTTTTTTTTCTCTAAATATATCAACCAAATCGATATGTCTTTTAATGTCTTCAATATCGGAATAACATTCTTGCCCCAAAATTAAATTACCTCTCTCGTTAGGGTTTACTGGGAAAACTTTATAGCCATTTTTTATCAAATTATTCATAACCTTATAGCTATCTCTTTCTTTATTAGCACTTGCGCCAATAACTGCAATTGTATTTGTTTTTTCAAATATGTTTTTGATATAGGTATCAGGATAATTAATATTCATTATTTTATTTTATATATTAAATGGTATATGAGATGGGCTAGTACCATAGATACAATTATCATGGCAAGAAGTAAAAATATTTCAATTAATATTTTAAAAGTTAAAGTAGAATTTAATAAGACAAATAGTCCAAATAACGCAGTAATGATAATCATTAAGAACAATATAATGTTTTTATTAATAGCCTGATAGAGTCCTTGCGTTGAACCAATAAAAGAAATAGCCGTTCCAATGAGGAAAATAATGCTTAGGTTGGTATTTGTAATCTCAAATTCTAATGATTTAAAAATAGAAAAAATAGATACTCCAAAATTTGAAACAACTAAAAAAGATATTATTATTAAAGGTAGTAACAATAACCATAAGTAAAAGAATATCATCACCTTTTCAAAAGCAAAATTTTTATCTCTGAGCATATTCAGAGCAAAAGGCAAACTAGCTGCTAATAAAAATATTAAAACAGAATTAAAAATACGAATAGTATTTGCCCATAAGCCTACATAATCATCACCATAGTAGTAATTAATAATAATTATGAATAAAGCTGAGAAAAAAGAAAAAGTAGTTGCTGTGATGGCAGCATTAATCTTGTTCAATATCTTTATATCTTTTACTCTTTGTATGCTTGAATTTAGAAAAGCTTTTATGAACAAATTTTTAAAATATATTATTAAGAAAAATACAGATACAAAAAATGATGCAGGCCAAATTATCTCTGGTCCAAGGCCTAAGAATGCAAAAAAAACTAGGGCAATTGCAGGCAAGGTTCTAAAAAAAGAATAAATATATATTTTTTTTTGTACAAATAAAATTGAAACCAATGATTCGTGTATCGCTATTGCTAATGCTGATAAAATTATGTGATTTGGTATAAGATTATCCAATATAACATTTAAAAAGACTACAATGATTGTCATAAAAACAATAGTCAGACTGGCATCATGTAAATTTTCAGATAATGTTTGAGATTTGCTAACCAATATTTCAATGTCCCATCTAAGGCATATTAAAATAGCTAAAAATGTTGAGACTGCTCCTATGTATGCAAGTGAGCCAGAATAACCAATTCCATATAAATATAAAATTAATAATTGTGAAAATAAAAAAAATAACTGGTGTATTACAACTGGGAAATTTTTTAAGATTGAAATCATTTATAAATACGGTTGGGAAAAATCTGGTGTGGGTAAATTTTTTAAAAGCTTTTTTGAATACTTTAAGCAAAGAGGATGGAATACCTCTCCACATATTTCTGTCCATCTAATTGGATAATTGCTAATACTCCCATCATCATATCTTTTTAAATAAAAATCTCTAGGGCTCTTTGATGGATGCTTTTTTAAAACTTCACTTTTAGAATCAAGAATTTTTTGAACTGAATTAAACCATTCATTTGTAAATGAAGTATTTGGTTTACAAATGTATGCTCCATTTCCAATTACCTTGTAAAAATTTAATGCAAGCCAGATATCTTTTAATAATCCTCTACCGCGTGCTGTTTCAATACAGTTAATTTCCCTGTATCCATTAATTAAATAATCGCTTTTTTCAAGATCTTCAAATGAAGATAACCAAGAGTCCTCAATCACTTTAACATCTGAATAAGCTCCACCATGATGGTGCATAAAGTAACATCTAAGATAGTCTGCTTTGTGGACAGAGCTTAAATATTCATAAGAGGCATGAAGGGGGACATCTTTTAGAATCCAATTTGAAAGATTATCCTGATTTATAAATATTACCTCTAGACCTGTGTTTGAAAGCGAAGATAACGCGTTACGACGATCAATACTCATCATGTTATCGTCTGTCCAGAAACAAAAAAGTCTTGGTTTTAGCATAATTTCATAGAGGTTTACTTTTTAAAAAATTTTGAGTAACCAAATGCCAAGGTTTTTGTAAAATCAAGAAAAGCTGAGAATATAGCTATAAATATAAAGTTGATCGGAAATATGAAACTCAAATTCTCACCCTTCTTTCGAGGAAGAAATATTCCTCTCAAGTAAATATAGATTATAAAAATAATTAATATACTGATTTTTGTAATATTTGGTATATAAAAAACACTTTGCTCGTCCCATGAAGCTAAAATCCAGTTCCAATTAAAAGCAATAATGACTGCAACAAAAGAAATAGCATAAAAATAGTAATCTTTGTGTGCTCTAAAAAATGGTAACTTAGCGCCAAAGATATAATTTCTAAACCATTTTTTTAGTATTTTTTTAAATCCTATATTATTAAGTTCGTCATAATTCAAAAAATTTTCAGGTATGGACATATTAATGTTGTGAAGTTCAGCCCTGCTCATCCAATCTCCATCCTCGCCTGCTCGAACTGTCTCAATAAATAAACCGCACTTATTGAATATGCTTTTTTTCATTATAGTGCCTGGAAACGTTTTGATAGGATTTGATCCAAAAGTACATGCTCTAAAAATTTTTGGTAAAAATTTATCTGCTTGATAACATGTGTTACCCCATACTCCATCAGTATTTTGATGTTTCATCGCATTCAAACCTTTAGAAAGCCAATCATCAGAGGGACTTGTTGATGTATCAAGAAATGCTAGAACTGAATTTTTTGCTTTACTTATACCAATATTGCGAGCATGTCCTGGGAATAGATTTTTTTTATAAATTAATAGAAAGTCTATATTTTGTTCCTTTACAAATAATTCAAAATCTTTAGGAATTAAAATTTTTTCTAATGACGAATCTATTACTATTATTTCATTAGGGATTATTTCCCAATTTGGAATAATTTTAAACAGTTGAAATAACTTTGTATCAGCATTCTGACAAGGAATTATTAATGAAACATCTTTTATCAATATATGTACCTTATTTAAATTAAATTTTTTAATATTATAAATGTATTTATTATTTTATCGTGTTAAATTTATTAGAGGCATAATAATCTAACTTTTTATTTTCTTGAGGCGCATTGTCAGGTCAATTATATTGAGTTAAAGTTCTAACATATCATAAATTAGATCATAATATTTAATGAGCTTGTATAAAGTCTAAAAAGAAAATGTGTGGAATAGCAGGTATTCTTGGAAAAAACGCAAAGTCTAATGTAATAGATGATATGTTGATGGTCCAACATCACAGAGGACCTGATTATAAGGGTAAGTGGCTCGAAGAAGGCGTTGCCCTTGGACACAATAGACTATCTATTATTGATTTATCAAATAATGCTAACCAACCATTTTCCGACAAAACTAAAAGGTATACTGTTGTTTTTAATGGAGAAATATACAACTACATTGAGCTAAGAAAAAAGCTTAAATCATCTTATGAATTTCAAACGTCTAGTGACACTGAAGTGTTACTAGCTGCATTTATTTTTTGGGGTAAAGACTGTCTCAAACATTTGAATGGTATGTTTTCATTTGCCATCTACGATACCAAATCAAAGTCTCTATTTGCAGCGCGAGATCGTTTTGGAGTAAAACCTTTTTTCTATCATAAAAGCAATAATTCATTTTATTTTTCATCTGAAATAAAAGCAATTCATGCAGCTGGAATCAAAAAAAAGCCCCATGAAGAAATATGGGCTAGCTACTTTGCATATGGCAGCTATGGGATGCCTGACGAAACTTTTTGGGAAGAAATTTATCAGCTACCAGGAGGACATTATTTGGAACTAAAAAATAAAACTATATCAATTACAAAATGGTATGTTTTTGAAGAAGAGGTTAAAAAATTTGACGAAAAAATTCCTTTTAATGAGGTTAAAGAAAAATATGCTGCTCTGCTGAAAAATAGCATTGAACTTAGATTTAGGGCCGACGTAAGCGTTGGTTTCAATATTAGCGGAGGGCTTGATAGTTCTACATTGTTAGTTTTTGTAAATCAGATGGAAGGAAAAGAGAATATCAATGCTTATACTTTCTACTGTGGTCATAAAGACTATGATGAACTTTTTTGGGTCAAAGAAATGATAAATACTACTCAAAATCCTCTAAATAAGGTGTTATTAACAGTTGATCATTTTACTAAAGAAATTGACTTCTTGACTCATATTCAAGATGAGCCATGTGGAGGAATTCCTACTATTGCATATTCAAAGATATTTAAGGAAGCAAGAAAAGATGATGTTATAGTTTTATTAGATGGTCAAGGCATGGATGAACAATGGGCTGGCTATGATTACTACTTGAAAAAAAATGATCAATTAATTCAAGGAATGAAAGGATCTCCTTTTAAAAAAAATGTTCTTAGTAAGGAGTTTTTATCCAAGGCCAAAAAACCATCCTATCCAACTCCTTTTGAAAATGAATTGCTTAATAAACAATATAGAGATTTATTCTATACGAAAATACCAAGAGCTTTGAGATTCAACGATAGAGTTTCTATGGCTTATAGCACTGAACTAAGAGAGCCTTTTTTAGATTATAGACTTGTGGAATATGCGTTTGCACAACCATATGAATATAAAATTAAAAATGGAATCCAAAAATATCTCCTACGCGAACTGGTCTCTGAATACTTAGATGATTCAATTACAAATTCTCCAAAACGACCCCTTCAAACACCTCAAAGAGAGTGGCTAGGTCATGAGCTAAGTGATTATGTTGAATCAAAAATTGAAAACCTAAAAGATAGTGATTTTTCATCATGGTTTGATATTAATGAAATGTCAAATGAATGGCAAAAATATAAAGATGGAGATAATGATTCTAGCTTTCATATTTGGCAATGGGTTAGTCTCTCAAACTTAATTCAGTAATAAATAAATTAATGCTTTATGATAATTGCCTTTAGTTTCAAAAAACTATAAATATTAATTTTCAAGGTTGAATATTTTGATTTATAGCAATATAGTTTGATGTCATAAAATTCTCTTCCCTAGGTGTATAAAATTTTATTAATCTATATCCTCTTGGTGAAATACGATATAAAAGAAAATTTTTTTCTTGAAAAAAATACCAAAAATCTTGAAAAAAAGTTCTGGTATCAATATTGCAACCTCCAAATTCAAACTGGATTAGCTTAATTTTATTGATTAAGTCGCCGAAACCCTCTAGTACATCTAATTCATGACCTTCTACATCGATTTTTACATAATCAATTGTTTGATCTTTATTTTTCCAATATTCATCAAATCTAATTAGACTAACTTGTTCTTCAAAATTCATTTCCCAGTCATATCCTCGGCTCTCTAATCTCTTGAAATGATCTAACTTTCTTTTTGTTAAAGATGCAATACCAGAGCCAGGAGTATTTGAAAATAGAATCGCATTAGTTTTTTTATTTGATAAAGCAAAATTATTTATGAAAACTTTATCTACATCATTTGAAAATTTTTGATTTAAAATTTTTATATTTGTGGTCGAAGGCTCAAATAAATGACATTCAATTTTATGAACTTTTTTTCTAACCTCTTGTGTATAAATACCTTTATGTGCACCAACGTCTATTAATATTTTCGGAGTATATTTTAAAATAGATAGACATGCACTCACTTCATGCTTAATTGTGCTTGATCCCCATCCCTTGCCTTGAAGCATGGAAGATAATATCTCTACAAAAGAAAGAAATTTAAAAGGAACAGGGATATATGACAAAAAATTAAATATGAACCATTTAACTTTAATAAAAAATTTCATTTTCTATTCCCACTCAATGGTGGCTGGTGGTTTACTCGAAATATCATAAACAACCCTGCTAACTTCTTCAATCTCATTAACAATTCTATTTGAGACATGCTCCAAAAATTCGTAAGGAAGGTGAGCCCATCTTGCAGTCATAAAATCTACCGTTTCAACTGCCCTTAAACCGATAACTTCTGCATACCTTCTTTCATCCCCAACCACGCCTACAGATTTTACTGGCAATAGAACAGCAAATGCTTGACTCACTTTGTCATATAAATCAGCTTTAATGAGCTCCTCTATAAAGATATGATCAGCCTCTTGAAGAACTTTTGTTTTTTCTTTTGTGATTTCACCTATTATCCTTACGCCTAATCCTGGTCCAGGAAAAGGATGCCTTTCTATCATCTCTTTTGGTATACCAAGCTCTACCCCCATTCTTCTTACTTCATCTTTAAATAAATCTCTAAGGGGTTCAACTAGGTCTAATTTCATCTCTTCAGGTAATCCGCCTACGTTATGGTGAGATTTTATAACCCTAGCATCTTTTGATTCTGATCCTGAAGACTCTATTACATCAGGATAGATAGTTCCTTGTGCTAAAAATTTAATATCTTTAAGTTTGATTGCTTCTGCATCAAAAATATCTATAAAAGTTCTTCCAATAATCTTTCTTTTTTGTTCAGGGTCTTCAACATTCTTAAGATGCCTTAAGAATATTTCTTTACTATCTGATTTAATGACATTTAATTCCATTTTTTCTTTAAAAGTTCGTATGACTGAATCTGCTTCGTCTTTTCTTAATAAGCCATTATCTACAAAGACACATGTTAATTTTTTACCAATAGCTTTATTAAGCAAAACAGCTGTTACAGAAGAATCCACGCCACCAGATAATCCTAGCAAAACTTTTTCTTCCTTAACCTTTGCTTTAATTTCTTCTATTCTTTGAGAAATCAAACCATCCATTGTCCAATCAGCATGAGCGTGACATATGTTTAAAATAAAATTATCTAATAATTTATGTCCATGATCTGTATGGGTAACCTCTGGATGAAATTGAATAGCGTATATCGGTAAACTTTTGTGCTCCATGGCAGCTATAGGTGCTGTTGATGTAGATGCAACTAAATCAAACTCATCTGGTAAATCTTGAACTTGATCACCATGACTCATCCAAACATTAATTTTTCTATCCAAATCGTTAAATAAATCTGAATCTTTTAGTACCTCTAATTCTGAATGACCAAATTCTTTTTGATCTGCAGAGATAACATGTCCTCCCATCTGTTCTGCAAGAGTTTGCATCCCATAACAAATTCCTAAAATAGGTACTCCCATATCAAAAACACATTTAGGAATTCTAGGTGTAAAACTGTCTGTTACTGAATTAGGCCCTCCAGAAAGAATAATCCCCTTTGGTTTTAAGTCTAAAATCTTTTCTTCAGCAATATCCCAAGGAAGTATTTCAGAATAAACATCACTCTCTCTTACTCTTCTAGCAATTAATTGGGTATATTGAGAGCCAAAATCTAAAACCAATATAGTATCTATTGTTTTATTGTTGACAGATAGATTATTCATTATTTAATTAGCTTCTTTGGTAGTTCGGAGCCTCTTTAGTAATCATGACATCATGGACATGGCTTTCAGTCATTCCAGCATTTGTAATCTCAATAAACTGACTATCTTTTTGCATTTCTGGAATAGTCTTACATCCAACATATCCCATACTTTGTCTTAATCCTCCAATTAGTTGATTAATTACACCAATAACCCATCCTTTATAAGGTACTCTACCCTCAATTCCTTCTGGAACTAATTTATCAGGCTCAACATCCTCTTGAGAATATCTATTTGCATCATCTCTTTCGGTCATAGCACCAATTGATCCCATGCCTCTATAAATTTTAAAACTCCTTCCTTGGAATAGCTCTACCTCACCAGGAGCTTCTTCAGTTCCTGCAAAAAGACCTCCCAACATTACAGAATCAGCACCAGCTGCAATTGCTTTAGCGATGTCGCCAGAAAATCTTATCCCTCCATCAGCAATAATACTTACATCTTTTCCTTTTAAAGCATTTTTTATATCCATAATAGCTGTAATCTGTGGAACACCTATACCTGCAATAATCCTCGTAGTACATATTGATCCTGGGCCCATTCCAATCTTGACTGAATCTACTCCAGACTTAACTAACTCTAACGCTCCCTCTGGTGTAGCGACATTTCCACCAATTACCTCAATATCTTTAAATTCTTTTTTAATAAGCTTAACTATATCTAATACGTTTTTGGAATGGCCATGGGCGCTATCAACTACAAAAACATCAACACCAGCTTCTTGAAGAGCTTTTGCTCTATTAATAGTATCAGCCCCAGTTCCTAATGCCGCACCAACTCTAAGCCTTCCAGAGGAATCTTTAGTAGCATCTGGGTGCTCTGCTGACTTTTCAATATCTTTCATTGTGACAAGACCGCTTAAATGATTTGATTCATCTAAAACTAGAATTTTTTCAATTCTATTCTCATACATTAATTTTTTTACTTCATCTTGAGATGTGCCTTCACTAACAGTAACTAATTTATCTAAAGGAGTCATGATTGAAGCCACATCTGCATCCATATCATCTGCATACCTAAAATCTCTACTAGTAACAATACCTTTTAAATTCCCATCATCAACCACTGGCATTCCAGAAATACTTAATTCAGCAGTTAATTGTTTTAATTCGCCTATTGTTTTTGAAGATCGAATTGTAGTTGGGTCCCTAACTACACCACTTTCATACTTTTTAACAACCTTTACAATAGTAGCTTGTTCTTCAATAGAATTATTTTTATGAATTATTCCTAGCCCGCCGGCTTCAGCCAAGGCAATAGCCATCCTTGATTCTGTCACAGTATCCATCGCAGCAGAAATTAAAGGCATTTTTATTTTAATACTTTTAGTAAGTCTTGTTTCAGTATCTGCCTCGCTAGGCACAAAGTCACTATAACGAGGTAAGAGCAGCACGTCATCGAATGTGAACGCTTTTGATTTTACTTTGTCCATGTCAGATTATAACCAAAGGTAAAAAGAAAAAAAAGTACCCTAATCAATGCCCAAAATTTTATGTTGTTGAATGCTTAACTTCCATTTAGGGTTCTTAAGACAGAACTTAATAGCATTTTCTGTATTATTTATCTTATCTTTAGAATCCATAGGCTGCAAAAAGAAATGATCAAAACTTAATGTTTCAAAAGACTTTAAGTCAAATTTATCTTGAGGATATACAACTTTCAATTCATTTCCTTTATTAACTAAAAGTTCGCTCCCAGCTTTTGGTGAGACGCATATCCAATCAATATCAAAATCAATTTTAATTGTTCCATTTGTTTCAATAGCAGTTATAAAATTAACTTCTTTGCATGCAGTGATTAGCTTTTGATCTAGTTGAAGCATTGGCTCTCCTCCAGTAAAGACAACATAAGCTTCCTCTTCTGAATCCCATAATTCTTGTATTTTAGTGATTAAAGTTTCTATTGAATATTTTCCGCCATTCACACCATCAGTGCCTACAAATTCTGTATCACAAAATTTACAAATAGCATTATCTCTATGTTTTTCTTTTCCTGACCATAGATTGCAACCACTAAATCGAACAAATACAGCAGATTGTCCGCTTTGAGCGCCTTCGCCTTGAATAGTTTTATATATTTCTTTTATTGAATACATTTTAAATTAAAGGGTCTATAGCATTATTATCTGAAAAAGCTTCAGCTCTCTCAACACAAGATCCACATCTGCCACATGGATTTTGTTTACCTTCATAACAAGTCCATGCTTTGGAATAATTTAAGTTTAAATCCAATCCTATCTTGATTATTTCTCCTTTCGTATAACTAATAAAAGGAGCTTCTATTTTTATTTTTGAGGAGTCGCAAAGCCCAGCAGCAACATTCATTGCATTTAAAAATGCTGGTCTACAGTCTGGGTATATAAAATGATCGCCCGCATGAGCTCCATACCAAACTTCTTCAGTATTGTTTGAAATCGAGTATGCGATAGCATACGAAAGAAAAATCATATTTCTATTTGGAACTATTGTTGACTGCATGGTTTCTTCTTTATAACTACCGTGTGGTACTTTAGTATCTAAAGATGTTAATGAAGAATTACCAAAGACAATCTCAGAATTATCCGAAATGTCAATTATAGAATGTTTTATATTGAGCTCTTTACAAACACTTGAAGCAAAATCTATTTCTTTGTTATGTTTTTGACCATATGTAAATGTTAAACAATCAACATTAAAATTTTTTGATAAAGCATAATTTAGAAGGGTATAGGAGTCTGAGCCGCCAGAATAAATTAAAGTAATTTTTTTCAATTGTCTTTAAATAAATTATCAGTTTTTGAGGCGCATATGAAATCATTCTTGTGTAATCCTTTTATTTTATGAGACCACCAAGAAATAGTAACCTTGCCCCATTCTAGAATAATTTCAGGATGATGATCTTCTGCTTCTGCTAATTGCGCCACTTTATTTGTGAATGTCAAAGAGTCTTCATAATTTGTGAATGCGAATGAGCAAATTAATTTATTTATACCTTCATCAGAAATAACTTCCCAAGATGGAATTTGAGCTTGAAGTTCACTTATTTCATCATCACTAAGAGATGGGGCATCAAAATTGCATGCCTCACATTTACTTTGAGATAATTCAGTGGTCAATTTATATTCCGCCTTTAGCTAATTTTGAAGGATCGAGTAATTTTTTTAATTTTGCTTTTGGTATATT
The DNA here is from genome assembly GCA_902583575.1 of uncultured SAR86 cluster bacterium. GTDB lineage: Bacteria > Pseudomonadota > Gammaproteobacteria > Magnimaribacterales > D2472 > SAR86A. The sequence continues at coordinate 40,200 of CACHWY010000002.1, read as the reverse complement.
GGTTTCTTCAGATGCGACTTCAACTATAGATCTATTTTCTTTATAAGCCTTCTTAGCAATCTCTGCAGCTTTTTCATATCCAATTATTGGATTGAGAGCGGTAACTAAAATAGGATTTCTAGATAATGAAACATCAAGATTTTTCTTATTAACCTTAAAGGTTTTTATTGCTTTTTTTGATAGAGCCTCCATGGAACCTGATAGAAGATTAATACTCTTAAGCAAGTTATAAGCTATAACAGGCAACATTACATTTAACTGAAAATTACCTGATTGAGCAGCAATAGTGATTGAAATATCATTACCTATTACATCAGCAGAAGCCATTGCAACAGCCTCAGGAATAACTGGATTTACCTTTCCTGGCATTATGCTACTTCCTGGTTGTAAAGCTTTAAGCTCTATCTCAGACAAACCAGCTAATGGTCCACTATTCATTAACCTTAAATCATTTGAGATTTTTGTAAGTATGACTGCTAAATTTTTTAACTCTCCAGATAATTGAACTGAACAATCTTGCGCACTTAATTCATGATAAAAATTTTTACTTGGAATATATTTAAACTTATTCCCTGCAAGTTTTGTTATCTCTTGAGCAAAATATTTAGAAAATTGTTTATGAGCATTTATTCCACTTCCGACTGCTGTTCCTCCTTGAGGTAATTCAAGAAATTTCTTTTCTATAATATTCAACATTTCTTTTGAAGATTTTAATTGGCTAGACCATGATCTTAATTCTTCTGAAAAATCTATTGGCATAGCATCCATTAAATGGGTTCGTCCTGTCTTGATAATTCCTTTTACTGAATCAGCTTTTTTTTCAATTGTTTTAATCAATTCATCTAATGCTGGTATTAATTTTTTTGTTAAGTCCATATGAGCGCTAATTTTAATCGCAGTAGGTATAACATCATTGCTACTTTGACTCATATTTACATCATCATTTGGACTAATTTGAACTTTTGCATATTTGGTTGCTAGATTAGCTATTACTTCATTAGCATTCATATTTGAACTTGTTCCAGATCCTGTCTGAAACACATCGATTGGAAATTCATGGTGATGTTTTTCTTGCCATACTTCTTTAGATGCCTTTGAAATAGCTCTAGCTTTTTTAGATGATATAAGTTTAAGGCGTAAATTTGTTTTTGCAGCAGCGTCTTTTATTAAGCCCAAAGAAGATACAAATGATTTAGTAAAAGGAAAATCCATCTTAATTCCACTAATTTGGAAATTATCTACTGCGCGTTGGGTTTGAGCACCCCAAAGGGCTTTAGCAGGAACCTTGACTTCACCAAGACTGTCTTTTTCAATTCTATATTTCATATATTTTATATTTACTTTATATTTTGATAAGCTATTTTAACATTATTGAGGTTAGGAGTATAAAAACTATGTCAAATGTTGCGCCCATAAAGATAGATACTACAGATGGAAAACTACCTATTAAAGAAAAAGGTCTCGTTTTTCAGGAATTTTCAAATCCAGCAGAAGAAAGAAGGAACCAGTTAGAAAAGTTAGCGGCCGGATTTAGGCTTTTTGATTATTTTGGTTTTAATGAAGGTGTGGCTGGTCATATAACATATAGAGATCCGGAATTTAAAGATCATTTTTGGGTAAATCCTCTTGGTGTTCATTTTTCACAGATTTCGGTATCAGATCTTTTGTTAGTTAATCATGATGGGAAAGTAGTTCAAGGAGATAAAGATGTTAATGTCGCAGCTTTTGCAATCCATTCGAGATTACATAAAGCTAGACCAGATGTTAATGCTGCAGCCCATTCGCATTCAATATATGGAAGAACTTTCTCAACCCTTGGAAAATTATTAGATCCTATATCTCAAGATGCATGTGCTTTTTATGAAAACCAAGGTATATATGAAGATTTTTCAGGAGTAGTAGAAGAAGTTGATGAAGGTGATGAAATTGCAAAAGCTTTAGGAGAAAAAAAAGTTGCTATTCTTCAAAATCATGGAATCTTAACAACCGGACCATCTGTTGATATTGCTTTATGGTTTTACATGTCGATGGAACGATGCTGCCAGGCACAACTTATGGCTGAAGCAGCAGGAGAACCTAAAATTATTCCACATGATACAGCTATAAAGACAAGAGAATTCATTGCAAATGACATTGCTGCATGGGCTAGTTATCAACCAGCATTTGATAAAATAATTAAAATGCAGCCTGATCTTTTAGATTAACTTGCTGGAGCTATTATTGCTTTAGTTTCTAAACATTCTTCAATGCCATGCTTGCCATGCTCTCTTCCATTACCTGAAGATTTATAACCTCCAAATGGAGCAGCATTCCCTCTAGCGCCCCCATTGATAGTTATCTGTCCTGCACGTATTTGATTTCCAACTTCTATTGCATGAGATAACTCGCCTTGGACATAACCTGCAAGCCCATATTCAGTATCATTTGCTATTTCAATTGCTTCATCTTCAGTTTCATATTTCATCATACATAAAACTGGGCCAAAAATTTCTTCTTTTGCTATTGTCATATCATTAGTTACATCAGCAAATACCGTTGGCTTTACATAATAACCTTTCTCACAACCATCAGGTTTTTCAGGGCCTCCTGCAACGAGTTTTGCACCTTCTTTAACTCCAATCTCAATTAACTTAATAATTTTTTCATATTGGGTTTTATTTGAAATTGGTCCTATTCTAAACTCCCCATTTGGATCACCAACTGTTGTGCTATTTGCAGTAGCGACAGCAACTTCTACAGCTTTGTCATAATTTTTTGAAGAAACTAGCATTCTAGTTGGTGCATTGCATGACTGCCCAGAATTTAAAAAGCAATGACCAGCACCACCTTTAACTGATTTTTCTAAGTCTGCGACATCATCCAAAATAATATTTGCTGATTTTCCGCCTAACTCTTGCTGTACTCTTTTAACAGTTGCAGCTGATGCTTGAGCAACCGCAATTCCAGCTCTAGTTGAACCAGTGAATGACATCATATCTACTTTTTCATGTTCTGATAAAGCAGCGCCCACAACAGGACCATACCCATTAACTAAATTAAATACTCCTTTTGGTAATCCAGCATCATGCATAACCTCTGCAAGCAACATGGAGCAATAAGGTGAGATTTCACTCGGCTTTAAAATCATAGTGCAGCCTGAAGCAATGGCTGCAGATACTTTTGTGGTAATCTGATTCATCGGCCAATTCCATGGAGTTATCATACCTATCACTCCTATTGGCTCTCTTCTTAATGTATATCCGCCCTCTTTTTTTTCAAACTCATACTCTTCAAGAGCTTCTAATGTTTCTTTAAAATTTATTAACCCTGTATTAGCTTGTGCTCTTTCTGATAACCAATTTGGTGCACCCATCTCTTTTGTTATTACTTCTACAAAATCTTTATATCTATTCTCATATTCTTGAATAATATTCTTTAAGAGTTTAATCCTCTCATCTTGAGAAGATTTAGAAAATGTTTGGAATGCTTCGCTAGCTGCATGAACAGCTTTATCAATATCATCTTTAGTCCCTGCTGTAACCTGACCGATAACCTCTTCATTTGCTGGGTTTATTACATCAATTAATTCATTTGAATCTGATTTTACCCATTCTCCATTTATATAAAAATTTAAATCATTACTCATTGTCTTCTCCATAGATTTAAGATTTCAAATTATAACTAAATATAAGAAGATGAACTAGGAAGCTTTAATTAAAACAATCCTTTTATTTCTTTATGTTCATCTAATCCTATTGCTTCAGCTGCAGGCACTCTAGGCAGTCCTGGCATAGTCATAATTTCACCACATACAACAACCACAAATTCAGCACCAGCTGATAACCTCACTTCTCTTATTGGGACATCATGACCTGATGGTGCCCCCATTAATAATGGATCTGTTGAAAAACTATACTGAGTTTTAGCCATACATATTGGATAATCTCCAAATCCATCATCTTCTAGTTTTTTAAACTGATTTCTAACTTTCTTATCAGCAATTATATCTGCAGCACCATAAATATTTTGAGCTATATATTGAGTCTTATCCCATAAGCCCATTTCACTTTTATATAAAGTTTTAAACTTTGATAAATTTGAATTAGCTACTTTTGCAACCTCTTCTGCTAAAGCAGCCGCTCCTTCTCCACCTTTTTCCCAGTGAGATGAAATTTTGCATTCAACTCCTTTTTTCTTACAGAAATTTATTATTTCTTTATGCTCATTTTCAGTATCGGTAACATAATCGTTTATACCTACAACTACTGGAACACCAAATTTACTAATATTCTCTATGTGTTTTCCTAGATTTTGGCAACCTTTTATAACTGCTTCCACATTTTCCTTATTTAATTCACTTTTTTGAACACCGCCATGCATTTTTAATGCTTTCGTTGTTGCAACTAACACTACTGCATCTGGTTTAAGTCCAGATTTTCTGCATTTAATATCAAAGAATTTTTCAGCCCCAAGATCTGCACCAAAACCTGCTTCAGTTACAACATAGTCTGCAAGCTTTAAAGCAGTTTTTGTTGATGTTACCGAATTACATCCATGAGCAATATTCGCAAATGGGCCTCCATGCATGAATGCAGGATTATTTTCTAAAGTTTGAACTAGATTTGGCTGAAATGCATCTTTTAATAATGCTGTAACTGCTCCATCAGCATTTAATTCTTTAGCTCTTACAGGTTTATTATCTTTGGTATATCCAATGACGATATTACCTATTCTATTTTGTAAATCTTCTAAGTCAGATGCAAGACAAAAAACTGCCATAATTTCAGATGCAACAGTTATATCGTATCCGCTTTGACGGGGTATTCCATTGCCAAGACCTCCCAGACCACAAGTTATTTCTCTTAAAGATCTATCATTCATATCCACAACTCTTTTCCAAGTTATTCGTCTAGGATCAATATTTAATTCATTATCCCAATGGATATGATTATCTATTAATGCTGATAATAAATTATGAGCTGCTCCGATAGCATGAAAATCTCCAGTAAAATGAAGATTGATATCAGTCATAGGTATTACTTGAGCATAACCACCTCCAGCGGCGCCACCTTTCATTCCAAAACATGGGCCAAGACTTGGCTCTCTTAAACAAATCATTGCTTTCTTACCGATGTGACATAATCCATCAACCAATCCTACACTTGTAGTCGTCTTTCCCTCTCCGGCAGGGGTTGGAGAAATAGCAGTGACTAGAATTAATTTTCCATTATCTTTTTTAGATAATGAATTAATAAAATCATATGATAATTTTGCCTTATCATTGCCATACTTAATTAAATCTTCTTCATTGATATTTATTGAATTTGCTATCTCGCTTATAGGCTTTTTGTTAGCAGCATTAGCTATCTCTAAATCAGTTAAGTACTCAGTCATATATTCTCCATATCCCTATAAAAACAATCATCAGTATACATAAGAGAAATATTCTTAACTACAAAAATATATTTTAATTTTTTGTAGTTTTAAATATGCTAACTCTCATATTCTTGATTCTTTCAAATCTAGCAAAAGCTTAAGATTTATCCTTTATAAGTTACTTTATAAATCACATTAAATTTGTCATCAGAAATTAATAGAGAGCCATTACTCATTACAAATGGTGAAACAGGCCTACCCCATGCTGATTCATTAGATAGCCAGCCTGTTATAAAATCTTCTTGACTAACATAATTTCCATTTTCATCTAATTTAATAAAAATGACTTTATAACCAGATTTTTTTGTTCTATTCCATGATCCATGAAGTGCTATAAAAATACTGTTCTGATATTTGGAAGGGAACTTAATATTATCATAAAATGTAATTCCTAATGGCGCTACATGAGGACCTAACTCTGCAATAGGGTCTACAAAATCTCTATCTACATCTGGAATAAGATAACCAAATTCAGGATCAATTACATTTGTAGCGTGTTTATAGGGATATCCAAAAAAACTACCCTCTTTGTTAATTACATTTAACTCACAAGATGGAGAGTCATCTCCAAGCCAGTCTCTTCCATTATCTGAAAAGTACATTTTTTTTGTTACGGGATGCCAATCAAATCCAACGCTGTTTCTAACCCCATCAGCAACTGTAACAAGTTTACCATTCTGATATTTATGTATGGCAGCAAATCTCGAATCTTTCATTTGTGGTTCAATACAAATATTACACGGCACTCCTACTGGAATATATAAATTGCCATCAGGTCCAAAATCAATATATTTAAAGCCATGCCATGTTTCCGAAGGAAGATCGTTCATAAAAATAGATTTTGAAGGAAGAACATTTGAATTTGAACTTAGCCAATCATCAATATTTTTTATTATCCAAATCGTATCTATTTCAGCGAAATATAAATCACCTTTAAAAATGCTAACACCAGTAGGATTTTTTAAATTGTCAGCTATAACAATTCTTTTTTCAGCAAAGCCATCATCGTCAGAATCAAAAAGACCTATTATCTTGTCACCCATTTTTGATCCAACTATTATAAAACCGGCATCGGTTTCAGTTATTTGCCTAGGGGATTCAAGTCCGTCTGCAAAAATATTTATCTCAAAACCAGAGGGAACATTTAATCTCTCTAAGTTTGAGGATGCATTCAATAAGGCTGAAAAAATATATATTGAAGATATAATGAAAATATATTTAATTCTGTAAAAGGGTGTATTAAATTTAAGCATATTAGATATAAAATATTAAAATGGAACTAGCAATTATATTAGATTACATAATTATAAGCATTATTGTTTCTATGGCTATAAATTCTTTGCTTCGAAATTACGCTAAGAAATATAATTTTCTTGTTGATTTACCTGATAGGAGCAGAAAATTTCATAAAAGGCCAACTCCATTGACTGGAGGTATTGGAATTTTAGTTGCGCTATTACTAACTGGAAAATTATATATAGATTTAAATAACCTTAATGGGTATGTTCCTGATTTTACTTTTCAACTGATGTTAGTTTCAATACCTTTATTGGCAATCTTCTTAATTGATGATCTAAAAAACTTAAAGCCTAGATTTCGAATACTTATTCAATGTCTTTTAGCAGTTTACATGATATTTAGTACAGACATATATTTAGTTTCTTTAGGTGACTTATTTGGATTTGGAGAGATTGAACTTGGAATTTTTAGCATACCAGTAACTATTTTTTGCGTTGTTGGAATTATGAATGCTTTCAATATGATGGATGGTATAAATGGTTTGTGTGCAGGATGTGCGATGTTAACATTGCTTTTAATAGGTTTTTACTCTGGATTAATTTATGACTCAATGTTGGTTTTAATAATTGGATCAATGATAGGATTTCTTATATTTAATTTAGGTTTTTTTGGTAAAAAAAGAGGTGTCTTTTTAGGTGATAGTGGATCAAACTTAATTGGCTTTTGGGTGGCATGGTCCGCAATATATGCCTCTCAAAGTGAAATTTATAACATTCAGCCGATTACTATGCTTTGGTTTGTTGCCATACCTTTCTTAGATTGCATAGGTTTAATCTTTTCACGGATAAAAAAAGGTAAGAGTTGGACAGCAGCAGGAAGAGATCATATCCATCATAAGCTTATGCTAAAGTTTTCTCCTGAAGGTACTTTACTAATAATTTTGATCGTAACCTTTATTACTGGAATTTTTGGAATATATATAGAAAATAATTTATCATCTTCGATATCTTTCTTGCTTTTTGTAACTTATGGAGCTATATACTATGTACTCGCAAATAGTTATGAAAGTAGCACTAAAGATAAATTGAATAAAAATGTTTGATTTTTTTAAGAAAAAAAAAATAACTGCCAAACAGCAGACATCTTTTGAGATAGAGTTAACAGCAGCAGTATTAGCTTATGAGATTGCAAGGTCTGATGGTGAGATAAGTAAAGATGAGTTATTAGTGCTAATGGAAGAAATAGAATCAATTTCAGCAAAAGTTGGTAAAGATAAATTTGAGATATTAAAAATAATAGAAATATATAGCAAGGACAGCATCTCATTCCATGAGTTTATTGAAGACATTAATAATAGCTATTCTAACGAAGAGAAACACTCACTGTTAGAATTTATGTGGAAGATAGCTTATGCTGATGGTAAATTAGATGTAGATGAGGAACGATTGGTTAGAAGAGTTGCTGATCTAATTAGAATAAAGGATATCGAAGTACTTAAATTAAAGGATCTATCAAAAAATTAATTTTTTAAGTTTGAAAAAACTACATCAACTTGAAAATTTTCTCTAAGGTTTAATATGTCTGCAGTGCCTCCTGCCGATTCCACTATAGCTGCGCCAGCAATTATGTCCCAAAGATATACACCCTTTTCTTGATATCTTTCTGCTTTTCCAGAAGCAATATAACAAGAAGCAATAGCTGCAGACCCAATCATTCTAACTTTTTTCCAAGTTTGCATGTCTTTAATCATTTTGCCTAATGATTTACTAGAATAATCTGTATGATGAGGTAAGCCTGTTATCAATACGCTATCATCTTTATTAATTTTATTAGAAACCTTAATAGGTTCATCATTCATTAATGAAAGATTTGAAAACTTATCGCCTGTATATATTAAATCATTATTAAAATCATATATAACTCCCAATATTGGCTTCATATTCTTAACAAGACCAATTGAAACACAGCATATTGGAATTCCTCTATTATAATTTGCTGTTCCATCCAAGGGGTCAATTACCCAAAAGGTGTCTCCTAAATCATTAACAGATTTACCAGCCTCTTCAGCCAAAATTGGGTATTTTGACTGAGTGGCTATGATATCTTTAATTAAACTCTCAGATTCTATATCAGCTAAAAGTTTTGTGTCTTTTTGAATAGACTGTAAGTCTTTATTTAGTTTTTTTTTATTTTTTAGTAAAAATTTTCCTGATTCTTTAGCAGCTTTTTTTGCTATATTTAAATCAATTTTAAGATCTTGAATTTCCATTTATTATATATAATACAAAGAACAGCTAATCATAATCAATAACACTCGCATTGTTGATAATAAAATTTTCTGATGTCGTCCTGTCACACTTACCAGGGTATTCATTTATATTTTCATCATACATATCATTGCCTACATAAGTAAACATTTGATAAAGTACTACGCACTTTTCAAGTTCACTCAATCTTTCGTCAATGTAAACCTCTTTAGATAATTTTTTAAAAGTTATATTATCTGTGGCCATTTTAAGATTCTTTTTTTTATCTAAAATAATATATGAAGAAAAATTATCCTCATCAAAATTATAAGGCTCCCACTTTACATTATTTGTTGAGTATCCTGGCTCACCATACTTAGCAAAATTGCTCCAAAACTTCATCATATTTCTAGATGTATAAAAATGTGAAATACCTTTAGGGTACATAAAATTAGAAACAGGCGGGCCTCCAACTAACTTGGTGCTTCCAGTTAACAGAGGTATTTCTAGGGCATGACCAGCTCCAAAGAGTTTCTTAAAGTCACCAACTAAAAATTTTCTTCGATCATCCCAATCAAATCTATAAGAATATAGTTGCGTATTTCCTGCTTTTGCCAATGAATTAAGTGGTTCATTAACCCCCCTTATCTTCCATGAGTTACTTCTATAATAATTGAACGCTTCATAAGCATCCTCATCTTTTAAAATAACTTTTGGGAGATTAAACAAGAAACCTGTTGCAGAATAATCAACAGTTACAAAATATTCTGAAAAAGCTAACCATATTTTAACTTCATCACGAGTTGAACCAGCGATGGTTGGAACAATGTTTACATATTCTTCTTTTGATAATGACTCTTTTAAACCAATTTTTGGTATTACTATTCCATCATTTGTTAATAAGGGTAATTCTTCAAACGACTCTCTTTCAGCATAATATTGATAAAATTCTTTTCCTGAAAGACTATATAAAAGATTCCTCAATTTTTCATTGCTATATTTATCTTGTTCATTTTTATATGTCTGATCATTAACAATCTTTTTAACAACTTCCCATGAAGAATAATTTGAAGTTGGGGATTGATTTTTCTGCTTATATGCATCTTCTGTAGAAATTGATTCTGTGTATCCTGACATTGAAATTGCTTTATGGAATAATCCTTTTGCTTGTTTAGAAACAAGTAAAGATAAAACATTATGCCCGCCAGCAGACTCTCCAAAAATTGTAATATTTCTTGGATCTCCTCCAAATGAATCAATATTTTCGTTTACCCATTCAAGTGCAGCGATAATGTCTAATGTTCCAAAATTTGAAGCTTTATCTAATCCATTCTGCAAACCCTGAATTGCAGGGTGTGAAAACCATCCTAATGGTCCAAGTCTATAATTTATAGTAACAACTATTACATCATGCTTCTTAACTAGTCTAGTGAAATCATATAGATCTTTTAAACCTGATGTATTGCCGCCTCCATGAATCCAAAACATAACAGGAAACAATTCCTCAGATTTTTTTGATGGAGCATAAATATCTAAATATAAACAATCTTCATTTCCTGAAATTAATTCATCAGAAAATTGAGAAGATCCGCCTAGACTTGATGTTCTTTGTATACAAAAATTATTATCTTTTGGTTCAATTAAATTAGATTTTTGTAAAATCTTCCTTGGTGCTTTCCATCTCAATTCATTGATTGGTGGTTCAGCATAAGGAATATCATCCCATTTAATTATTTTATTCTTTAGGTAGCCTTCAGTTATACCTGATGATGTAATAATTTTTAGCTCATCAGCGCTTAGTGAAGTAAAAAATATAAGTAGAATTATTAACCTTAGTCCAATCATGTTGTATTTTCAATATATGTTTTTAAATGTGAGTTAATATTATATATTAATTCTTCGGGATGTAGCGCAGTCTGGTAGCGCACTACACTGGGGGTGTAGTGGTCGTCGGTTCAAATCCGGCCATCCCGACCATTTAATTTAAAATAGATTTAATTTTATTAGAAGCTTTAAAGGAAAGCTTTTCAAAAGCTTTAATTTTAAATTCTTCTTTTGTTTTTGGATTTCTGCCAATTCTAGCCGGGGTTTTATGTAAATAATAAGTTCCGAATTTAGATATCTTTATTTTGTGTCTTTTATTTTGTTTTATAAAACTAAGAAAAGCTTCTAGAAATAATGAACTTGATTTTGATGAAATAAGGGCTTTGGAAGAGATATTTTTTACAATATCTTTTTTTCCAAAGCCCATATGAGATCAGTCTAACAGTCTAATTTACCCTGAATCAACTGTTGTGTTAGTAGCAGTACCAGTACCTGTTCCTGTACCTGTTCCTGTACCTGTTCCTGTACCTGTATCGTCATCAGCACCACCAATATCTCTTACCTGAACGGTAATGTCTTGTGTAGTAGTGATGTTTTCACCAAGAGAGGATGTAGCTGTAACTGTTGCAGTGAAGTCTAACGTTGTACCAGTTGTATATCCATCTAATGTTGGAAATGCAGTTTTTGTACAAGTGAAGTTAGTTTGATCACTTTCACAATCTAAGGTTGCTTCATCTCTATATGTATCTCCAGTTGTCCTTTGAAGTTCATAAGCATCAGGTATTTGTAGATCGTAATCAGGAGCTTTATCAAAGGTTAATGCACCACTGCTTGAATCTATTACAAGATTCGGAGCTACATATTGACCAGTTGCTAGGAATCCAGGACTTGTTGTCGCCCCAATAGTATACGTAATAGTTACAGAAGGAGGAGCATCAGCAATACTTGCAGTAACAGTTCCAACATCTGTTATATTTTCGTCAACTACAAAGGTTGATGAAGATGTAAATACTGGGAATGTATTACCACCTCCTACTACAGTTGCTGTTCCTGTACCTGTACCTGTACCTGTTCCTGTACCTGTGCCTGTATCGTCATCAACACCGCCAACATCTCTTACCTGAACGGTAATGTCTTGTGTTGTAACGTTACCAGAAGCATCAGTAGCTGTAACTGTTGCAGTAAAGTCCATCGTTGCTTCAGTTTCATAACCTGATAATGTCATTGTTCGTTTAGTTACAGTACCGAAAGCATCAGGATCTGCATACAACTGAACGTCAGGTACTTGTAAATCATAATCAGGAGCTTTATCAAAGGATAATACACCGCTGCTTGTTATTTGAAGCTTCGGAGCTACGTATTGACCGGTTCCTGAGAATCCAGGAGCTGTTGTCGCCCCAATAGTAAAGGTGACAGTATCCTCATCAGTTGCAGTAACATTTCCAATTGCTGTTACATTTTCGTCAACTGTAAATGTTGATGAAGATGTAAATACAGGAGCTGTTGTATCAGTAACGTTAACAGTTCTTGTAGCTGTTCCAGCATTTCCTGAAGCATCTGTAGCTGTGTATGTTAATGTGTATTCGCCTACTGTATCTGTATCAACTGTTCCAGAAGTAACTACCGTAACTGTTCCAGATGCATCGGTTGCAGTTGCACCAGCATCAGTATAAGTAGCACCTAGCTCTACTGTTGCAGGATTATCACCTGTCACAGTCACTACTGGTGCTGTTGTATCAACAACATTAACAGTTCTTGTAGCTGTTGCACTATTACCATCTTTGTCAGTTGCTGTATATGTGATTGTATATGATCCTACGGTTGATGTATCGACACTGCCTGAAGCTGTTACTGCAGTAGTTCCATGAAATGCATCCATAGCTGATGCGCCAGGATCAGTATATGTGTCCCCTAACTCTACTGTTGCAGGATTAGCGCCATCTATAGTAATTACTGGTGGCACGTCATCTTTATAACCATCATCAGATGAAGCGCTTATAGCAGCTGCACCAACTATTGCAATTAACGCTTTCTGAATTGCACTTAATTCAGCTGCAATTTCAGCCAATCTACCAGAAGTACTTTTTACAGTAGATGGATTTTGAGTATCTGATTGGGTATCTAATAATTGAGCTTCTTCACTCAATAAATAAGATCTTCTGTCTCGAAGCTCATTAATGCTCATAGATTTAATTTCTGAATCTATTTGAGACATTCTTTCTGGACTTACTTCTGCTGTAAGACCAAAAGATAAAACTGTTAAACAAACTAAATAAAATTTTCTCATAGCTATTTCCTCTAATTTTGGCTATTTCTTTTGAGCTATATTCACACAAAATTTTACGTTATACAACTCCGGAGATGAATGATAACGCATTATTTAAAAAAAATACACAAAAATATGTACTAAATATATACATTAAATATGGGAGTTCAGTCATTAATATATAATAATTTAGTTTATTGGCTGTAATCTGACTAATAAATCATGAAGGGTATTTTTTCTATTTAACTTTGCGCCTGGATCTTTTGTTAAGGGTCTCCACATATAATTTATTAAGTTTCCATATATTGGAATATTAAAGTAAACTCCTTTGTCAAAACTCCCTTCGCCAAATTGCTCTGTTGTGACATCAGTAAAAGTTGCAAAAACCCCAAACTGTACGCCATTATAAAAAGATCTTGAAAGGTCTAGAGTATATCCAACATCACCGGCAAGATATTCTCCTGCAGAAACCCTCATATCAAACGGTATAGTTCCATAATTTCTATAATAAAAATTTGCTGTAGCGAGCGTGTTTTCATAATCTAAGTGACCAAATCTCCAAGAATAATCTCTTTTACGAACTTTGAAAACATCTATTCCAAATGCATAATTGTCATTTGGTTTGAAATATAAATATTCCATTCCTGCTCCAGAAAACATATCTTCAAAGATTCCAGCAGACATCATAATATGATGATTTATTTTAGGGGTTAAATGGTAATCTAGTTGGGCTCTTCCTATCAAAATACCTCCATCATTCATTTTATTTAAATATTCTTTAACATCGGATCTTACTTGAGCAGGGAAAGAATCTACTGGTGGTATAAATAAATCCTCAAAATTGTCGGCTAGGCTATATTTTAAGTTGGTGTTAAAAAACAGATTTCTTCTTATTACGAATTCAGTATCATTCTCAACCAACAAAGCGCCTTTAAAAAATTCTTCCCTCGATGCAAGAAATGGTCTAAATTGTAAACGAGTATTTGTATTAACTTTTCTTTCAGTTCTTCTTTGATATATTGTTTGAGAATTTTTTCTATAAGCATCGTCAAGCTCTGAAACAACTAATAAATTTGCAATTTCAATATCTTTTTTAATATCTTTAGTTATTCCAGCATCTCTTGCTGACTGAGCAATAATTTGTTCTACGACTTGCAGGTTAGGATGTATAACTTGGGTAAGTTGAAGGCCTATTGAACCTGCACTCTCAGTAAGTTTCTTTACACCAATACCATTCTCTTCAAGATTGTTTATTAACTGAGTGTACTTATTATCTCCTCTACGACGATCTCCTCTTGCATATTCAGATTTCTGATATGTCTTAACAGGATTATTTTTGTAAACAAATTTGAAAGAAGCATAATCTCCCCTCTCAAAAGAGACGCCAACACTAAAACTATCATTAATCAAATAATCTACACCAAACGAAAAATCATTCTCAGGAATTCTAAAAGGAACCAAACCTGGCCTAACCGAGGAATCGTACTCTGCCCTAAGCAGCAACTTATTGTTTAAAGCATGAGATACTCCAAAGAAAGGTGAAGCTGTCTCTCCAGAAAAATATCTTGACGGTTGAAAACTTCCTCCCAAGCCTTCTGTTTCCGTTGGTCTATCATTAAATTTATCAGAAATATAACTTAGCGGGTTCTTGAAACTTAGGTCAGAACCGTCTAATAGACCAAAACCTATTCCAAAATGAAAATCAGTTCTATTTATTCCGTAACTACCAACTATATATTCTGAACTATAAATACCAGTACCTGCAAAGTCATTTAATCCAATTGCAATGGCAGGTAATTTACCCTGTTCTTTCAGCCTTACTTTTACATTAAAGCCCTTATCTTTAAAGTCTTGTAGGCAGACTTCACTAGTAAAATCATAACAGTAAGGTCTATCTTGAACATTTGTATAAAAGAAAGATGCCTCAAACCAGTCAAAGGGACTTGCAGATAGTGTTACTGTCTGATTTGGATCACCAACATATACTGTGACACCATGAACACCTTCATCAAAAGTTCTTGCAGATGGAGTATGTATTGTTCCTACAATACCGTAATTATTGTATAGATTATATTCATAACTATCAGAATAAATTGAATTTATATAGATTGCTGATACTAAGACTAAAAACTTTTTAATTAAATGCTTAGGTCTTTTCTTCATTCATCTTTATCTAGTTAATCGTTTATAGCTGATAAAGATGCTAAAGCAATTCCTAAATTACCAAGAATTGAAACATAAGCTTGTGCTGCTAGTCGTCTTGGAGCTGAATCATCTAATTCTCTAGGAACAAAGATTATGGAACCTGGATAAATTCTAATCTCGTTTTTAGGAGAGCTTTCGAAAATGTTTCTTTTTGATCTATATAATTGTGATTCACCATTAGGATGGAGTATGTATATAGATTCATTATCAGCAAACTTTTTATAGCCGCCTGATCTTTCAACAAAGTATTCTACATCTTGATTGTCAGAATACATCACGGCTCCTTCAGAAGAAATCTCTCCATAAACGTATACTACATTATTTCTTTCTGGAACAAAGAGCTCGTCACCTTCTTTAATCTTATAAAGGTCAATTGAGCTATCATTAAGTAAATTTATAACAACTCTTCCATTTGAATCAGTGTTGTTTAGTTCTTCGGTTAATACTACTATGGGAGTTAAATCAGCACCTATATTTTGTTGACTTGCTGCAATAATATTATCTAGAAATTCTTGATATAAAATATCTTTTGATAACTCATTTACTTTTTTTGCATCTTCATTTAAATAAATTGCACCAAACTGATAAGCATTCTCTGTATACCCACCTGCTCTTTCAATTAAATCACCAATTGTTTCACCTGCAGCCATTGTATATGATCCTGGTTTAAGAACAGCACCCGAAATTTTAGCTTGCCTATATGGATATTCTCTAATGTTAATTGAATCGCCATCTTGAACATTAATTGCTGAAAAATAACTATCATTTGGAACTGATATAGTTTTTAATGATCCATCAACAAGTCTTTCAAGAGAAATATTTTCAAGGTCAGCATTGCGGTTAATGCCATTAGCATATTCAATAATACTTATTAGTTTTTGATCATCTAAAGCTTCATACTTTGCAGGTCTGTTTATTGCACCGTCTATAGTAACAATATTTTTTCTTGCCTCGATAAAAACAACATCACCAGATCTCAGACGTTTCTTTAAATTATATTGACCCTCAATTAATAAATCATAAACATCAAGAGACTCTATAATAATGTTGTCTCTTAAAAGATTGATTTCTCTTAACGAACCAAACTCGCTTATACCTCCTGCAGCTGATATGGCATGTAAAATATTAGAGTTTCCCGTTAAAGTGTATATACCTGGATTTTGAGCATTTCCAGTAACTAAAATGTTTACATCTCTTATTTCTGATAAATTTATAAATGCTTCAGTACCAATAAATGCTGAATTCACTTTAGATTTGATTAACTTAGATGTGTCATTCAGAGATAATCCAGCAACTATTATCTTTCCAATATCGGGTAAATTGATTGAACCATCTGAGCTTATTAAAAAATCTTCAATATAGTCATCTTGTCCAACCAGTTGGATTTGTAATATATCTCCAACATCTAACATGTAGCCAGAATCAGGATTAGGCTCATTAATTGGCATGAATGAAGTTTGGAATGTATTAAAAAAGTCAGCTCCATAAAGTTTTAATTCTTCGCTAATTTCAAGATTTTCTCCAGAATCAAGTCTCCTTTCGAGATCAAGCAAATCTTTTTCCAACCTATCTTTTAATGAAAGTAATTCTTCGGCTTGACTTAATTTTGATGAATACAGATAAGGTCTATATGTTTCATTTGCTTCTTCAACTCGAGTTTCATTTCTGCTTTCTAAATCCTCTCTTATGTCATCAGGCAGGCTATCCAAGAATTCTTGATCAAATTCTTGAGCATGCAATGACACAGAAATTAACATAAATGATAATATTGCTAGTTTTGCTGTCTTCATAATTTACTAAATTCCCTATTTCAAATTAACCAAAAACCTAATTTAAGCCTGGTATGGTAACACCTTTGATTTTCTCTGTATGCCTAATTATATCATTCATTACATTGTTTACCTGTGTTTCTGTAATTGTTGAGTTTGCGGATTGAAATATAAATCTAAAACCAATCTTAATTTCAGCACTATTTTCATTGTAGAAATAATCAAATATAAACTTTTCTTTTATAAGCTCATTTTCATATCCTAAGATATATTTCTCTAGATTCTGTCTACTGGAAAAATCTTTTATTGAAAATGATAAATCTCTTGAAGAAGAAGGCAAATCTGAAATCTGAGAAAATTTTTTAAAGCTATTAGGAGGCCTTGTCTCTTCTTTATAGTTCAAAACTTCAGTTGAAAAGTTCTCAATATCAATTTCACAACCTACGATTTCATTTTTTATCTTTGAATTCAGGCCTTCTCGATTAAAAATTTTTATAGCAAAATCTTCACTTGGAAGAACATCTTTAAAAAGGTTAGTTAAATATTTCTTATTTATCTTCTTTTGAAAATCTATATGGTTATGTCCAACTCTTCCGCTAGCAATAATCGCTAGATTTCTTTTCTTTTTAATCTTATTATTTTTAAAGTTATAAACATCCGATATCTCGAATAATTTAATTGAATCTTTTTGTCTTCTTTCATTAAAAGCAAGATTTTCCAACAGAGAGTTAATTAAATTTGTTCTCATGTGTTCTTTATTAGAGTCGAGTGGATTATCAATTTTAATTGAATCAATATATTTTTCATTAGAAAATGGGAAGTTAATTACCTCATAAAAACCATGATCTATTAAAAGAAATCGTAATTTATTTTCAATACTATCTGTGTTTGAGGTTTTTCCTTTAACAAAGGGTAACTTATGTTTAGATATATTATCGTAGCCTATTATTCTTGCTACTTCTTCAGACAAATCATTCTGTGAAGAGATATCGCTTCTATATGAAGGAACATTTATCAGATCATCATTTATTATAAAACCAAGCTTAGACAGATAATTCACATATTGATCTTCTGTGATATCGATGCCCAGTATTTGGTTAATTTTGTCTACATTTACGGGAATTTTTATAGCTTGTTTTTTCTTGTACTCATAGGATATAAATGACATATCTTTTATATTTGCGTGCTCGCTTACAATATTAATAAACCGCCTAATGACATAATCATGTGATTCTGGATCAACAAATCTCTCAAACTTATGAGATGCCTCAGACTGAATATCGTATTTTAAAGATTTACCTATAATTGCCTCTGGCTCAAAAAAAGCGCATTCAACAAGAACAGTTTTAGTTCCTGATGTGCATGCAGTGCTTTTACCACCAACAACACCTGCAAGATTAACTACCTCATCATTAATTGAAAAAAAAGAATTTTTATCTGAAAGAGTAATTTTTTTATCAAGGAGCGTATGAAATTCTTGATTTATCTCCAATTCTTGAAGAATTAACTTACCATTAATCTTGCTAGCATCATAACAATGTGTAGGCTGGCCAGTTTCATATGATAAATAATTTGAAACATCTGTAAAAAAATTGTTTTTATTCAAATTTAATTTCATAAAATAATCATTTAAATATTGATTATATTCTTTAGGAATTTTATCAATTTCCATTTTGAGAAATGAAATTTTAGGGCATGTGTTTTGTGATAGGTTTTCGAAATCTAACTGTAACTTATCAAGTTTTTCACTGTAAATTTTTTCTTTAAAATTAACAGTATAAAAGACTGATAAATCTCTTAAGAGACCATTTAAAGAAAGACAGTCACCTCTATTGGGAGTTAACTCCATGTTTAAAATATCACCATCTATTTCATGCTCATGTCCAAGTTGAAATAAACTTTCAGAAATCATTTCTATGCTTGGATTTTCTTTGATCTGACTAACTAAATGGCTGTATGAAATTTTCATTTGAATTGACCCAAAAAATCTAAGTTAGACTTATAGAACTCTCTTATATCATTCATGTTATGTTGTAACATAGCTATCCTTTCAATACCTAATCCAAATGCAAGACCACTAAATTTGTTTGAGTCTATATTACAATTTTCCAATACAATTGGGTTTACTAAACCGCACCCAAGAATCTCTATCCACTTACCTTCAGT
This sequence comes from uncultured SAR86 cluster bacterium, assembly GCA_902583575.1. Lineage (GTDB taxonomy): Bacteria > Pseudomonadota > Gammaproteobacteria > Magnimaribacterales > D2472 > SAR86A. The sequence goes on along the minus strand of CACHWY010000002.1, from coordinate 21,070 downwards.
TGATAGAATATCGACTTCAGCAGAAGGTTCAGTAAAAGGGAAATATGAAGGCCTAAATCTTAATTTAATATCTTCACCAAATAGAGAATGAACGATTTTATAAATTAGATCCTTAAGTTGTGCAAAGCTAACATTCTCATCAACCAGTATTCCTTCTATTTGATGAAACATAGGTAAATGTGTTGCATCATCATCTTTTCTATAAACTTTGCCGCCAGATATAAAAGCTAAAGGTGGACTTTTTTCTAGCATTCCTCTTATTTGTACTGGTGAAGTATGAGTTCTTAGCAAATTTGATTTATTCTCAATATAAAAAGTATCATGCATTTGTCTGGCGGGATGAGTCTTTTTAATATTTAACATGTCAAAATTAAACTCTTCTGTTTCAATCTCAGGGCCATCTATTATTTCAAAGCCAAATGAAACAAGAAGATTCATTATCGAATCTTTCATATGATTTATTGGATGAACCGCACCCTTATCCTTAATTATTTTAGGAGGTAAAATGTCTTTATTGGATGACATTCTCTGAATACATATCTAGCTAATCGCTGTTTTTACAATTTTCTCAAATGCAGCACTGTCTGAGACAGCAATATCAGATAATATTTTTCTATCTAAATTGATATTTTTTTTAGACATTGAATTGATTAATACAGAATATGAAGTACCAAGTTCTCTGGCTCCAGCATTAATTCTTGCTATCCATAATGACCTAAATGATCTTTTTCTATTTTTTCTGTCTCTAAAAGCATATTGTAAAGATTTAATATTAGATTGTTTAGCAGTTTTATATAATCTGCTTCTTGCGCCATAGTGTCCTTTAGTGGAACTTAGTACTTTTTTGTGTTTTGCTTTCGCTGTTACTGATTTGGTAGTTCTTGGCATAATTTATCTTCTTATCAAATTTGAAGCCATCTTAAGAACTGTTCCCGATAGCTTATTGAGTCCCCTGTTGTGTCTTTTTCTTTTTGTAGTTTGCTTAGTAAGGATATGATTTCTATTAGCACTTCTACTTTTAACAGACGAGCCAGTCTTTTTAAAACGCTTTGCAGCTCCAGAATGTGTTTTTAGTTTATATCCCATCTCAATTTTCTTTTTTTAAATTTTTATTCCTTTTTAGAGGTGACAAAACCATCAACAATTGCCTCCCTTCTAGAGAGGGCTCTTGATCCACTTGAGCAATTTCTGAAAGCTCATCTTTTAACTTATGTAAAAGGTCCAGACCCATATTGCTATTGAGAATTTCTCTTCCTCTAAAACGGACGCTTATTTTAGTCTTATCTCCATCAAGAATAAAGCTTTTAATCTTCTTTAATTTAATATTATAGTCAGCAACATCTGTTGAGGGCCTAAATTTAATTTCTTTTGTAGTATTTCTTTTAGTTCTAACCTTGGACGATGAGATGCTCTTTTTTTTATCAAAAAGATGTTTACCATAGTCTAAAAGTTTACAAACAATAGGTTCAGAGTCTGATGATGATACCTGAACCAAGTCTAAAGATGCTTTGTTAGCTGCCTCTAAAGCATCAATGATTGTTACTATACCTTGTTTTTCACCATTACTGTCAATAAGCATAACTTCGTTTGCCTTAATCATTTGATTAATAGGAGTTTTTTGTTTTTTTGAACTATTTATGATGAATACCTAACGAAGTAAGTTAAAAGAAAAAACATAAATTAATATTTTGAAGACAAAATTGATTTAAGTAAGGACTATATAATTCATAATTCATGTGGATTTTATACTAAATAACATATTTCGCAAATATTTTATGACTGTAAAAATCCGTGAACCCATTCATCATTTTTATACTCATAAGTTTCTCTTTTATTAAGCCTTGATTCATGGCCCTCCCAAAATTCAAAATAAAAAGGTATGAATGAAAAACCTCCCCAATAATCTGGACATTTTGTTAAGTCATTATTTTCAAGAATCATTTCATAGTTACTCTTAAGAGCTTCATAGGAATCTATAGAGCTAGATTGTTTAGACATTATTGCTAAAGCATTTTTTTCCTTATCTCTATTAACAAAATAAGCTTGATTATATTCTTTAGAAGTCTGTTCAACATATGCTTTCATTCTTATTTGAGTATTCGTGCTACTCCAATAAAAGCAGGCTGAAATTTGATTATGCATTTTAAAATCTTGAGACTTAGGTGATTCATAGTTTGAAAAAAATATGAATTTTCTTCCAGAAATAAATTTTAGATTTACATATCTAGCGTTTACTTCATTGTTTTTTGAAGAATATGATGAAATACAGATTGCTTCTATGTTTTTTTGTTTAGCATTTAAAGAGTTTTCATATTTTTCTTTAAAAACTTGATATGGTAATTCTTGACTTAGATTATCAAATTGAATCATTAAGTTATCTATTTCTAAGAAGTCGCAATAAACCACCTACTCCATACTTTGGAGATGGATCAAAAAAATGGGCTAATAAGGTCAGTCGGTAACTAGAGCATCCTAAGGAAACTGGAAAATTCGTATGTAAAGTTGTGTTACCCACAAAAAGTAATGGTCGATAATCTTTGAAGTTATCAATTCTTTTTTGATGGTTCGAAGAAAATTTTTCCATTCCTTCTTTGGAAGCAAATTTTTTATAGTAGGCTTTTCCAATAAAGTTAGAAATTTCATTAGTTGGAACTTTTCTGGCATATGGAAAATAAATAAGATCTCCTGCTGTTCCATCTTGAGCTGTTTCAGGAATTTTTAGAGGCAGAACCATTGTAAATAGGTGTGAATCAAAATGAGCTCGAAACATCTCTTTTGAGTTTCCAGGTTCAACTTTTCTTGCAATATGATATTGGTTAGATAAATCGCCTTTATAACTAAAAAGATCTTTAGCAATATTATGTAATTTTGGAGTTAAGTATTCTTCAATAGACAAATCTTGCAAAAAATTTTTATGGTGGGATCCTAACTCTTTAAATGTAAGCGATCCCATCTCATCAGAAATATCTGAGGCAACAAAATCAAGATTAAACTCTTTAAGAGATGGAAGTTTTACAAACCCATGTTCTATAAGCTGTTCTAATCGTGAATCTATGTCATGCCAATATTCTTGGATATTCATTTGTTGTAAATTTTTTTTATTAGGCGCTTATAATAAACCGCAATCAAATCCCCATCAACAATTAACAAATTTTTCAAAAATTCATGAAAATTCGTTTGCATAGTTAGATTTAGTTAATTTCTAGTATTTTTAACATTTCTTGGTTGACTTTTCGTACATCAAATCTTTTTTCTACGATTTTTCTACTTTGTTCTCCCATGCTTTTTATTTCATCTCTATTCTTAATAAACCAAATCATTCTGTTTGCAAGCTCTTTTGAAGATCCAACTGGTACCAAAAATCCATTTATATTCTCATCAACTGTTTCTTTGCATCCTGATGCACTTGTTGTAAGAATAGGACGTCCCATTGACATTGCTTCAAGAGTACTTCGCGGCAATCCCTCATGATAAGATGGCAAAACATATACATGACATTTTTTTATATAAGGTCTTACATCATTGGTTGACCCCACATAATCAACGTATTCTGACCAGCTCTTTACTTCATCGATTGAAATTGCATCCAGAGACTTATCTTGAGTACCAACAATTTTAAATTCAACTTCTGGAAATTTTTCTTTTACAATCTTTGCTGCTTCAGCATATTCTCTTAAACCTTTCTCACCAAGTAAACGAGAAACTAACAAAAAACTTAAGTTTGATTCTGGTATTTGTGTAAAGTTATATTTATTAATATCAACACCGGAACCATTAACAATATGTGTTTTTGAGGGGCTAACGATATTTTTATCAATAAAAATTTTTCTGTTATCTTCATTTTGAAAAATGACAGCTTTTGAATTTTTTAAAGCAATTCTATATAAAAAAGAAACCAATCTTGTTAAAAGTTTTCTTCTAAATGTTGTTCCTTGAAATGCAAAGCCAAGCCCTGTGATTAAAGCAAAAAAAGGTATTTTCCTTATTCTTGCAGAAATTCCTCCCCATATGACTAATTTTATGCCATGAGCTAAAACTAGATTAGGATTTTGCTTTTTAATTAATTTAAATAAATCAGCTAACGTTTTGATATCCCCCCTTAAACTTAAGCCATGTCTATTAAGAAATATTGATTCATAAGTTATGCCTAGTTCATTCATATGACTTGCTGAATCAGGATCTAATTTTGAAGATGAAGCAATAACTTCATTACCTTTTTTTAGAATATCCTTTATAAGCTCAGATCTAAAATTTAATAAATCATTAGGAACAGTGCCAAGAATTAATATTTTCATCTATTGAACCTTAAAATATTTTTAATTAATATTAACTTTTTTGATCTTTAATTAACAATATTTGGTAAAAGATAAAAATCATTTTAAGCATTAGAGTTTTTACTGCTCTTAAAACCCATAGCAACCCAAAATGGTTTTGAATTTGAGAATCTAATGTTTTCAAGACCAGCATTATGCATCATTTGTTTTATTTCATCCCTTGTAAAACGCTGTTCCAGTCTTGTACCAAATCGGTCTAACGCATCTGTTCTCATAGTATAAAAACTGAGATTTTTATATGAACTTAATGGGAAATTACTAACATTAATATTTAATTTTTCTATTAAAAATGCCGTTCTGGCTAGGGGGAAATAAACAAAAAAAGCAATGATTTGACTTGAGAAATATCTTAATCCATATGGCATTTTTGATATAACTCTTCTTAATAAATCCGTCACATGCCAAATAAATCTGAACCAAATTGGACGATTATCAAAACGATAATATAAGTAAAGTAAAAATGGAGCTCCATGTTTTAACTTATCAACACATTGTTTAATTCCTAGAGCTGTATCTGGGACATGATGAAGAACTCCCAACGAATAACCAAAGTCCATACTATTATCTTCCATTGGAATTTTGTCTACTGTCGCACTGTAAAATTCACAGTTATCAAAACTTGATAAGTTTTTTTTCGCGATATCTAGAGCATTGCTAGGATCAATACAAATAAGTTTCTTTACTTTTGGAGCAACTGATTTCGCCCATCTACCAGTACCACAACCCAAATCAAATCCTATAGATTCTTTAGAAATATCACTCCATGGAAACACAGAAAAATATTCTTCAAATAAGAGATGTTGTTCAGCATCAGGCAAGTTAGATTGATCAAATCTTGACCATTCATCACCAAAACCATCAACAGTATTTTTATCTTGATTATTCATTTTAACTTTTTAATCGGAATACATCTTAAGTAAATTTTATTTAGAAAGACCATTATAACTACCATATTTATTTTAATGAATTAATATACCAGCCTATTGCTTCATTAAGTCCTTCGGCAATTCTAAACTGGGGTTCGTATTCCAAAAGTTCTTTTGCCTTATCTATACTTGCTTGTGAATGTCTGACATCTCCAGGTCTAAAATCTCTGTAAATTGGTTCTTTCTTTTCCAATCCTTTCACATTTTTTATTAAGCTATCCTCAATCATTCTATAAAGTTCATTTAGACTAGTTCTATCATTTAAGGCTACATTATAAACTTGATCTGTAGCTTCACTGTTTTCGGTCATAGCAGCCAATATATTAGTTTGCACTGCATTATCTATGTAACAGAAATCCCTGCTTGTTTCTCCATCACCATTTATATAAACACTATCTTTATTTAAAATAGATGATATCCACTTGGGTATTACCGCTGCATAAGCTCCATTTGGATCTTGTCTTTTACCAAAGATATTAAAATATCTTAAACCAATAGTTTTGAAGTCATAATTTTTTGCAAAAACACTTGCATAGTACTCATTAACAAGTTTCGTAACAGCGTATGGGCTTAAAGGGTTGCCAATCATATTCTCAACTTTTGGTAGATCAGCATTATCACCATATGAAGAGCTTGATGCTGCATATACAAATCTTTTAACTTTCGAATCCTTGCTTGCTACCAACATGTTAATAAATCCATCAATATTTGCTTCATTGGTACTGATAGGATCTTCAATTGATCTAGGTACAGAACCAAGTGCGGCCTGATGAAGAACATAATCAACGCCATTACAAGCTTGTTTGCAATCATTAAAGGACTTAATGTCACCTTTTATAAATTTAAAATTATTACTTACATCTTTTCCTACAATTTCGTTAGCATCAAGAATTGCCTCATCAATATTTTTTTGATAGCCAGTATCAAAGCTATCTAAACCTATAACCTTTTGATTTAACACAAGTAATTTTTCAAGTAAATTTGATCCAATAAAACCAGCAACACCACTAATTAACCATGTGGATTGATTGTTTTTTAAATATTCTTGTAATTCCTCATATTTTGTCATTTAAAGTCTTCCATCAACATGATCAGCACTTAATAAATATTTAATATCATAAATTACGTGATTATCTTTACCAAAGTCTTTTATTTCATTTGGAGAGTAATCTTTAAATTTATCATGAGCAACTGCTATAACTATTGCATCATATTTTCCTTTTGTTGGAGCATTAATAAGCTCAATATTGTACTCATGCATTGCCTCAAGTTTGTCAACCCAAGGATCATAAACATCTACGCTACAATCAAAGTTATTTAATTCTTTAATTAAATCCACTACTTTTGTATTTCGAATATCTGGACAATTTTCTTTAAAAGCTAATCCCATCATCAAAATGTTTGATCCATTTATACTTATGTCTTTCTTAGTCATCAACTTTGATACTTGTTCTGCAATAAAAAAACTCATGTTATCGTTTATTCTTCTACCGGCTAGGATCATCTCTGGATTATAACCAACCTCTAATGCCTTATGAGTGAGGTAATATGGATCAACTCCAATACAATGTCCTCCAACAAGACCAGGGCGAAATGGTAGGAAATTCCACTTTGTGCCAGCTGCCTCAAGCACTGATTCTGTATCAATATCTAATTCATTAAAAATTAGAGACAATTCATTAATTAAAGCTATGTTTACATCTCTTTGAGTGTTTTCAATTACTTTTGCAGCTTCAGCAACTTTTATACTATTTGCCATATAAGTTCCTTCAGTAATAATCTCTTGATAAAGCTTATCAATTTTTTTTGCAATTTCAGGAGTTGATCCTGAGGTAACTTTTCTAATAGTTGTTATTCGATGATCTTTGTCACCTGGGTTTATTCGTTCAGGAGAATATCCACAGAAAAAATCATTATTAAATAAGAGACCGGATTGTTCTTCTAGAATTGGAACACAAATCTCTTCTGTAGCACCAGGATATACAGTAGATTCGTAAATAACAATGTCACCAGTTTTTAAAATAGATCCTATCCCCTTGCTTGCTTTTACTAAAGGAGTAAGGTCAGGATTTTTATCATGATCAATTGGTGTAGGCACAGTAATAATATAAATATTACAATCTCTTAAATCTTCTATATTATTTGTATAGCTAAGATATACGGCATCATTTAATTCTTTATCTGTTGTCTCGAGAGTTCTATCTAGACCTTCATTCAATTCTTTGATCCTCACATCATTAGTATCAAAACCAATAACCTTTCGTTTACGACCAAACTCAACTGCAAGGGGCAAACCAACATATCCCAAGCCTACTACTGCTATTGATATATCATTAAGCTGCATAAGTTATCCTCATAAATTAATTAATTCTTCTCAAGCCAAGCTTGAAACATCAAAACATTCCATAATTGGTGATGCCAATTTCGCTTACCACTTAAATGTTCTAACCATTTACTTCGTACGAATTCTACATTAAAAAAACCTTCTTGATGTAAACGTTTTTCATCTAACAAGGATTCAGCCCAGTCTTTTAATGGTCCTCGAAGCCATTCAGACAACGGAACGCCAAAACCCATTTTTGGTCTTTCGATTAAATCTTTAGGTACATGTTTATAAAGGACCTCTCGAAGTGCCCATTTAGTGACGCCGTTTCTAATTTTAAATTCCATTGGCAATGATGCACAAAATTTAATGACTTCTGGATCTAAAAATGGGACTCTAGTTTCAAGAGAAACTGACATGGCTGCCCTATCAACTTTGGTTAATATGTCAGTTGGCAAATAAGTTATTAAATCGTAGGCCATCATCTGCTCAACAGGATTTAATTCTTCAAAACGTTCAGTATCATCATTTAATAATGTTTTATGCTCTTTTGCATTTATCAGCCAATCTGATGGATTATAGATTTGAGAAACTAATTTAAAATGTAAATCACGGATTGATTTGGAAGAAAGAACATTGCCAACTTTGTGAAGTTTATGACCGATATTAGCAAAACGTTTATTAGTCAACCCTCCTAATATACTGTCCCACTTTTCTTCTGTCATACTAAAAATAGTTTGAGACATTAATTTCTTCATAAAAATAGGTGCTTTAACAACCTTATTAAATATTTTTCCCCCGTAAACATAACGGTTATACCCCCCAAAGAGCTCATCACCTGCATCTCCAGAAAGAGCAACAGTAACTTTTTGCTTAGCAAACTTTGAAACCAAATATGTTGGTATCTGTGAAGAATCGGCAAAAGGCTCATCATAAATATAAGGTATATTGGGGATGACATCTAATGCATCACCTTCAGTAACATATTTTTCAAAATGATTGGTCCCTAGGTGTTTGGCTACCATTCCAGCATGCTTAGCTTCATCGAACTCTTTTGCATTAAAGCCAATAGTAAATGTGTTTACTTTGTTATTAGAAAAAGATTGCATTAAAGCAACAACTGTACTGGAATCTATTCCTCCTGATAAAAAAGCTCCCAAAGGTACATCAGACTGCATTTGTGAAGAAACTGCATTTGATAAAACACTTTCAAGTTTATTTACAGCCTCTGATGACGAAAAAGAAAACTGATTCATACTACCTTTATTATAAACTTCTTCAATTGACCAAAAGTTATGCTTTTTAACTTTCTTTGAGCCTGCTTCAAGACGAATAATTTGGCCAGGTTCTACCTTATATATATCTTTATATATTGAATATGGTGCAGGTATAGAATTTAGTCTTAAGAATAAAGCCAATGAACTTCGATCTATTGAATTTTTAAATTTGGGAAATTTTTTTATAGCCTTTAGCTCAGATGCAAATACAAATTGATTGTTTACCCATCCGTAATAAATTGGTTTCTCACCAACTCGATCACAAGCTAAAGACAAATTTTTATTATTCTTATTCCATAAAGCAATTGCAAACATCCCTTTAGCCTTTTTTAATGTTCTATCTAAGCCCCATTCTTCAATAGCAGCCAAAAGTGTTTCTGTATCAGAGTGTCCATGCCAATATCTTTGATTGATAGAATCTAATTCTGATCGAAGAGCCAAATGGTTATATATTTCACCATTAAATATTATGACAAAATTCTTTGAAACTGAGTGCATGGGTTGATGGCCTGCTGAACTTAAATCAAGAATAGATAACCTAGCGTGTGCAAAACCAATTCCTTCACTTTCATCAACCCAATTTCCTGAGTTATCTGGTCCGCGGTGGTTGATTGCCTCAGCCATTTTATTTAAACAAATAATTGGATTTGGAGTTCTTCCTAGATAACCGGCTATTCCACACATTTATATTTTCCTTTTATAAATCAAATCAAGCTCTAATTCTTAATTTTTACTTTCCTTGTTTAAAATTAATTTACCATGTTTTAAATATAGTTCGTAAGCCATCCCTATAATGACAATCAAAATAAAAGGAAATTTATAACGAACAGCTGTTCCAAAGTTGAAAACAACTAAGCCATAAATACTAAATGCTGCAATGATATATACCAACCATTTAATAGTGATTTTTTTGTCAATCGATGATGCTTTAAAGAACATAAAAGCTAAAACAGCAAATATAAAAATATTTTCTATACTTTGGATAAGCTGTAAAAAATTACTTGCCTCCCATGGAAATGGCTTCATTAAGAAATAAGGGGCTGATTGAAGAGCTATAACCATGAATTCACTAAAAGTTTTTATTGGAACATAATCACTAAACAATCCTCCATCTTCATAAAATAATGCCCACCTATAGAAATCTAATAACTTAATGATTTCCATTATAAAAGGAGTCAATCCGCCTACAACAATAATTAAAAACATATATCTATATCTGTAAAAAATCGAGCCCCTTGAATAGTAAAGATGAACTACAAAAAAAATAAGTATTAAGAAAAAATTTTGAAACTTGATAAAAAATAAGGGCGAAGAAACAATTAATGCAAGTAATCTGCGATTCTCTATGAAAAGAATTACTGGGACTATCATAAATACTAGTACTAATATGTCTCTGAGAGCCAACGAGCTGTATAGAAGAAAACTTGGATAAAATAAAACAAATATAAGAGGCCAGCCACGTAAATTTTTAGATGAATAAAGCCAAATTGTTAAGGCAGTGGCTATCAATCTATTAAAAAAACCTAAGCTTTTAATTGTTTCTACATAAGGCAAAGGAATAATAGCTAACAACCAGTTAGAAACCAACATCTTGACATTAAAATCAGAATCTATATTAAACAACCCAGAAATGATTCCTTGAGAACGAATATCATGAACCCTGTCATAATATGCAAATTGATCAGGCATATAAGTTGCAGGAAAAAGTACATCATTAAGAAAAAAAGGAGTTAAAGCAAACACCCCTAAAAAAAATGATAGCCATAATGGTATTAAGCCCATTCTGAAAGACGCAGCTATTAAAATTAATATTACTAGTAGATTTGGAATGTCGTAAAAAAACATCTATAGAATTTTATTCACTTTAGTTGAACGAAGTATATCAAAAACATTGATGCTAATTCTTTTAGTAACAATAATTGGAATTGTTTTAAACTGCATGCTTCTTAACATTCATCCATACCTCTTTATATTTTTTTACCATTTTCTCAAGACTAAATTTTTGAACAATTCTTTGGCGACATGCAATGCTCCTTTGCAACCATGATCTATGATTTGATTCCTTTTCTTGAGCTGCTTTAATTACCGAGCTATATAATGATTCTGAATCTTTTGAAGGCACAATCCATCCTGTATCACCCAAAATAAGTGACGCGTCCCCCACGTCTGTTGATACACATGGTGTTCCACATGCCATAGCTTCATTTAGAACATTTGGGAATGCTTCAGATTCTGATGAGAGTATAAATAAATCTATACCATTCATAATTGATGGGATATCGTTTCTTCTTCCTAATAAATGAACCCGATTACTCAATCCTTTATGCTTTATTAGAGAAACTAAACTGTTATTATTATTATCAAGATTGGTTCCAGCAAATACTGCATAAAAGTTAAATCCTCTTTGATCTAAAAGAGTCAATGCTTTAACCAAATTAGCCTGATCTTTGAGAGGATGATAACTTCCAACATGTCCAATGACGAAAGCTTCTGGATGAATATCTAACTCATTGCGAAATTTTGAACCTAAAGAAGTATTTTGAATGAAACTCTCAACATCATAACCATTTTGCACAACCACACCTTTTGTTTTTTTAAAACCAAGTGATTCCTGAACTTCTCTAGATTTTTCAGCGCAATAAATAATTTTTTTTGGTATAAAATATGATAGAAATGCATTAATTTTGGTTAATAAAATTGTTAATCTTTTTGATTTACCTTTTACTAAATTAGTGTAATGCACACTCCAAAAGATATTATTCACTCCAGCCAATCTAGCTACAATACCCCCGATCATATCAGCATGAATCATCCAAGTTTGGACAACGTCTGGCTTTATTTGCTTAATGTGTTTATAAAGTTTAAATAATTCAAATAGATTTATCTTTCTATTTGAAAAATTAAGTTTATGAACTGAAACATATTCTTTATTAGGCAACATTCCATCATCTTGAGAGTCAGTAAGAGAAATTATCACATGTCTGTGTTCTTTATCGTGCTGGCACAAACGATACAAAATATTTTCAGCACCTCCTCCTTTTAATCCAGAAATAATATGTAAAATCTTCATAGATGATCCTTTATTCATTTTAAACCATAGATGATTTTTATCATTCTATTTAATATATATAATAAAAATTCCTTGATATTTTTTGGATACATTATATCGAATGCTTCATCTATATATGGGATGACTTCTTTAAATTTTCTTCTTTGGATTAAAAGTTTTTTTATCAATGAGAGTCTGTTGTCTTTTCTACGCTTATTGATTTCAATCATAGGAAGTAATTCGTCCTTTAAGGCAATATCTAAAAAGCTTTCAACACCATTATATGAAATATATGGATCTGTATTACTCCATGAATTATCTCGAATATGTCTAATGAAACCTGGTCTATTAACACCAAAAAATTTCCATCTCTTAGAAATCCGAAGAATTAATTCAAAATCTTCATTAAATTTAAGAGATTCATGATATCCACTTGATTCTATTAAGACTTTCTTTCTAAAAAAATGGTAAGGCGAACCTCCAGGAAGTCCCTTCTTTCTTCCAACTAAACAACCATCTATTTCTCCATCAATCTCATTTACTTCATCTATAATTTTTTGTTTATTTTTGAAACAATTTATTGAACTGCAATAAACAGATGCATAGTCTTTGCCAAGAGAATCTAATGTTTTTTGACGCCACTCCAAAGATTCACCCAATAATTCATCATCTGAGTCTAAAAAAAGAATATACTCTCCTTTAGCTATTTTTATTCCAAAATTACGAGCACTTGATGGACCTCCATTTTCTTTTTTTTCATAAATTATTGGAATATCAGAATTACTTATAAATGAATTAGCTAATGTCTCAGCTAAATTATTATCAGAACCATCATCTACAACAATTATCTCTAGGGGTTTTTGACTTTGATTGATAATTGATGGTAATGATCTTTTTAAGAACTCACCATCGTTATATGTAGTTACTACGACACTTGTTTTTCTATTTTCGATAAATTTAACTCCTAGCGTCCTTATTCTTTATATTGATTTTCTGTAATAAGAAATTTTCGAATGCAGCTGTGTCAAAATCACTATAAAGATCTTTAGACCATTCATATACTCTTTTACAGCAATCATCATAGACCGTTTTATCATTTAGTTTAATTAAGATATTTTCTAAATCTTTATAGGTTTTTACAAATAGATCTTTATAAGGATATTTATAATCATTTAAAAAAACATCATTTGAAAAAACCTTATTAGAATATGTTTCTTTAGGAAATTCTTGATCATGCATATCAATAAAAATTGTTGGTAGTCCAATCATGGAAGCTTCAAAAACGGAAGTTGAGTTAAATGTGATATGCATACTAACATCATCAATCAAATCAGCCATAGGTGTAGAGTTGTCATAGCTTATAAAGTCATATTCTAAATTAACAGATGGACAATGGTCTGGGCTAAATCTAGGATGTTGTCTAAAGATCAGTTTAAAATCATTTATTTTTAAGAAATCTGCATTCAAAGATATAAGATTTTCTACAATCTTTATATAGTTCTCATTAACTACTTTTGTAATCGAATCAGGAGTTATTTGCAGGGTGAATAGTATTTTTTTATTTAAAGATGGTAGTTCTTTAAGAGGGCCACTAGTTTTATTGAAACCAACTTTTATGAGGTTGTCTTCATTGTAAAAATTAGATCTATCATTGGCCATTAAAATCTTTTTAAAAGTATCCCCATAGACCATAGTATCAATTTTGTTTAGTAACTTTACTTTAGGCGGGCTACCATCTAAGAGATATCCTTCATGACCGTTGAATATTACTCCGTGTTGATAATCAATTATACATGCATCATTATTAATGCTTCTCCATAAGGTAGCATTGTTCCAGATAAGGGTAATATAAACTTTTGAATAAAATCTATTAAAAAATATTATTCTTAAGATTTTTGAAATTTTCTTTTCTCTAGAATAAGTTTCATTAATTTCAGTTGGTTCTTTAAAGAAAAGATTAAAAAGTTTTCTTAAAACAATCTGAATTAGCGATACAAAGTCAAAAGGAACTGCTTCTTTTGATCTATTAAAATTACTATAAATACCTTTAAGGTCTGTATCTTCAAATATTATATATTTTAAGTTGTTTTTTTTGCAGCAATCTATCATTGGTCTAAAAAGTATATTTTCACTCTCTGACCCTCTATTAAAAATTACAGAACTAACAAAAACTACATCATATTCTTTTCGAGAAAAAATAAGTTTTAAAAAATATTTCATGGAAATAAAAAAATTTTTCCAATCTTTTATAATCATTTATTGCTCCATAACTCTCAAAAAACATTTTTTTAATATGAATTAAGTTTTTGAGTATTTTCTATATTTGTATTTGCTAATATATCTGCTACTTCATTGGCAGAATTTCCTGATCCATATAAATATTCAGATTTTAAATCACCTTTATTTGAAACCTGCTGACTGATTGCCTGTTGAATAGATTCTTGAGAATAATCACAATCTATTAGATTTTTTCCTCTTAGTCGTGCATTCTGTCTACTACCAATATTTACAGCTTTTACTCCAATAAATTCACCTTCTCGAACAGCACTGCTTGAGTTTCCAACAAGGCATTTGCACAAATACAAAAGCTGAAGATAAACTTCAACTGGAAGATTCTTAAATAAGTAGAGCCAACTTGGTGCATGCTTTTCTCTGAATACTCTTATTTCTTTTGAAATAAAGTCATTGCCAGCGTCTGCATTTGGCCACAGCATAATAACCTTTATTTTTGATGAACTTAATGCCTGCAATAAATTCCTTGTTAGTTCTCGCATGTCTTTATATTCAGTGGTGACTGGATGAAACGATACTAGCAAAAAGTCTTCTTTTAATATGTCAAATTCATTACCAACACCCTGATATCTTTCAAAAATGGATTCTGAAGATAGCATATTACCTTTTTTAAATTCATTAACTGTTTCATTAATGTAGTCTATTCTTGGGCAACCTACATTAAATATAGTCTCAGGCAGTTCGCCCATTTTAATAAGCCTATCCATTGCATCTTGATTTGCAACAAAATGAAGGTTTGCCATCTTTGAGATAGCATGTCTGATTGACTCATCAACTGTTCCTGATCTTTCGCCACCCATTGAGTGAGCTAAAGGTATATTCATAAGCATTGCTGTTGATGCTATCGGGAGTACATCGAACCTATCTCCTATAACAAAAATATAGTCTGGATTGTATTTTTCAATTATTGATGGGAAATTATTCATGGCAATTCCACACGACTGTGCCATATTTTCTAATTTTCCTCCCTCTACTAGAAAACTAATTTTATGATCAATATTAAAGCCATCGGATTTAATTAATTCTTCGAGGTTGCCATATTTATCTACCAATCCAGCTGCGCCCAGAATAACTATTGGATCTAGCCTTTCATGATTCTTAAAAGCTTTCAATAATGATCTTGCGCTACTGTAGTTAGCTCTACTGCCAATATAGAGTAATACTTTTTTATTCATACAATTTATCCTTTAATGTTTTAGCAACATGCTTAAATACTAAACTATGAGCATCTAATGTTGCGCCGCCAGCATGAGGAGTTATTAGAATCTTATCAGAATTATCTTCTTTTAATGCATATTCAATTAAAGGATCATTAGGAAGTTTTCCTGAATGAAATTCATTTCTCAATACATCCAATGCAGCAAATCTGACTTTTCCTGATTTGATTGAATCCAATAAATCATTTGAATTTATTACATCACCTCGTGAAGTATTAATAATAATAACTCCCTCCTTCATGTGTTTTAAGCTTTCAGAATTAATCATTTCATAAGATGTTTCGTTTAGCTTTGGATGGAGTGTAATAATGTCTGATTCTTTTAGAAGTTCATTAAAATCTTTTGCATGATCTTCGTATCCATTAGTAGATGATTTATCTGTATCGTATATTAATATATTCATATCAAATGACTTTGCATAGTTAAAAATCATTTTACCAAGCCTGCCAAAACCAATAATACCAATTGTCTTATTTTTAAGTTGATTGCCTCTTAAGTCATTATTTTTCCAACTATTCTCAGTTAGAACTCTTTTATTAAGATGAAGAATTTTTCTATTTGCAGCTAGGATTAAAAGCCATGCGAGCTCAGCAGTGCTTGATATTTCTGAAATAAATTCCGCATTATCACTCAAACAATAAAGGTTAATATCATTATTATCTATTGCTTTAAGATCTAAATGATTGGTGCCAGTTGATGGTGTAAATATATATTTTAAGTTAGATGCTTTATTGATAAGCTCATGTGTAAGTTTCAGATATAAATGCGGAACTAGGATGCTATATTTAGAAATATTCTTATTAAGATAGTCCTCGCTGTATTCACAAAAATCACATTCAAAGTATTTCTGAAATATCTCTATTTCTGGATACTCATTTATATCAAATCCTATAAGCGCTTTATGCATCATACTTAAATTTTAGTTTATCAAAAACATCTAATTCTTTTTTGTATTTGTTTGAATTAATTAAGGCTTCGGCTTTAAAAAAATCAACCTCTTCATCAATATTAACAGAGTAAAATTCTGAAATTTCTAGGGGTTTGACATGCTGACCTCTTATTAATTTTTGTTTCATAATTTGTTCTGTCTTCGTTAAATAAATACTTCCACTTCTAATAAAGGCATCTGGAGTGAAATCTTGTCGTCTTGATGGCTCTGGCTCTTTATATTCATCACAGAAATCATCAAGAAAACCATCTTTATTTATTAGCTTTATTCTTCTTGGATGGTGGTCACTCAACTTAAATACAGATGCTACGCATGTAGTCAAAGGATTAGACTCGAGAACTTGAATTGATCTTTTTATGTCTTGAATACTTCTAAAAGGTGAAGTTGGTTGAAGAATCATTACATTATCAAAAAAAATATTTTTTTTTGCATAATCATTTATTGCATGAATTATTGCATCAATGGTTGGAGATTCGTCTTGAGCTAGCTCCCTAGGACGAATATATTGCTTGGTATATCCAGTTTGTTTAATTTTTTCTAGATAGTGTTTTGAGTCAGTTGAAACAAGTACATCAGAAAATATTCCTTGTTTAAAACATAACTGAGCAATGTGAACTGAGTAAGCAAGCAATGGAATTCCATTTAAATTACGTATATTCTTATCTATTACCCCCTTAGAACCAGATCTTGCAGGTATGAAAGCTAATGTGTTCACTAAAAATGCTTCCAATCTAATGGTTGGCCCTCTTTTAGCTTTCTATTAACTTTTTTATTGAGAATTTTCCTATAATCAGAAGAATGAATTTTAGATAGAGGTTTTAGAAAAGAAATATTATCAAGAGTTATTTTTTCACCAACATCGATATCTCTTTTTGCATAAATGCTTTTTTCAAAAGTTTTTTTCATTACTTTAAATTTTTTTATATCCTTTTTTACATCTTTAACTTTAATTGCAGCCCATACATAATCTAAAGAATTGCATAGTTTTAAAAATTCATCAGGATTTAGAGAAAATGATGCATCTGGACCATATAAATCTTTAGAAAGCGTGAAATGCTTCTCAATTACACAAGCTCCTAAAGCTGCAGCAGCTATTGATGTGGCATCTGTAATGGTATGATCACTCAAACCGACATTTACTTTAAATTTTTTCTTAAAAACTTCAATAAAATTGAGGCCTGACTTTTCAGGTGGACATGGATATATTGAACTGCATTGAAGTAAATAAAACTCTTTATGGTTCTTGAGTTTATTTAAAGATTTTGAAATTTCATCGGTTGATGACATTCCACTTGACATAATTATTTTTAAATTCTTTTTTTTGGCCAGAAAATCTATTAATGGCATATTTGTAACCTCACCTGATGCGATCTTGATATAATCGAATCCTATGTCTATGCACATTTCTGCTGCTTCTATACTGAAGGGTGAAATACATGAATATACTCCTAATTTATTACATAAAATATGTAATTCTTGAAATTGATTATAAGAAAACTTAGTTCTCTCAAAATACTCAAACCTATTTTCATCTCTAAAATAGTAAGGTGATGGTGCATTTCTAGTTGTTTCAAATTCAGGAATGTGACATTGGTATTTCACAACATTTGCTCCTGACTTCACAGCAGCCTTTGTTAATTGTTTTGCTAAACCAAAGCTACCATCGTGGGTCATGCCAATTTCTGCAATTTTAAGAAATTTTTTATTCATATTATTTATAAGTTAAGTTAAATATGAACCTGACAAAATTGTGATATATAAAACTTATCCAAGGCTCCCCTACATAATTACCTTTATTTTTTAATAGCATTGTATATCAGTTTAAATTTGTTTTTAAATTTATTTTAAGTAAATAAGTTACTTAGAAATTAATGACAATGCTCAGTAAGTTAGTAAATTTTTAAAGTCTAAATAGTTAATGTGATCATCAAAATAGTTTTAAATTGTATGGTTGCTCTTTATTAGAGGGTTATGCATGCATTGACATATTTTTAAATTGTTCATTTCTGTCTATTAGTTCATCATATGTTCCCTGATCAGCTACTTTTCCATTATCAATAAAAAATATTTGGTCACATTTTTGAACAGTTTTAAGACGATGAGCAATTAATATTATAGTTTTTTTCCCACTAAACTCATGAATTGCTTCCATAATCATTTTTTCAGTAATACCATCAAGAGAACTAGTCGCCTCATCAAACACAAGCACCTCTGCTTTATGATATAAAGCTCTAGCAATTCCTATGCGTTGTCGCTGACCACCAGATAGTTGGATACCTCTTTCACCAACTTTAGTATGTATTCCTTGTTTTAAGCTATTTGTCAATTCAGTAAGGTGAGCGAGATTAAGTGCATATTCAACTTGTTTAAAATCAATTTCATTATTTGGAATACCAAACGCAACATTTTCAGCAATAGATCCTTCGGATAAGAAAATGCTTTGTGCAACAAAGCCAATAGTGTTCTGCCAGGACCTACAGTTTTCACTATCGATTATTTTATTATCTATTTTTAATTTACCTTGATCTGGCTCAATCAAGCCTAAAAGAATATCAATAAGTGTAGATTTTCCTGAACCAGAGGGTCCAACAATTCCAATTACACTATTGATTGGTATTGCAATACTTAGTCCATCAAGAGCGGGTTCCTGTTTATTTGGGTATGTAAATCTGACTTTTTCAAGTGATATCTGCTTTTTAGGATGAAGATAACTTTCTTCAACTTTTTTTGATATTTCTCCTCTTGGTGATGAATCATATAAGTCTTGCTGAATAGATTCAAAAGCTGGAATGTTAGCTTTAATTATTGCAATACTTGAGTAAATTTGCTGAAAAGCAGGTAATAATTTTATGGTTCCGATCGCATAAACAGAAATTATAGGTAATATCATTCCTAGATTACCATTATGACTAGCTATTAAATATAAAATCAACAATATCATTGAACCAAATGCAAGAAGCTCAACAAAATATCGTGGTGCTTGAGCAAGAGCTATATTTGTTCCTTGACTATATGCAAGGGTTTTGCCAGTTTTATTAAAACGGTTAATAAAATCATTGTCTCTCCCCATTAACAAAACATCCTTTATCCCACCAAATCCCTCGTTCATTAGGCGAAAACGTTCCTCGTTAACTTCTGATATGGCAATGCCATTTTTATTTAGCCTGTTTCTGACACCTTTAAAAAGGAAAAAATACGAAATTGCAAAAATAGAAAGTCCAATTGCCGCAACTTTAGGATCATAAACAAAGATACTAATGCTCATAAGCAATGAAAGAATTACCTTTGAATTCAAATACATCAGAGGCACTAATATCGCACCTGTTACTCTCATGGTCTCAGTAGCAATTTTTTTTGTAAGCTGAGCACTGCTTCCAGATGCATGAAATAACCAGTCTTGGTTTAAATAATGTGCATAAAGTCTGTCAGCTATTTCAGTACCAATTTTATTTGCAAACATAGATAGTCCCCAAATAGTAAATACTGAAATTATCATTGAAATAAAAAGCATAATTAGTACGCAAATACCGAGGATAAATACAAATTGTGATTCTGAATTAATACCACTCATTTGATAAAATTTTGCAAAAAATGTATCTTGTTGCAATTGAGTCATATCTCCAACAAGAGCCATGAAAGGTATAATCGATGCAACTCCAAGAATCTCTACTATAGTCATTAAAATAACTAAAAGTTGCAATATATAAAAACGCTTGCGTTGATATGGAGAAAGCAAGTTAAAAAGGTTACTTATTAATTTAAACATATTTTTTCTGGGTTTCTATGCAAATGTTATAAATAAAATCAAAATGCCTTATTTAGCAAATTTATAAAAATTATCAATCTTTCTTAGTGTTAAAAAATTCTCTTATGATCACATAAAGAATCCCTAGCATTCCTCCAAAAATTGCACCTAAAATAAATATTGAGGCACGATTTGGTTCTATTTTTTCTTCCATCGCCATTGGGGGGTCAAGGTAAGAGAAAATATAAAAATCATTGGCTTCTATTAAAGTTAATTGCTGCATTCTATTTTTGAGTAATTGAGCAATGACCAATTTTATTTCGTTATAACTCGTTTGAGCCATCTGTGCATTAAGGAAGTCCATTGCAGCTTGTGCCTCTCTTTTGTCATTAATTCTAAAAAATTCGTTGATTTGATTTACGATTAGATCTGTCCATTGTTGTGATATAAAGGGTGACTGATGTTTAATTGAAACAGTTACAAAACCAGTATCATAATCTTGAGATAATTGAAAAATATCTTTAAATTCTTTATAACTTTCTTGAGCGCTAGGTGTTTTTATAAAGCTTTGTGACTCATTGTCAAAGTTGTCAGGATCATAAAATATTGTATTGGTCTCAGCATCCCATGACTTAACTGCCATTAAATTAGGAAGAAAGATATTAGGTAAAATATTGTCTTTAAAAAAACTAATTGTTCCTGCTTTTTCTATAGCTTTTAATGAATTACTGTTAGCGGCATTTGATATATTTATGCCTGCTAAATTTGCTAAACCAGTTACATTGCCCATAGATTGATTTGAACCAATATCTTCGTTTACAGGACTTAAGAGTGCTTTAGATTCATATATATTTGGTAAAGTAAGACTATATATAACTGCTACTATCGAGAAAACAGTAGTTGTTGCAATTATAATCTTTTTGCCTTCCCATATAAGTTTTAAAAGACCAACAATGTC
>CACHWY010000001.1:20000-267007 GCA_902583575.1 uncultured SAR86 cluster bacterium | reverse complement strand
TCTGCTGGAGGAGCTTCCTCAGCTGGTGCCTCTTCTTCACCAGGCGCTTCTTCTGCTGGAGCTTCTTCTATTGCTTGAGCCTCAGCTTCTTTTGCTAACTTTTCTGCAAGTGCAGCCTTTTTTGCCTGTGCTTTAACTTTTTTTGCTTCAACTTTTTCAGTAAATTCTTCAGGAGTTAGTTTAGATTCTTTTATCAATGATTTGATTCTATCACTAACTTGTGCGCCTTTTGATACCCATTCTTCTAATTTTTCTATATCTATTCTAAGTCTTTCTTCTTGACCTTTAGCGCTTGGGTTAAAGAAGCCCAATCTTTCTATAAAAGCGCCATCTCTTGGACGTCTCTCGTCTGCAACTGTAATAAAATAATATGGGTTCTTTTTAGCCCCACTTCTTGCCAATCTTATAATTACCATATTAAAAAATATTTAAATTTGTTTAAAAAGATGTGTATTTTAGGTTAACCTTGCTAATATTGATAGTATTATTATGCAAAGTTTTAATTAATCTTTATTTTTAATGAGTTTTATTACACAAGTAACTATAAGTATAGTTATATACTTTATTATTAGATTTTCTTATATAAAAGAAAACTCTCTTAATATTTCTGCTTTTCTATCTGCTTTTTCTTATGTATTGATTTATTTGTTAACTTATGAAGTATTTGATATATTGCCTACCCTTCATTTTATGGTTACTGGTTTAAGTTTATTGTTTCTTTTTATTGCATATAACGAAATTATAATTCTTGAAAGAAAGGTAAAAAAAATTAAAAAGGGAGAATTAATTAATACTGAGGCATTTCCTATTGAGAGGAGTTACAAAATAGTTTTCAAATTATTGGGTATTGGATTGTTTTTTCTTTCTTTGGCTTTGATTTCAGGATTGAGCATGCAATCAATTTTTACTACAAACATAATTTTTAAAGCAATATTTACATTTATAGCTTGGCTTATTTATCTAATAACTTTGTTAGGGGTTCAATTTTTTAATTTTTCAATTAAATATGCTACTAGGAGCCTTTTTGTTGCTATGTGGGCTGTATTAATTGCTTATTACATGAATTCATATCTTATAGGTTAATAATGCTTGAAGATCCCTCTCTTTTAACTTTATTTATTGTTTTAATCTTCTTGCTAATACTAAGTGGATTCTTTTCTGGTTCAGAAACTGGAATGATGGCAGCAAATAAGATTAAATTA
Organism: uncultured SAR86 cluster bacterium; assembly: GCA_902583575.1. Taxonomy (GTDB): domain Bacteria; phylum Pseudomonadota; class Gammaproteobacteria; order Magnimaribacterales; family D2472; genus SAR86A. The sequence goes on along the minus strand of CACHWY010000001.1, from coordinate 265,805 downwards.
AAGAACCTATCAAAAAAATCAAAAAATAGCGCAAAACGATCTTTGGAGTTATTGAAAAAACCAGATCAATTGCTTTCAGCAATTTTGGTTGGCAATAATTTTGCAAATATACTCGCTTCAGCAATAGTAACCATAATTATGATTAAATATTTTGATGGCAATGTTTTATTGGGATCAATAATACTAACTATCATTATTTTAATATTTTCAGAGATTACTCCAAAAACAATAGCTGCAATAAAGCCTGAAAGTGTTGCCACAAGAGCGTCTTTTTTATTAAAAATATTAGTTACTATTTTTAAGCCATTAATTTTTCTAACTAATTCTATAAGCAGAGCTATTCTGAAAGTCTTTAATCTAAATGCGGATGATGCCTCACATAACGATAATCTTAATACAGAAGAATTAAGAACACTGTTAGATGAATCTGGAGAATTAATACCAAAACAATATAGAAAAATGCTTTCATCTGTTCTTGGAATGGAAGAGCTAATAGTTGAAGATATTATGATGCCAACATCAGAGATAATTGGTATTGATACAAACCAAAGTATTGAAAATACAGAAAAAATTATTGAATCAGCCGAGTATACTAGATTGCCAGTTTTTGATAATTCAATAGATAATATTATAGGTATACTGCATTTAAAAGACTCTCATTCATTTATAGAAGAATTAAAAAACAATAAAGAATTTAAAAAAGTTCTTCAAGAAACTTATTTTGTTTCTCAGTCTACTGCCCTAATGAAACAACTAAGAGAATTCCTGTCTAATAATCAAAGTGTAGCTATGGTCGTTGATGAATATGGTGAAATTCAAGGATTAATATCAATAGAAGATATTTTTAAAGAGATAGTCGGTAAATTTGGACCTGCAAAAGAAGAACTCGAAAGAGAATTTATTAAACTTAAAGATGGTTCAATATTAACTGATGGTAATTCTAGAATAAGAGATCTAAATAAATATATAGGCTGGAAAATACCAGAATATAATTCTAAAACTATCAATGGGTTAATTACTGAATATCTTGATGAAATACCTCAAGCAAATTTATGTTTAGAAATTGATTCTTACAGATTTGAAATTTTAGAATTAGATGAAAATTTAGTATCTAAAATTAAAATAAAAAAAGCAGGCAAAAAGCCCGCTTTTTAATTTTGATGAATTTTATAAAGTATCAGTAATAATTTTTAATACGACTGCTAGAAAAAACGATGACGTTATAACTGATCTTACGCTCGCAATAACTGGTAACATTTTTCCCCATATTGCATTAGCTTCAATTGCAAAAATTATAACAAGGCCAATTACAAGACTGGTCATATCCCAGTCATCTAAAATAAGATAAGAGCCTGGAGCATGTGCTGAATAAACCATATACATTAGCATCGGCACTGAGAAAAGAGTATTTGTTCTAGATGCTAATCCTGCTTTAGCAGCAGCAAGTGCAATATCTCCCTCTTTCATTCCAAGAACAATTTTTTGATTCCTCCATATAATTCCCCATACATTTAACATCATTAATGTTCCCATAGTTGCCCCAAGAATTATTTCTGTTCCTATTCGTGCCCAAATTTGATATAAAAGAATTACTCCTGTTAAAAAAGTAAAAAGGGCAGCCCATCTAAACCACCATAATGCATTTGGAGCTAATTTTTTCATAACATCTGCTTTAGCATCAGGTTCAGCTACTTTTACATATTCTGTTTGAACAAAATTAAAATAATAAAGAAGACCAATCCATGCAATACCAAACAGTATATGGAAAGCTCTAAAAAAAGACTGATCAGTTAACAAATCCATAAGAACTCCTCTAAAGTGTGTAAATATATATTAAATGAATTTAAGATCTAAATCTAATAAAAAACGGGGACGAATCCCCGTTTTTTATTGTTATATCATGAATTATTACATCATACCGCCCATTCCACCCATTCCGCCCATATCAGGCATAGGAGGCATAGGAGTATCATCTTTAGGAACATCAGTAACCATTGCTTCAGTAGTTATCATCATTCCTGCTACTGAACCAGCAGCTTGAAGAGCTGTTCTTGTTACTTTGGCAGGATCAAGAATACCCATCTCAATCATATCTCCAAACTCGCTTGTTGCAGCATTAAAACCAAAAGAGCCTTTTCCATCAATAACTTTATTAACAATAACTGATGGTTCTTCACCAGCATTGGAAACAATTTGTCTTAATGGTGATTCAAATGCTTTTTTAGCAATATTTATACCTACATTTTGATCGTCATTGTCGCCTTTTAATTTAGCTACAGCCTCTAAACACCTTATCAATGCAGAGCCGCCGCCTGGAACAACGCCCTCTTCAACAGCTGCTCTAGTAGAATGAAGTGCATCTTCAACTCTAGCTTTCTTTTCTTTCATTTCGACTTCGGATCCCGCGCCAACTTTAATAACTGCCACACCGCCAGCTAATTTGGCAACTCTTTCTTGAAGCTTTTCTTTATCATAATCAGATGAAGTCTCTTCTACTTGTGCTCTAATCTGATTAACTCTAGTAGCGATAGTATTTTGATCTCCTGCCCCATCAATAATTGTTGCATTATCTTTATTTAATACAACTCTTTTTGATGTGCCTAAATCTTCAATACTTGCCCCTTCTAGCGTTAGTCCTACCTCTTCGGATATTACAGTTCCACCAGTTAATATTGCAATATCTTCTAACATAGCTTTTCTTCTATCGCCAAAACCTGGAGCTTTACAAGCAGCAGCCTTAACAATGCCTCTAAGGTTATTAACAACCAATGTTGCCAAGGCTTCACCTTCAATGTCTTCTGCAATTATTAATAAAGGTTTTCCTGCCTTTGCTACTGACTCTAGCAAAGGTAATAGATCTCTAATATTTGATATTTTCTTATCAAAAAGAAGTATATAGGGTGAATCAAGCTCAACTGTCATATTATCTTGATTCGTTATGAAGTAAGGAGACAGATACCCTCTATCGAACTGCATTCCCTCAACAACATCTAACTCATTTTCAATACCACTTCCTTCCTCAACAGTAATGACTCCTTCTTTACCAACCTTTTCCATGGCTTCTGCAATTATCTCTCCAACTGCTGTGTCTCCGTTAGCTGAGATAGTTCCAACCTGAGAAATGGCTTTATCATCAGTACAAGGAACACTTAATCCCTTAACATGCTCAACTGCTGTTGAGACGGCTTTATCAATACCTCTCTTAAGGTCCATAGGATTCATTCCTGCTGCGACAGCCTTATTACCTTCATTTACTATAGATTGTGCCAATACGGTTGCAGTAGTTGTTCCATCCCCTGCTTCATCAGAAGTTTGCGAAGCAACTTGCTTTAACATTTGGGCTCCCATATTTTCAAATTTATTTTCAAGTTCTATTTCTTTAGCAACTGAAACACCATCTTTGGTTACAGTTGGCGCACCAAATGACTTATCTAAAACAACATTTCTTCCTTTAGGTCCTAAAGTAACTTTTACGGCATCCGCAAGCACATTAACACCATCAAGCATTTGTGACCTAGCACTATCACCAAACTTTACATCTTTAGCTGACATATTTAATCTCCCTTTCTAATAATTATTTATTCAACAACGCCAAAAATATCACCCTCACTAAGGATTAGATACTCTTCGCCATTTAATTTAATTTCATTTCCGCCATATTGGCCAAAAATTACAGTATCACCAACTGATACATTCATTGTTATGAAATCACCTGATTTGCTTAATTTTCCAGGTCCTACTGCAACAACCTCTCCTTGAGATGGCTTTTCTTTGGCAGAACCAGAAAGAATAATACCTCCAGATGATGTTTCCTCTTCTTCAGTTCTTTTAACTAGAACATTGTCATGTAAAGGTCTTAATTTCATTTATTTCTCCATATAAATTACTAAAATTTATCTTAATCAATAATTATGGGCTAAAAAATATAAATCAATAGCTTAAATTACTTTTTAATCTAAAAATAAGAAGCGCAATTGTAACTCCAATTGAGTTTGCAAGTAAGTCTAAATATTCAAAATATCTATAAGGATGAAAAAAATGGATAATTTCTATCATTAATCCAAAATTAAAAATTAAAAATATAACTAAAAACTCAGATATTTTAAACCTAGAAAGCAAACCAATATAACCTAAGATAAAATAAATTAAGGCATGAACTAACTTATCTGATAGAACTGATAGCGCAGCAAAAATAGGTATTGTTGAAGCAGGCACAATACTTAAAAAAAATACTAAAAATAAAGATATAATAAATATAAATCTAATTGTCTTTAACATATTTTGAGATAAAAAAGTTTTTATTAGAAATAATAATCATGATTGCAGGAAGCGCTAATAATGATGTAAAAATATAAAAACTCATCCATCCATAATTAAAACCGTATAAATTTTGAAAGTTCTCGACTAGGACACCTGAAAAACCTCCAAATACTTTTCCTAAAAAAGCCATAAGTGATGTCAATAATGCATATTGAAATCCTGTATATTTTGATGAAACTAAGCTTGTAAGAAATGTTATATTTACAGTCCCAACTATACCTGCAGCCAAACTATCTGAAGCTACAATACTAGCTAGCAATATAAGGTTCTTTTCATTTATTGCTGCATATGAAAAGCATAAATTTGTTAGCATTACTAATGAGGCGCCTATTAGAAGTGATGAATATAAACCGAATCTCTTTATAAATAATCCACCAATAAATACACCTAATATGGTTGCTATAAGAGCTATAACTTTAACAACATAACCTATTTCAGTTAATGAATAGCCCATATCAATATAAAAAGGGTTTGCCATTGGGCCCATTACAATATCAGTTAATCTATATGTGGCGACAATCAGCAATAGTATTGATGCCATTTTTATACCAAATCTTGTGAAAAAATCATTAACAGGCTCAATAATAGATTGCTTATAATTTAATTTAACAAGTTCAGAGTTTTCAATTTCTGAAGAAATATATATAGAAAAAATAATATTTAATGTCATAACTAATGCCATAAACTGATATGTAAGAGACCAAGAAAAATTTGCTGCATAAATTAACGCCAATGAAGAACCTACCAAAATTGCTAGCCTGTATCCAAATTGATAGCCTGCTGCCAAATTACCTTGGTCTTCTAATTTTGCACTTTCAATTCTGTAAGCATCTATAGCAATGTCTTGAATAGATCCAGCAAAAGCAATTACAAAAGCAACTAATGCAAACATTTTTAAATTTAACAATGGGTTTATATTTGCCAATACCAATAAAGATAGAATTATTATTAGCTGCATTAAGATAATCCAACTTCTTCTAAATCCAAATCTACTAAAAAATGGGGCCGAAAATCTGTCCACTAATGGTGCCCATATAAATTTTAAAGAATAAGTAAGCATTATCCAGCTAATAAAACCTATAAAACTAAGATCTATACCTATATCTCTTAACCAAGCTGTTAATGTAATAAAAATAAGTACGTAAGGAAGGCCTGATGCAAATCCATAGCCTATAAAAGAAATTATCTTTTGAGTATTTTTATTTATCATACTAACTTAAGATATTTCTCCCAATCGAATTTATTACCTGGATCAGTTTTTCTATTAGGAGCTATTTCAGAATGTCCAGTTATATTATCTTTTGAAATTAAAGGATATTTTTTAATAATTTCTTTAGTTGCTGATACCAAAGAATTGTATTGCTCTTCAGTAAAAATATCGTCATCAGCTCCTTCAAGCTCTATACCTATAGAAAAATCATTACAATTTGGAACTCCTTTAAAAACTGAATCGCCTGCATGCCATGCTCTTTTATTAAATGGAACAAATTGTATTATCTCCCCATCACGCTTAATGTATAAGTGAGAGGATACTTTTAAATCCTTAATCTCTTTGAAAGATTCATGATCTGAAATATTAAGATTATTTAAAAAAAACTCTTCTACATAAGATCCTCCATATTGCTTAGGAGGTAAACTGATTGAATGAATTACAATTAAGCTTATATTCTCTTCGGCTGGCCTGTTATTAAAATTTGGTGATTTTAAAAATTTTACTTCTTTAATAAGATGATTATCAATTTCCATTATCTTAATCCAGGAGGAAGTTTGAAATAGATATTTTCATTATCCTCCCCATGTTGAACTATCTCAGCGCCAATATGCGACTCTAAAGACTTAGCAATCTCCATGACTCTTGATTCAGGCGCTGATGCGCCTGCAGTTATAGAAATATTTGAAAAATTCATTAGTTCATTAAGATCTAAATCATTGAATTCATCAATTAATACGGATTTGCAACCACATTTTTCACTCAATTCTCTTAATCTATTAGAGTTTGAACTATTTTTTGATCCTACAACAATCATAAAATCTGATTCTAAGGCTAATTGCTTTACCGCATCCTGTCTATTTTGAGTTGCATAACAAATATCATCTTTTTTTGGAATACTTATGTTTGGAAATCTATCCTTTAAGATATCAATTATAGATTTTGTTTCATCAACACTAAGCGTGGTTTGGGTAACCACAGCAAGATTATTTTTTTTGGTTATCCTTATATTTTTTGCATCGTTCTCATTTTCAACTAAATATATTGAACTATTCTCAGAATTTTCATGCCTACCCATAGTACCTTCGACTTCCGGGTGTCCTTCATGGCCAACTAAAATAATATCCTTATTAGCATTTGCATGCTTCCTAACCTCCATGTGAACTTTAGTAACTAGTGGGCAAGTAGCATCAAAATAATTTAGATTTCTAGACTTTGTACTCTCTTCAACCTCTCTAGAAACTCCATGAGCGCTGAATATTACCAAAGAATCATCAGGTATTTCATTTATTTCTTCAACAAATATTGCGCCTCTTTTTTTAAGATCATCTACTACGACTTTGTTATGAACAACCTCATGTTTTACATAAACTGGCGCCCCATAAATATCTAGGGCCTTATTAACAATATCAATAGCCCTATCAACACCGGCACAAAAACCCCTTGGATTTGCTAATTTTATTTCTTTATTCATTCTTCGGTTTATAAATAATCTCAAAGTATATAATCAAAAGTGCGCCAATGGTTATAAATGCATCAGCAAAATTAAAAATGAAAAATGAAAAATTCAATATCTCAAGATGTAGAAAGTCAGTTACTTGACCGTCAATTACTCTATCTATTATGTTTCCTAAAGCACCAGCAGTAATAATTGATAATGAATATTTTTTATTTTTTTGAGGTTCATAAATAATCGTCCATATTAAGTAGCATAAAATTATAAGCGTTACTAACAATAGAATATTTGATGCTAACATTCCGCTATTATCAAAAATACCAAATGCAATTCCAGAATTATAAATGAGAAGTATATCTATAAATGGAAGTAAGGTGGTCGATGACTCTCCAAGTGATAAGTTATTAATAGCAAAACTTTTTGATATTAAATCAATAGCAACTAAAGAAATAATAAGTATTATAAACCTGAAGTTATACAAAGCTTCTTTGTTCACCATTGTCATCTATATTTTCAATACATCTATAACAAAGCTCTGGATGTTCTTTACTTGTTCCTACTGAAGCATGCCTATGCCAACATCTGGTACATTTAGGATTTTTTGATGAATTAATTTTAATTTTAAAACTCTTGCTCTTTTCAACACTTGCTTCAGAAGAGATAAATAAAAAATGGAGTTCATTCCCTAATTTTTTAAGAATCTTTAAATCTTCTTCATTTGAATTAATATTTACAATAGAATCTAATGATCCTTTGAGTTTATTCTCACTTCTCATTTCTTCTATAGATTGATTAACTGCATCTTTAATTTCAAAAATTCTATTCCAATCTGATTCTTTGATAGATGACTGATAATCAATTTCTGAAATATCATAATTAGACAGAAAAACTGATTCCTCTTGACTAGATAATCTTTCGCTTGTTTGCCAGATTTCTTCTGCAGTATAAGAAAGAACTGGAGCAATGAGCCTTACTAAAATATTTAAAAGAAAATCTAAGCTTGTTTGGCATGATCTTCTTGCATTTGAGTCAGACTTACAGGTGTAAAGTCTATCTTTAACAATATCAAGATATACTCCTCCTAATTCATTGACACAAAAATTATGAATTTTTTGAATAGCCTTATGATATGAATAGGATTCATATAGTTTTAAAACATCGTTTTGTAAGATTTTAGCTTCATTAATTATCCATTTATCTAGCTCAACTTGATCTTTGAACTTAATTTTATTTTCATCCTTATAGTCCTTTAAATTGCCTAAAATAAACCTAAATGTATTTCTAATTCGTCTATATTGATCTGAAGTTCTTCTCAAAATCTCATCAGATGCAACCATCTCACTTCTAAAATCAGTTGAGGCAACCCAAAGTCTTAAGATATCTGCACCTAAGTTGTCCCAAACTTTTTGAGGAGATACAACATTGCCAAGAGATTTTGATTGCTTTCTTCCTTGCTCATCGACGACAAACCCATGTGTTAAAACTGTTTTGTATGGAGCAGAGCCATTCATTGCAATACTTGTCAGTAGAGATGATTGAAACCATCCCCTATGCTGGTCTGATCCTTCAAGATAAAGATCAGCAATAGTATTTTTTCCAAATCTTTTAGAAGATACAGCAAAATGTGTTACTCCTGAGTCAAACCAAACATCTAGAGTATCAGAGGTTTTAACATAATCTTTATAATCAGAAATAAAATCTTTTAAATCTAATTGATCCCAAGCTGAAATTCCATCTTTCTCAATAATTTGTGCAAATTTTTCAAATAGGTTTTTTTGATCGGGATGGATTTCTCCAGTATCTTTATGAACAACTAAAGTTATAGGCACGCCCCAATTTCTTTGTCTAGAAATACACCAATCTGGTCTATCAACAAGCATAGATTCTATTCTTTGAAGGCCCCATGAGGGTTCCCAATTAACGTTTTTAATATCTTTTAGGGCATCTTTAATAAGATTATTTTTTTTCATTGAAATAAACCATTGAGGAGTGGATGTAAAAATTAGAGGCGTTTTGCGTCTCCAACAATGAGGATATGAATGATGATAATCTTCTATATTAATAAGTGCATTCTGCTCTTGTAATTTTTCAATAATGAGCGGATCTGCTTTCATAGCAGGAAGTCCTGCAATAAAATCCAATTCATCCTTGAAGAAAGCCTTGTTATTTAGAGAGTGGATTGTATCAATATTGTTTTTCTTACATATTAAATAATCGTCCATACCATGAGCTGGAGCGGTGTGAACACAACCTGTTCCTGTTTCAGTTGTAACATGATCTGCATGAAGAACGACTGATTTTCTATCTAAAAAAGGATGAATAAGATCAATATCATTTAATTTTTTACCTTCTATTGTCGATATAACATCGAATTTTTGCTTCCATCTTTTAGAACATTGATCAATCATCTCAAATGCAATTACATAAAATTTATTATTCATTTTAATGAGCGAGTATTTATATTCAGGATTAATACATACAGCTACATTTGAAGGTATTGTCCATGGAGTAGTTGTCCATATAACAAATGATATTTCATCTGAATCTACAGCACTAAATAAATCTCTTACCTTTTTTAAAGATGAATGATCAACCTTGAATGCAACATCAATTGCTTTTGATGTTTTATCAATATATTCAACTTCTGCCTCTGCTAAGGATGATCCGCTTTCTTGGCACCAATGAACAGGCTTTTCACCTTTTTCTAAGTAGCCTTCGTTATAAATAATACCCAAGGACCTTACGATGTCTGCTTCAAATTTTGGATCTAATGATTTATATGAATTTTCCCAATCACCTAAGACCCCAAGCCTTTTAAAGTCTTCCAATTGATTGTTTATTTGAGTCTCTGCATATTCCTTGCATGCTTTTTGAAAACTTTCTTTATTCTTAACAAGCTTACTATTTTTACCATGCTTCTTTTCAACATTTAATTCGATTGGCAGCCCATGACAGTCCCATCCTGGTACAAATGGAGCATTAAAACCCTGAAGAGTTTTAAATTTGATAGTAATGTCTTTTAGAATTTTATTTACTGAGTGTCCAAGATGGATGTCGCCATTTGCATACGGAGGACCATCGTGTAAAAGAAATAATTCTTTATCTTTATATTTATCTCTTATCTTCTTATACAAATCTTTATTAGACCAAAAATCAAGCATTTCTGGTTCTTTTCTAGGCAATCCAGCCTTCATTGAAAATTCAGTATCTGGAAGATTTAATGTATCTCTATAATTAGCTTTCATGAGCGTTATTTAAAATATTTTTAGCTATTAATATGTCCTCTTGAATTTGTAATTTTAACATGTCTAAATTATCAAATTTCTTTTCATCTCTTATTTTTTTTATAAATTTAACTATCAATCTTTCTGAATAAATATCTTTATCGAATTCAAATAAATGGATCTCTAGAACTGGGCTGCTTCCGCCAATGGTAGGCCTAACACCCATATTAGCAATACCCTGAATTATTTGATGATTAAGATAGCATTTAACTGCATAAACACCTTTTATTGGAAGCTTCTGCTTTGGAAGCCAGATATTTGCTGTTGGAATATTTATCGTCCTTCCTAGATGTTGGCCATGCACAACTTTCCCGGAAAATGTATAAGGTCTTCCTAAAAGATCTTCTGCAAGATCGAAGTTATTTTCTGTTATAGCCTTCCTAATTCTAGAGCTGCTTATACGCTGACTATCAAATAGAATAGTTTCAGTATTTTCAATAAGAATATTTTTTTCTTTTCCCCAATTTCGTAAAAGCTCTATATCTCCTTTCCTATCTTGTCCAAATCTAAAATCATCTCCAACTGTAAAGCTAACTAAATTAATTGACTCCAATATTTCAGAAATAAAATTTTCAGGTGACATTGTTCGAAGAGAATCATTAAATTTTAAAAAAAATGCGAAATCTATTTCATTTTTTTCAAGAAGCTTTACTTTTTCTCGCCATGGAGAAATCCTTGGTGGGGTATCTGCATTTATATCTCTAATTTTTGCAAAATACTCAGCTGCGTGAGGTTCAGTAAAAAATACTATAGTTTTTGCATTAAATTTTTCAGAATTATTCTTAATTTTTTTTAAAATCGCCTGATGTCCTATATGGAGTCCATCAAAATTTCCAATTGTTCCGCATAGTTTTATATTTGGATATCGAGATTTAAATAATTCTAAATTGTGCTGCCCTCTTATTAAATACATTTTAATTCAACAATGTCCTTAAAGACTTTCCATTTATAATCCGAGCAATAAAAAAATAAATAAATATAGAAGCTAATATTTCAATTGAAAGATAAAAAAGTCGTTCAATTTGGTTGAATTCAATAAAATTTGTTTTTGTAGTATAAAAATTTAAAAAAACTATTAAGAATGCACTTGATATTAATATCATAAAGTTAAATCTATTAAACATGTTTGTAATCTTAATAAAGCCTTGTTTATATAAAATAGTTTCAAGAATCAAAACACTTATTAGTGCTGCAATAGAACTACCGATTGCTAAACCAACATGCCCAAACCCAAGAACAAATGCTAATAAATAATTAAAAAATGCATTTAGAACAAGTGATATAAATGCAACATACATTGGTGTTTTTGTATCTTTTCTTGCAAAAAAAGCAGGAGTCAAAACTTTCATTAACATAAAAAATGGCAATCCAATAGAAAAAGCCATTAAGCTATAAGATGATTTGAAAACATCTAATTCTGTGAACTCTCCTCTATAAAAAATAGTACTAATTAAATCTTCAGCACAAAAAAATAATCCTATTAAGGAAGGCACTCCTATGAATAGAACAAATTTTTGTCCTTTTTTAATATTTTCAATGAATACATTTTTTTCTCTTTCTAAATCAATATTTGATAGTGTAGGAAGCAAAATTGTGCCTATTGCAATTGCAAAAATGCCCATTGGAAATTGTATTAATCTGTCTGAAACATACAACCAAGTTGGACTTCCTGTTTCAAGCAATGAAGCAAAAATAGTATCTATTAACAAATTAATTTGTATTATGCCCCCTGCTAAAATTGCCGGTAATATCAATTTAAAAAATTTTCTTAACCCTGGGTTTTTTATATCTAATTTTGGTACTGGAAGTCTATTTATACTTAGTAATGGAGATATCTGTATTAATAATTGAAGTATCCCTGCCAAAAGTACTCCCCAAGCCAGAACGTATATTGGCATATCGTACATAGGAGCAATAAAAATTGCTGAAACTATTAAACATAAATTAAATATAACTGGTGTAAATGCAGGTACTGAAAATTTTTGGTGTGTATTTTGAATTCCTCCTGCAAACGCTACCAATGATATTAATGCTAAATATGGAAACATTATTCTTAAAACATCAATTGATATGTTTTGTTTTATAGGGTCAAAATAAAAACCAGGAGCAAAAATTAAAATAAAAACTGGAGCAAAAATTAAAACTAAAATTGTAAATACAAATAAAAAAATTAATAAGGTGCCTGCTATAGCATTTAAAAAATCTCTTGTTTGGTCTAAATTATTAGATTTCTGATAATCTGTATAAATAGGTATAAATGCTTGATTGAATGCTCCTTCTGCAAAAAATCTTCTAAATAAATTGGGAATCTTTAGAACTACTACAAAAATATCATGAAATACTGATGCTCCCATTAAATTTGTAGTTGCAATATCTCTTATGAGACCAAAAACTCTAGATAGTCCAGTACCAGATATAACTTTTTTTAAACTACTAAAAAAAGTTAAAGAATTTTCTTGATTTTCTTTGCTGATGTTATTCAAAATTTAAAGATGCTGAATTTATACAATATCTCAAACCAGTTGGTTGAGGACCATCATTAAAAACATGTCCAAGATGTGCATCACATTTTGCGCATTTTACCTCTGTCCTATTCATGCCAAATGAATTATCTTCAAATTCATTTATAGACTCCATATTAAGAGGAATAAAGAAACTAGGCCACCCGCACCCTGCATCAAATTTTGTTTTAGATTCAAATAAGTTTTCACCGCAACAAATACACTTATATATACCATCTTTATTAAAATCCCAATATTTACCTGTAAATGGCTTTTCAGTCCCAGATTGCCTTGTTACTCTATAACTTTCCTGGTTGAGTAATTCTTTCCATTCTTCATCTTTTTTAACTATCTTTGACATAAGGTAATTGTAAATAAAAAGAGTAGGTATAGGTAGCTATAATAAAACTATTAATGAGATTTATCAGGGTTGATTAAACTTTTAATCCAATTTAAAAAAGTATTCTCTTTTAAAGAGTATCTATCAAGCATATCAAAATCATAAGCTAATTTTTTTGGATCTTTGAAGAAATCTTTTCTGGTATTGAACTCTTTTTCATCAAGTTTTTTTACTAATTTAGCAGGATTTCCTGCATACACTGAATTGTCTGGAACATCCTTTGTAACTACTGCACCTGCCCCAATGATACTGTTATTGCCAATAGTTACGCCTTTACAAATTATTGCGCTATCACCAATCCATACATTATCTTTGAAAATTACTGGTTTTGTTTTGCCTACTGGTTTGGCTCTATCGTATATGCCGTGCCAATCTGCATCTGAGATATAAGCACCATGAGCTATCATGCATGCATCTCCAATTTGAATTTTTTCAGCTGCCATGATTCTAACGCCTGGTGTAATTAAACAATATTTCCCAATGATAATTTTTCCTTCATTGTCACCGATATTCCATGAAGTGAATTCTATGTTCGCGTCAGATGCGCCTATTAATGTTGGATAATCATCTATTGAAACATTCTTACCAAATACTTTAATAAAACGTGGTTTGAAATAAGCCCCTCCTTTTCCTAAAAACTTAAATTGGGGTTTTAGAAAATGTCGAACATAAATATTTATACATTTGGTAGCAAATTTTTTAAGCCAATATGGGCGGTTATCTTTTCTAATAATAATCTCCTTTTTTGTAATTTTTTATATGATAAAGTAGCAAAAAATAATAAATTAAATTGATTAATAAATACATTATAGAGTTTAAACAGCTAATAAAAATAGGCGTCCCTATTTTTGGCTCCCAAATGTCATATATGCTTATGGGGGCAACTGATGTAGTTGTTGCTGGAAGGGCTAGCGCAAATGATCTGGCTGGCCTGGCTTTAGGCACAGCTTTTGGCAATGCTATTTGGTTTTTTGTTTCAGGTGTTATTTTTTCAGTAACGCCAATAATTGCTCAATTATATGGAGCTAAAAAATTTATAGAGATAGGAAAAAAATTAAGAGAGATACTCTGGATAGCTTTATTTCTAAGTATTTTTATTGTCTTAATATTTACAAATCTAGATTTAATATTAGACCAACTTCCAACCAAACAGGGTATTACAAAGATATCAGGAGACTATCTTAAAGCAGTTTCAATAGGAACTGCCTTCTTTACTATTTATACATGCTTAAGGTGTTACAGCGAAGGAATGACATTAACAAAACCAATATTTGTAATCGCCTTCTGTGGAATGCTATTAAATATTCCATTAGACATAATTTTTGTATATGGATTATTCGGAGCGCCTAAGCTTGGTGGTGTTGGTTGCGGAATAGCAACATCTATAATTGGTTTTTTAATGATGATTACATTAATTATCTACATTAATATTTCTAAAAATTATAAACAAACCAAGCCATTTTCAGAATTCACTCCATTCTCAATGGAAACAACTAAAGAAGTTTTTAAACTAGGCTTGCCAATCGGTATTGGAATATTTTTTGAACTAAGTATGTTTTCTGGAGCAGCAATAATTCTAAGTGTTTTTGGAGAAATAGTAGTAGCAGGACATACGGTCGCAATTAATATTGCAAGTTTATTTTTTATGGTACCTTTATCAATTGGGTTAGCTGCAGCTACTAGGGTTGGAAACCTTATAGGCGAAAAAAATCCAAATCAAGCTAAATTCGCCTCATTCTCTGCAATATATTTGTGTTCTTTTACAGCATTGATAAATAGCATAATAATTTTGTTATTTGGTTCATTTATCGTTGGCTTATATACAACAGAGATTCTGGTTAAAGAGCTTGCCATAACTCTAATTTTATTTGCAGCTATATTCCAACTACCTGATGGAGTTCAAATGGGTGCATTGGGCAGTCTAAGAGGATATAAAGATACATTTGCACCAATGATATTATTATTTATATCTTTTTGGATTTTTGCTATGCCAATAGGATATTTTTTAACAAATTATGGTTTTAATAATCCTCTTGAAGCAAAAGGAATGTGGTATGGCATGATTGTAGGATTAACTATATTTGCTTTCTTAGCGATAGCCAGGCTTAGATGGATTATTAATAAAAATTTATTAACTAATTAATCTTGAGGACTTCTGCAACTTTGTTTCCGATTTCAACTAAATTATCTGCCACATGCACACCGCACTCTTTTAATTTAGAAATTTTATCTGCAGCAGTTCCTTTTCCTCCGGCAATAATTGCTCCTGCATGACCCATCCTTTTTCCAGCAGGTGCAGTTTGGCCAGCTATGTATGAAATTACTGGTTTGGATATATTAGCTTTGATATATTCTGCAGCAGCTTCTTCAGCTGTACCCCCAATCTCTCCAACCATTACTATTGCTTCTGTTTGAGTATCTTCTTCAAATAATTTAAGTATATCTATAAAAGATGATCCTGGAATTGGATCCCCGCCAATACCAACACAACTACTCTGTCCGAACCCTAAATCTGTTGTTTGTTTAACAGCTTCATAGGTGAGTGTTCCTGATCTTGAAATGATACCAATAGAGCCAGGTAAATGAATATTGCCAGGCATAATACCAAGTTTTGCTTCCCCTGGAGTTATAACGCCTGGACAATTAGGGCCTATCAATCTCGCCCCAATATTATCTATATATTTTTTTACATCAAGCATATCTAAAGTTGGCACTCCTTCTGTAATGCAAATTATTAACTTAATGCCCGCTTCTGCAGCTTCTAATATCGAATCTTTGCAGAATTTTGCAGGTACAAAAATAATAGAAGCATTTGGCTCAACTTTATCTACTGCCTCTTTAACAGAATTGAAAACTGGTTTCCCTAGGTGCTCTTGACCTCCTTTCCCTGGAGTAACACCTCCAACAATATTAGTTCCATACTCTATTGACTGTTCTGAATGAAGAGTTCCTTGAGATCCTGTAAAACCCTGTACAATTAATCTAGTTTCTTTATTTACTAATATACTCATTTTGCTAATTCGACTGCTTTCTTTGCCGCATCAGATAAATTATTTATACTTTCAATTTTTATATTAGCTTTAGAAAGAATTTTGGCTCCAATATCAGCATTATTTCCCTCAAGCCTAACCACTACCGGAACTTTTATATCAACTTCTTTAATAGCAGCAATAATACCTTTAGCTATTACATCACACCTTACAATTCCTCCAAATATATTAACCAAAACAACTTTTACATTTGGGTCTTTTAAAATGATTTTAAATGCTTTTGCAACACGATCTTGAGTGGCTGTGCCTCCAACATCTAAAAAATTTGCAGGATTGCCACCAAAAAACTTTATTGTGTCCATAGTGCCCATTGCTAAACCTGCGCCATTTACCATACAACCAATATTCCCATCTAGTGAAACATAACTTAAATCATTTTTTGCTGCCTCTGCTTCTCTTGGATCTTCTTGAGTTTCATCATGCATTTCTAGAAATTCTGGTTGTCTAAATAATGCATTAGTATCTATATTCACTTTTGCATCTAAACAGTGAAGGTCGCCATCAGAATTAATAACTAATGGATTTATTTCTAATAAACTTAGATCTTTTTCAACAAATAATCTTAATAAATTGTCTATCATGGGAATGAATTGATTTGTTTGTTCATTATTGAGTTTTAAAACATTTGCTATATTCTTCGCATGCTCAGGTAAAGACTGATCTTTAAATTCAACACCTTGATAAATAATTTTTTCTGGC
Source organism: uncultured SAR86 cluster bacterium (assembly GCA_902583575.1). Classification (GTDB taxonomy): domain Bacteria; phylum Pseudomonadota; class Gammaproteobacteria; order Magnimaribacterales; family D2472; genus SAR86A. Next base: position 248,885 of record CACHWY010000001.1, on the reverse strand, counting down.
GTATTCCTAGCAACTTCTTCAATATTTACACCGCCCTCACTTGATCCTATGAAAACAATTTTTTGTGAATCTCGATCAATAACTGCACTTAAATATAATTCTTTTAAAATGTTGGTGCACTCTTCAATTAATATTGAATTAACTAATTGTCCATCTTTGTCTGTCTGGTAAGTAACTAATTTTTGGCCAAGCCATTTTTTTGCGAATGCTTCAGCCTGATCTGGTGAATCTATTAATTCTACTCCTCCTGCTTTACCTCTTCCTCCAGCATGGACTTGAGCTTTAACTACCCATTTTGTTCCACCAATCTTATTGCATGCATCTATTGCATTTTTCGCATCAAATATTACTTCTCCCTTTGATACAGGTAAATTATATTCAGCAAATAATGATTTGCCTTGATATTCATGCAAATTCATTATTTTTTATTTCCTATATGAATCGCTTGATTATTTGAAGCTAATGCAGCTTCGTGCAAAGCCTCAGAAACAGTGGGATGACTAAACATTGTTAAAGATATATCCTCTGCGCTTGCTCCAAATTCCATTGAAATTAATGCTTGTTGAACAATATCAGCTGCTGATGGTCCAAAGACATGAACCCCAAGAATGGCATCAGTTTTTTTATCAGAAAGTAACTTTACAAAACCTATGGATTCAGAAACAGCTAGAGCCCTTCCATTAGCTGCAAATGGAAATTTACCTACATTATAATCAATTCCACTTTCCTTTAATTCATTTTCATTTTTCCCAACCCAAGCAATTTCAGGATGAGTATATATAACTGAAGGTACAAGATCATAGTTTACCTCGGTATGTTTATCGGCAATTCTTTCTGCAACCATAATACCTTCTTCGCTTCCTTTATGCGCAAGCATAGGACCTCTAACAACATCACCAACTGCCCAAATATTTGATACAGAAGTTTGACAATATTCATCAACTTCAATTAAACCATTTTTTATTGATACTCCAAGATCGTCATTTAAAATATTGTCTACATTTGATGAGCGACCAACTGCCACAATCAATTTATCAAATTCCATCTCGATTTCATTATCTTCTTTAACATAGGATAACTTTATAGAATTCTTCATATTTTTCGTGCTGATTACCTTTGATCCTAGCTGAATATCTAATCCTTGTTTTTTAAATTCTTTTAAAGACTCTTTAGAAATATCAGAGTCAGACATCGGAAGAAAATCATCAAGAGCTTCTAGAACAGTTACATTAGAGCCTAGTCTTGACCAAACACTTCCAAGCTCCAAACCGATAATTCCAGCGCCAACAACACCTAATTTTTTTGGTACTTTCTTAAAAGATAATGCACCTGTACTATCAACTATATGCTTGCTAAATGGAGCAGCATTTATTTCAATTGGCTTCGATCCTGTTGCAATAATGATATTTTTAGCATCAATACTTCCTTTTGAGCCATCTGGTTTTGTTATTTCAATAACATTCTTTGAAATTACTTTTCCCCTCCCAGTTATTGATTCAACTTTATTTGCTTTAAAAAGTCCTGATATACCTCCAGTTAATTGAGATACAATTTCATCCTTTCTAGACATCATCGCATCTAAATCAAGTTTAAGTTTATCAATCTGAACACCATGAACGCTTAAGTTCTTTTTTGCTTGATAATATTTATGAGATGAATCTAAAAGAGCTTTTGAGGGAATGCACCCTACATTTAAACACGTTCCACCAAGGTTTGGCTTTCCATCATCATCAATAGACTCTTCAATACATAATGTTTTAAAACCAAGTTGTGAGGCTCTAATTGCAGCAACATAGCCGGCTGGCCCACTTCCTATAACAACTACATCAAACATTTTTTTTCCTAAATATTATAAGTTTAGTAATAATCTCTCAGGTGATTCAAGCTGTTCTTTTATAGAAACTAAAAAAGTAACCGCTTCTTTTCCATCTAGTAATCTATGATCATAACTCATTGCTAAATACATCATTGGTCTAATAACAATCTCTCCATCTATTGCTACTGGTCTTTCTTGAATAGCATGCATTCCAAGAATTGCCGTCTGAGGAGCATTCAGGATTGGTGTAGAAAGCAATGAACCAAAAATACCTCCATTTGAAATAGTAAAAGTACCTCCTTGCATTTCTTCAATAGATAGTTTTCCATTTCTAGCTTTTTCAGAATAACTTAAAATAGATTTCTCAATTTCTGGTAAGGATTTTGTATCTGCATCTTTGATGATAGGTACTACCAAGCCCCTTTCAGTAGATACTGCTACCCCTATATCTTGGAATCCATGATAAACAATATCATTGCCATCAATTGAAGCATTTACAACTGGAAATTTTTTAAGTGCTTGAACAACAGCTATTACAAAGAAACCCATAAAACCAAGTTTAACTCCATGTTCTTTTTCAAATTCTGCACCATATTTTGACCTTAATTCTTTAATAGGCAGCATATCTACCTCATTAAATGTAGTTAACATTGCTGTTTCTTGTTTAACAGATACTAATCTTTTAGCAATAGTAGATCTTAATCGAGACATAGGTACTCTTTTCTCTGGCCTGTCATCTCTTGAGGTAGTATTTTCTGATAAAACGCTAGTGTTCTCTTTAGGCTCTAAATGATTTACAACATCAGCTTTTGTAATTCTATTACCTTTCCCTGAAGATTTTATGTTGCTAGCATCTATCCCTTTTTCAGAAATAATTTTTTTAGCAGCCGGTCCTGAATTCTTGGTTTTATCATTAACAATCTCATCTTTTTTATTTTTTGTTTTTTTTGTAGCAAGCTTATCAATCACTTTTTCTTTAACAGGTTCTGCAGCACCTTCTGATTCTTTAAATTCTCCAATAACCTCTGAACTAGATACTGTATCTCCTTCAGATTTTATAATTTTTGTTATTACTCCATCTGATTGCGCTAAAACTTCAAGAACAACTTTATCAGTCTCTATTTCTACAATAACCTCATCCTGATTTACAGTTTCGCCTTCTTTTTTTAGCCAATTAGCAATAGTTCCGTCAGCAACAGACTCTGGAAATGTAGGAGACTTAATTTCAATACTCATTTGCTAATTGCCTCATTGATTAAATCTTCTTGTTGTTGTATATGTAATTTCATGAGTCCGACTGCTGGCGCTGCTGCGGGTTCACGACTAACCAAATTAACCTCATTTTTTTTACCTAATCTATCTAAAACTCTTTGAATTCTATGTCTGTGACTAAACCATGCTCCTTGATTCTGTGGTTCTTCTTGACACCATACATATTCATGTACATTTTGATACTTTGTCAGGATTTCTTCAAGGTCATCATATGGAAAAGGATACAGCTGCTCAATCCTAACTATTCCAATATCTTGTCGTTTTTCATCATTTCTTTTTTTTACAAGATCGTAAAATACCTTTCCAGAACACATTATCAATTTATTTACTTTATCTTTGTCTTTAATATCATCATCAATTACACAAGAAAAGCTGCCATCTGTTAACTCGTCTAAAGAAGAGGTCGCCATTGGGTTTCTCAATAAACTTTTTGGAGAGATAACTATTAATGGAGTTCTCATTTTTCTTATAGCTTGCCTTCTTAAAAGGTGAAATATTTGCTTTGGAGAACTTGGAACACAAACCTGAATATTTTCTGAAGCGCATAATTGCAGAAATCTTTCTATTCTTGCACTACTGTGTTCAGGACCTTGTCCTTCATATCCATGAGGCAATAACATTACTAGTCCAGATAACCTTTCCCATTTATGTTGAGCAGAAACTATAAATTGGTCAATAACTACCTGAGCGCCATTAGCAAAATCTCCAAATTGAGCTTCCCATATTGTCAAACCAGATGGCCAAGTAGCAGAATACCCATATTCAAAACCCAATACTGCTTCTTCAGACAAAAGTGAGTCATATATATCGAATCTTGTATTATTCTTCTCAGCAATTTCTGATAGAGGAATAAAGCCCATCCCAGTTTCACTATCAAATACACATGCGTGCCTATGAGAAAATGTTCCTCTCCTTACATCTTGGCCAGTGATTCTTATTGGATATCCTTCACTTAATAAAGTGGCGTAGGCCATATTTTCAGCAAAACCCCAGTTTAGCCTTACCTCACCATTATTCATTTTTAATCTTTCTTCAAAAATCTTAGATGCTTGGCTGCCTAAATTAAAAGAATTAGGAATTTTACATATATCTTTAGCAAGTTTATTAAATTTTTTCTTATTAAATGCTGTATCTACTTTTGGCCACCATAGAACATCCATGAAGGGCTCCCAATCAAACCATAAGGAATCATTTGGTTTTTTTGCTAAATTTTTAGCAACACTTTTACCACCTTCAAGAGATTTTCTATATTCTTTTTTAATTATTTTTATCTTTTCTTCAGACAAAAGTCCTTCATCTTTCAAGGAATTTTCATATTGGCTTACAACAGATGGATGTTTAGAGATTTTCTTATACATTAACGGTTGAGTTGCAGAAGGATCATCTGCTTCGTTATGCCCTCTTCTTCTATAACAAAAAAGATCGATTACGATATCTTTTTTGAATTTATTTCTATATTTGCATGCAATCTTTGTAGCATTTATAACCATCTCAGGATCGTCTCCATTAACATGGATAATAGGAGCCTGTATTACCTTTGCTACATCAGATGAATAGTCGGTAGACCTGGAATCGTTAATATTACTTGTAGTAAAACCTATTTGATTATTAACAATAATATGAATTGTTCCACCTACATTAAAACCTCTGGTTTGAGACATCTGAAGAGATTCCATAACAACGCCTTGACCAGAGAAAGAGGCATCTCCATGAAGCAATACTGGAACAACTTGTGATCTATCTATGTCATTTATCCTATCTTGTCGAGCCCTAACAGATCCTAGAACAACTGGATCAACAATTTCTAAATGCGATGGATTATTAAATAATGAAACATGTACTTCACCACCTGGTGTATCAAAATTAGATGAAAATCCTAAATGATATTTCACATCGCCTGTGTTAGCTCCATCTAATTCAAATTCTTCATTAAAAGCTGAAAATAATTCAGATGGAAGCTTGCCTAGAACATTTACTAAAAGATTTAGCCTTCCTCTATGAGCCATACCAAAACATAATTGGTTTGCACCTAATGAACCACAATTTTGAATTACGCTTTCTATTAATGGAACAAGGGCTTCAGCACCATCAATTCCAAATCGTTTCATACCAGGGTATTTAGCTGAAAGATATTTTGCCAGACCCTCTGCAGAATTAAGTCTTTCATAGATATTAATTTTTTCATCTTCTGCAAATGAATAGTCTTTTAACCTTGACTCAAACTTTCTTTGAAACCATCTCCTTTCTTCGGAATCAAAAATATGATTGCATTCAATTGCAATATTTCCACAATAACTTGCTTCTAATTGTCTAACAATTTCTCTCAAAGTTAATTTAGTTGCATCAGTAAAAGTATCTGTATAAAACTCTTCATCAAGATCGCTTGTTGATAAGCCATGAAATTCAATACTAAGATCTTCGACGGTCTTATGCTCCATCATCCTGAGAGGATCTAGATTTGCTTTAAGATGACCTCTATTTCTATAAGACTTAATTAATCTAATAACTTTACCCTGCCGCTCATCTATTGATATTTTATGTTCAGTGTTACCTCTAGAAATATTTTTAAATTCTCTGATTATTTCTTGATGAGATATTTCACCATTAGAATTAGGGTGTTTTGGTAAATTAGTAAAAAAATCTAGCCACTCTTCTGAAAGGTCTTCAGGATTATTTATAAATGTCTCGTAAAGGGTTTCTAAGTAGGCAGCATGTCCCGCTGAAATATGTGAGCTTTTCCAAAGCTCTTTCATAGATAAACTCATTTTATGTTTATTTGCTAAGCTCCGTCAGAAACAATTATATCCTTTTTATTTTTATGTAACATTGATTTTATCTCACCAATTGCTTTGTTAGGGTTAAGCCCTTTTGGACATACATTTACACAATTCATAATTCCATGACATCTATAAACGCTAAATGGATCAGAAAGAGATTCCAGCCTTTCTTGGGTTTTTAGATCTCTTGAATCTACAAGAAACCTATATGCTTGAAGTAATGCTGCTGGACCTACAAATTTATCAGGATTCCACCAAAATGAAGGGCAACTTGTTGAGCAACAAGCACATAAAATACATTCATATAATCCATCTAATTTATCTCTATCTTCTGGAGATTGAAGTCTTTCTTGTTCAGGTGCTGTTGTCTCATTCTGTAAAAATGGTTTAATCTTTTCATATTGTGAATAAAACTCAGTCATATCTACAACTAAGTCTCTTATTACAGGTAATCCAGGCAATGGTCTAAGTTCTATTTTATTCCTTTTAATAACTTCTGAAATTGGCGTGATGCATGCAAGCCCATTTTTACCATTAATATTCATTCCATCTGAACCGCATACACCTTCTCTGCAAGATCTTCTATATGATATTGATTGGTCTTCTTCTTTTAAAAGATTAAGTAAGTCTAAAACCATAATATCTCTTTCAGGCTTATCTATGATATATTTTTTCATATAAGGAAATTTATCCTCTTCAGGGTTATATCTGTAAAGACTTATTTCTAATTTATTTCCAAACATTAATATGTCCTTGCCTTGGGTGGAAAGGCCTCTAGTTTTGATGGATTAAAATTTACTTCTCTTTTACTTACTGATTCAGATTTAGGGTCAAATATTGTATGACATAACCAGTTTTCATCATCTCTATCAGGATAATCATCTCTTGCATGAGCGCCCCTGCTTTCATTTCTTTCATATGCAGATATTGCCGTTGCCTCTGCTACATCAAATAAATTTTGTAATTCAATTGCTTCCACTCTGCTTGTATTAAATGCATCACTTTTATCAGTTAAATGGAGATTATCAACTTTTTCCTTTAAATCTTTTAATTGATCAAGTCCTTGCTTCATAAATTCTCCTCGCCTAAAAACACCAAAATAGTTTTGCATACATTCTTGAAGTTCTTTTTTAACATCAGCTGTATCAAAGCCAGAATTTGATTCATTTAATTTGTTTAGTCTCTTTAATGAGGCGTCTATATCATCTTTAGTTGCTGAAGTAACACCTCCACCTGATTTTAATTCTTTTTGTATATGCTTGCCGGTAGCTCTCCCAAACACCACTAGATCAAGCAAGGAATTTCCTCCTAATCTATTTGCGCCATGAACCGAAACGCAAGCTGCTTCGCCAACAGAAAATAATCCTGGTATTAAATGATCCTCGTTATTTTTTCTTGTATATGCCTGGCCCGATATATTGGTTGGAGTACCTCCCATCATATAGTGACAAGTCGGAACTACAGGTATTGGTTCATAGATAGGGTCTACATGTGCAAAAGTTCTGGATAATTCACAGATCCCTGGTAATTTAGAATTTAAAACATCAGCACCTAAATGATCTAATTTTAAGAAAATGTGATCATTATTTTCACCACAACCTCTTCCTTCAAGTATCTCAAGCACCATAGATCTAGCCACCACATCTCTTCCAGCAAGATCTTTTACATTTGGTGCATATCTTTCCATAAACCTTTCACCATCTTTATTTATTAAATAACCTCCTTCTCCTCTGCAACCCTCAGTAACGAGGGAGCCAGCCCCATAAATACCAGTAGGATGAAATTGCCACATTTCCATATCTTGAGCAGGATAACCAGCCCTTAAAGCCATTGCTAAACCATCTCCTGTATTTATTAATGCGTTAGTGGTTGAGGCATAAATACGTCCAGCCCCGCCTGTAGCAAGAACTGTTGCTTGAGCTTTTAAATATGCCACTTCTCCATTTTCAATTGAGAAGGCTATAACTCCAGTAACTTCATCTTTTGAATTTTTAACTAAATCAACTGCAAACCATTCATTTAGAAAATTTGCTCCTTCTTTTACATTATTTTGATATAGCGTATGCAATAAAGCATGCCCTGTTCTATCAGCTGCAGCACATGTTCTAGAAGCTTGGCCTCCTTTTCCAAAATCTTTTGATTGACCTCCAAAAGGTCTTTGATAAATTCTACCATTTTCAAATCTAGAGAAAGGTAAGCCCATATGTTCAAGCTCAAAAACAGCCTTTGGACCTTCTGAACATAGATACTCTATAGCATCTTGATCTCCTATAAAATCAGCGCCCTTTACAGTGTCATACATATGCCATCTCCAATCATCATTTGGATCAGCACTTGCAATAGCACATGTTATCCCTCCTTGAGCAGAAACAGTATGAGACCTTGTTGGGAAAACTTTTGAAACAACAGCAGTCTTTAGGCCTGACTTTGCTAATTCAAGAGATGCGCGCATTCCTGAGCCACCCCCACCAATTATCAAGGCATCAAATTCAATAGTATTTATATTATTCATTATTACTAATAATTATAATTGTATATCATTATAACTTATAACCATATTATATATAAGATAACCATTAAATAAAAAATACCTAAGGTTATAAAAACAATAAAATATAGATTTCTTAGTAACCCTGCTCTTTTTGCCAATGATTTACTTAAAAAGCCTAAGGTTCGTTCTGTCAAATAATCAGTACCAACAGTCCATAAGCCAACATATGAATGCGCAACAATCATTAAGAAAACAAATGTTGTAGAAACTTTAAATGTATAAGAAAAAAAGAAATTTGATAAAATAGAGAAGTTTATTTCATCACTAATAATAAAAAAACTAACAATATAAATAAAATATGCAAAGATAAATAAAGCACTATATCTTTGAATATTCCATAGTATTGAACCTTTCATATAAATAAATACCCTAAATAGCCTATAGAAGTTAATACCCAAATAGAAATAACAATAATTGATGAATAATGGGCGCCCTTCAATGATTCTCCAACATGAAATAGATCCATAATAAGATGTCTGACACCAGTTAATATGTGATACCAAAAAATTAATACACTAATAAAGACAGAAACAGAAAAAAAAGACACTATGGTTAAATTTTCAATAAGTGCATCAAAACGCCATTCATATTTTAGTGAACTAATAATTACTAAAGATAAGGGCAATGTTATAAAAAAAACATACATTCCAGATAATCTATGAGTAATGGATAAAAAAGCTGACAGCGGCAAACTGATTTTAGTCAAATCAAGATATACTGGCCTTTCTTGCATTGTGTGCTTTAGTTATAAATATCAATAATTTATTGTTACTGATTTCAATTATACAGCAGATTCTATATATAGATTAGTCAATAATATCTATTAAATATTATTTCTTTGTCTTCTTGTTATGTTTAATTAAACGTTGTCTTTTTTTTATCTGCCTATCTGTCAATTTATTTTTATTGCCCTCATAGGGGTTATCTGCTTTTCTAAAAAGTAATTTTAATTGGATGCTTTCAAGCCCTAACTTTGATCTAAATGAATTTTCAAGATATTTTTTATAGTTGTTAGGGATTTTCTTGTCTTGATTAGCATGAATAATTAAAGTTGTTGGGCAAGTTCCTCCAAAATGAACATGTTTAAATTTAAGCTGTCTTCCTCTTAATGCTGGCGGAGCGCTTAATGATATAAATTTTTTTAATAAGCTATTAAGCATTGAGGTTGTAAATTTTTGTTGAGAAGTATCAATTAATTTATTAGTTAAATGGAAAAGCTTCTTAAACCCTTTCTTCTTAATTGCTGATATCTCAACTTTTACTAGATTTGATATAAATTCAGATTGCATTCTTTTTGATTCATATAGCTTCTTTAAATTATTTTTTGAGATTAGGTCAATCTTATTTAGAGCGAATAAAACTGGCTTACCGTTTTCAATAATCATATTTAATATTTTTAAATCCTGGTCAACAAGACCTTCTTGCGCATCGCACATAAAAATTACAATGTCGCTTTGTTCGATCGCATGCATAGCTCTAACATAAGAAAAATATTCAATCTTGTGATTATATTTATAACCTTTCCTAATTCCGGCCGTATCAATAAATATAAATTGTTGCTTATTAAATTCAAAGGGTATGCTTATAGCATCAATAGTTGTTCCAGCAATTTCACTTACTACTAATCTATCTTCATTGATAAATTTATTTATAAAAGTTGATTTACCGGCGTTTGGTCTCCCAAGAATAGCCACTTTTTTTCCATCTTGAATATCCATGTAATTATTTGGAACTTTTTCTTCAAGATAAGATTTGAGTACATTTAAATTCTTAGAATGCTCAGCACTAATTTCAATAAAATTATCTATCCCATTTTTTAAAAGATCTTCTTTGATTAAAGAATCAGATTTTTTATCAACTTTATTGAGTACAGCTATAAACTCTTTATTTAATTTTCTTAATTTATAAATAATCTCAATATCTTCTTTATTTAGTTCTTCAGAACTATCAAATAATAAAATTATTAAAGAGGATTCTTCAACGGCCATCCAGGCCTGATTAGATATTGCTTGTTTAATCTTTTCTTTTTCATTACCAATTCCACCAGTATCTATTATTAAAGTTTTCTTATCATTTAAATTTATAAATCCATGATTCCTGTCTTTGGTTAGTCCAGCGTAATCAGATACAATCGCATCTCTTGATTTTGTTAATTTATTAAATAAAGAGGACTTACCTACGTTCGGACGCCCTATTATTGCTATTGAAGTAAACATTTTTATATCTCATTTTATATGTTTAAAGAGAATAAATTAAATTCTTCATCAATAGCATAAAAGCTATTACTTCTACTAATAATGCTTTTAATTGGCTGTTTTGAAATTTTTTCTCTTGCTATGGTTGTTCCATTTAATGGATCAATAACATGGATATACCCTTCAAAATCTCCAAAAATTAAATTCCCTTTAAAGCTTATAGCATTTGAAATATCTCTATTTAAATAATCTTCAAGAATCCATGACTCTTCAAGGGTTTTTGATGTAAAAGATTTAATACCTGAATCAGACTCTACGACAATTATCATTCCGCGCGTAATTACAGGCGAAAAAAATGATGAAATATCATATGACCAAATTGATCTCTTTTGAGACATATCAAAAATATTAAGTTTGCCTTGGTAATTAGTTGTATAGATGAGTCCTCCTGCTATTACAGGACTAGAATCAGCATCTATAAGATTTTCTAGTTCAGATGATCCGCTAACATATGAAATAGCTCCATCCCAAATTGGGAAGCCGGAATCTAATTCAAAAACACCAAGCCTTCCATTATCAAATGATACGTAAACTTTATTATCAAAAATTACTGGGCTACTACTTCCCCTAATAGTAAGAGTGGGTAATTTTGATCTATATGACCATAAAATTTCGCCAGTTTGATTATCTAAACTTAACAGTTCTCCAGCTCCGCTTTTTACAATAACTGCTTTTGCATCAATTGCTACACTACTTAGAATTTCACTCTTAATATTTGTAGACCATAACTCAGATCCATCATTGATGTTTAAAGCTATTACATTTCCTTTTGTATCTGAAATAACAATTATTCCAAATCCAGCTGCGGTGCCTGACGCAAGTTCATCTAATTTCTTTTCCCAATTTTTAGCTCCACTCATTGCATCCATGGAAGTAACCGTTCCTTCTGCATCCGAAAAATATAAATTTCCTGAACTAAATGCGGGAATAAAATTTCCTATGTCATTATTTCCGCTAAATGAATTTTTCCAAGATATTGAAATATTTTTTTGTTCTGAGAAAGAAATCAATTCTCTTGGCTCATCAGGATCAATCTCATCACTTTTCCAAAACCTTAGCCCATCAGAAGATGCACAAGAACTTATAAGAAAGCCAAGTTGTAACAATATAAAAAGGTGGATTGATTTCGTTTTCAATTTAAATACCCAAGTTTGCTATTTTCATAGAAATAATTGATTTAGAAGCTTCATCAGAATACTTATCTGACGCTAATTCATATTGAGCTAAAGCTAATTCAATCTTATCTTTCTTAACTAAGATATCTCCCGTTAGTTCATGAATATATGCATTGGTAGATGAAGATGAATAATTTTCAATTAATTTAAGAGCCTTATCATATTCTTGATTTGAAATATGAATTCTTGCAGCATTTACTCTTGCTAATTTATTAAAGATCTTATTACCATTAAAACCATCGGTAATTGAAATTAGGTCATAATAATTTTTTAATGCGCTTGAGAAGTTTTTATTGCTAGCATCCAAACTTGCCTTTTTTAGTAAGGCAACCTGTGCATAACCAGTTTTACCATAATCTATTAATAAATTCTCAAGAAGACTGTTTATTTTTTCTAGGTCTTGATCTTCTAATTCGATCTCAATAAGCAAATCTTTATAAATTTTTGCTGCATTTTCATGATTTTGTTTAGAGATCTGATTGGATATAACAAAATATGAGACCGATATTAAAATTATAGAAGATATAAAAATTATTAATTTCTTATGTTTATCTAAAAACTTTAAAAGTGGTAAAAATCTTATATCATTTTCATAAACATTATTCATATAGATTCCTGTTTCCTTTATACAATTGATTTTATAAAATCATGCAATTCATTAATATTCATGTTTGATTGTTCAGAATTTTCATCTAATAATGACTTAACAATAACTGTATTTGATTTTAACTCTTCTTCTCCAACTATTAGAGCATATGAAGCATTATCCTTATTTGCTCTTCTTAATTTAGATTTTAAACTACCGTCAGATAGCTGAATATCTAGATTAAGCTTTTTATTAACTGCTCTTAAATCGTGCGCTATTTTATATGCTTTTTGCTCAATTTTGTTAGACAAAATTATAAAAGATACTAAAGTCTTATTAATTTCATTCGTATTGGCTATACTTGCCAATCTTTCTATACCTATTGCCATTCCAATTGCTGGAAGATCTTTGCCACCTAATTGAGAGCAAAGCTGATCATATCTTCCGCCTCCTAAATATGCATCTTGAGCTCCAAGCTCAGAGGATATAGCCTCAAAAACAAAACCAGTATAGTAATCTAATCCTCTAACCAGTGTATAGTCAATTTCAATATTACAATCATTCGAAAATGTATCTTTTATTAAATTTAATAAATCTAGTGACTCTTTAGAAAGATAGTCAGATATTTTTGGTGCTTCCTTAAGAATATTTTGTGTTTCAGAGTTTTTAGAATCTAAAATTCGCAATGGATTTCGATCCAATCTTTCTAGATCTTTTTTATCTAATTTTGATGAAAAAGGTTTTAGATAATTCACAAGCTCTTTACAAAATAAATTTTTACATTCCTTATTTCCCAAATGATTGATTTTAATTACTGGATTTTTAATTTCTAATTGTGTATTAATTGAACAAATTAAAGAGGCCATTTCTAATTCAGCTAAGCCCTCTTCATGACCCAAAATTTCAACTCCAGCTTGATAAAATTGTCTAAATCTTCCTTTTTGTGGCCTTTCATATCTCCACATAGGTCCCAGATACCATAATCTATGAGCATCTCCATCAATCTTTTTTTCAATTATTGATCTAATAACACCTGCTGTACCCTCAGGCCTAAGCACTATTCTTTTATCATTTTTATCTAAGAACGAATATAGTTCCTTGTTTACAATATCAGAAGTATCGCCCACAGATCTTTTAAATAGATTTTCATCTTCTAATGCTGGAGTCCTTATTTCTGATAAACAATAACTTTGAAAAATATTTTTAAGAACTTTCTCTGTGAAGAAAATTCTATTAGACACTTCGCTTTTGTCTGCCTTTTCGCCTACTAAATCCATCATGCCTGTAAGTGAATGAATTTTTTCCAATTTAACTCCTTAATATAATTTTTTCAGATTCGTTTTTATTTTTAAGTATCTTATCTCTAACTTGTTCTTCTAACTCATCTACAAGATTGTCATTTGAAATTTTTTTATTAGGAGAGCCATCAACATATAAAAGATTGTTTGGGCTAGCTCCTGTTAATCCAATGTTTGCAGCCTTGCTCTCTCCTGGTCCATTTACATAACATCCAATAATAGCAATTTCTATATCATCAGAAACATCTTCAAGTCTTTGTTCAAGTTCATTGACTACTTTGATAACATTAAAATTTTGTCTTGAACAGCTTGGACAAGCAACAATCTTGACCCCTCTACTTCTTATATTTAAACTTTTTAGAATATCCCATCCAATTTTAATTTCATCAACAGGGTCTGACGCCAATGATATTCTAATTGTATCGCCTATACCTTCCGAAAGCAGCATTCCAACACCAATGGATGATTTAACTGTACCAGCCCTATAGCTTCCTGCTTCAGTAATTCCTAAGTGTAAAGGCTGATCAATAAGATTCGATATTTTGCGATATGCATCAACCGTCATCTCTATATTTGAAGCTTTAAGACTCATCTTATAGTTATCAAAATTAAACTTATCTAATATTTCTACATGCCTTAAAGCTGATTCTACTAAGGCATCTGCATTAGGTTCTCCATACTTTTTTTGTAAATCTTTTTCTAAAGATCCTGCATTTACTCCAACCCTTATTGGAACATTATTATTAATTGCTGCGCTAATTACTTCCTTAACTCTATCTTCTTTACCAATATTACCTGGGTTTATTCTTAAACAATCTGCTGTATCTGCAACCTCGAGAGCTATTTTGTAATCAAAATGTATATCTGCCACTAATGGAATTTTGGATAATTTCTTAATTTCCTTAAATGCTTTAGCTTCTTCAAATCCAGGCACTGAAACTCTCACTATATCAGCTCCGGCATCCTCTAAATCTTTTATTTGATTTACTGTTGAAACAACATCACAAGTGTTCGTATTTGTCATTGATTGAATTGATATTGGATTGTCTCCCCCGACAAGAACCCCACCGACATTAACAACTTTTGTTTTTTTTCTTTTAATCCAATTTGTCATAATCAACAATTATTTTCTTTGATATTAAGTCTATTAGCATAAAATATAAAATCAATATTATCTTTTATATATACCTGAAAAATAGGCCAATTAGAGCTAAAGAAGAGATTATTATAATAATATAGAATAAATAAGTGTTTTCATTAATTGTTTTATTAATCTTTTTCTTTATTTTTGCGTTAGTTGTATCTTGTTTATATATATTAGGGAACACTGGTTTTATTTTTAAAAAATCAGAATATTTTTTAAAATAGGCTCTAGCAAATGTTTCGCTTGGAAAAGCTGAATAATCGCCTGTTTCTATTGCTTTAATATATATAATATTTATATATGTAGAGCTATTAATTTCTTCAATACTGAGGCCCAATCTTTCTCTTGCTTGAAAAAACTTTCTTCCAACCTTTGCTGAGCTTGCTGACTTTAGATATTTGCTCATATTATTGTCTCATGTGAAATTAATTTTTTTCCTTTTATTGATTTTCTTAGATTGCCGACTAATTGGCCGCAAGCTCCATCAACATCATCTCCCCTTGTCATCCTAAGAGTAGCAATATAACCCTTTTTCATAAGAAAATCTTTAAAATCGCTTATCTTGTCATTTGACGGTCTTTTATATTCACACCCATCAAATTTGTTGAAAGGTATTAAATTAATCTTACAAGAAATATTAGCTAGAAGTTTTGATAACTGCTTAGCATGCTCAATAGAATCATTTACGCCATCAATTAATATATATTCTATAGTTATATTTCTCTTATTATCATAATTTAATAAATAATTCTTACATGAATTAATAAGAGAATTTATTGGATATTTCTTGTTTATTGGAACTATTTCATCTCTTAGGCTGTTATCGGCTGAATGTAATGATATTGCTAATGAAACATCAACAGAAGCTGCCAATTTATCTATTTGTGGAACTATCCCTGAAGTGCTAATTGTAACTCTCTTGCGAGATAACCCATAAGCTAGTTGATGTTTCATTATTTTTGCTGACTCAACAACTGCATCAAAATTTAGCAAGGGTTCTCCCATACCCATGAAAACAACATTTGTTATAAGATCTTTATTTTTTGTATGGAAATTTGCTAACCATAATTGGCCTATAATTTCATCGCTTGTTAAGTCTTTTTCAAATCCTTGAGCTCCGGTTGCACAAAATGTGCATTGCAGGGCACAACCAGCTTGAGAGGACACACATAAAGTTCTTCTATTCTTTTCTGGTATTTCTACCATTTCAATCATTGATCCAGACTCCAATTCTATTAAGTACTTTACAGTTCCCTCATTTGATTGATATCTTTCATGAATTAATGGAGGTTTTAAACATGCAATAGAAGAAAGTTTTTTCCTAAGATCTTTATTGAAGTCTGTCATTAATCCAAAATCTAGCACCCCTTTTTGGTGAACCCATTTTAATAATTGTTTGGCTCTAAATTTTGATTCATTTATTTCGGAAAAAAAAAGTTCAAGTGATTCTAATGAATATCCTAAAATATTTTTTTTTGTATGCAATTTATTTATTTAATATCTCTTCTTCTGAAAAAAAATATTCAATCTCCCTTTTAGCACTAACTGCTGAATCAGATCCATGAACGGCATTCGCATCAATACTATTGGCAAAGTCTGCCCTTATAGTTCCGGGTAAAGCTTCTTGAGGGTTTGTATTTCCCATAAGCTCTCTATTTTTTTGAATTGCATTTTCTCCTTGTAAAACTTGAACAAATACTGGACCTGATGTCATAAATTTCTTCAAGTCTTCAAAAAAGGGTTTTCCATCATGCTCTGCATAAAATCCTGATGCTATTTCATCTGACAAGTGAAGTAGTTTGCCTGCAATAAGATAAAGGCCATTCTCCTCAAAACGAGAAATAATTTGTCCTATTACATTCTTACCAACAGCATCTGGTTTGATAATTGATAAGGTTTTTTCTATAGTCATGTAATTGTCTTGAAATTTAATCCGCTATTATATTAAAGTTATTGATATTCTTCTATCCAATGACCCTGAATTGCTTCAAGTATTTTCTCATTAGATTTACTTGGATCACCGATAAATCCCTTAAGATCACAAATTTTTTTATGTAAGTCAGGAAAACTAATCCATTGCGGGTCTATTTCAGGATATTTTTCATTTAATTCAATAGCTATATCAAAAACATCAAGCCAATCAATTTTATTCATTAATGATCCTCTGAAACCATATTTATATTATATTTTGGTAACTCAATCTCTATTTCTTCATCTTTTGGTGGGACTGCTTGGCAGCTTAATCTTGATGTTTGTTCAAGACCCCAAGCTTTATCTAGTAAATCTTCTTCAATATCACTTGCCTCATCTAAAGTTTCAAAGCCTTTTCTTACAATACAATGGCAAGTAGTGCATGCAGCTGACATTTCGCATGCATGTTCAATTTTTATTTTATTTCTAAGCGCAGCTTCACAAATAGTTTCATCTGGTAAAGACTCTATTTCAGCTCCATTAGGACAAATTTCCTCATGAGGCCATATTTTAATTTTAGCCATAATTTAAATAGTGAAACTTTCGCCACATCCACATACAGCTTTAGCATTAGGATTTACAAACTTAATTCCCTTATTGAGACCATCATCAACATAATCAATTAAGCTGCCTTTTAGAAAATCAAAACTTTTTGAGTCTACAAATATTTTACAACCGTCTTTTTCAAATGTTAGGTAATCTTCAACTATTTCATCAACAAAATCAAAGGTATATTCATAACCAGAGCACCCTGCCTCTTTTATGCCCACTTTTACTCCCTCACCCTTACCTCTTTCACTAAGCGCCTGATGAAAATGAGCTATAGCACTTTCAGAAAAGTTTAGTTCCGATGTATTAAAAGTCTGCATAATTTAATTATTGCTTGGCTTCATAATCTTCAATTGCTTGCTTGATTGAATCTTCAGCAAGAACTGAGCAATGTATCTTAATTGGAGGTAATTCAAGAGCTTCGACGATTTCTATATTTTTTATTGCCTTGGCTTCTTCAAGAGTTTTGCCAATTAACATTTCAACTAATTCACTGGATGATGCAATTGCAGAACCGCAACCATAAGTTTTAAACTTAACATCTTTTATTACATGGGTATTACCTTTTGGCTCACATTTAATCTGAAGCTTCATAACATCTCCGCATGCTGGCGCCCCAACCATTCCAGTCCCAACATTTTCATCTTTTGGATCAAATCGCCCAACTTTAAATGCCTCTGGATTATTTAATGTGTTTTCAAATTTATCTACTACTTTTTTGCTATATGCCATAATTGGTCTCCTAATGCATATTCCATTCAACTTTATCAAGATCTATACCATCTAGGTGCATTTCCCATAATGGCGATAGCTCTCTTAATCTATGAACAACATTGCCTAAAATATCTAAAGTATTTTTTACATCATCGTCACTGGTGAATCTTCCAAAAGAGAATCTAATAGAACTATGTGCTAATTCATCTTTTCTTCCTAAAGCCCTTAAAACATAAGACGGTTCCAAGCTTGCAGATGTGCATGCAGAACCTGAAGATACCGCTATATCTTTTAGACCCATTATTAAAGACTCTCCTTCAACAAAGTTAAAGCTAACATTTAAAATATTAGGCACTTTATTCTTTAAATCTCCATTTATATAAACATGATCTATTTCTTTTACTTTTTCTAAAAACTTTTCATGAATTTTTGATATCTTTAAACTATCTTTTTCCATATCCTCTTTTGCTATTCTAAATGCCTCGCCCATTCCAACTATCTGATGAGTTGCTAATGTTCCTGATCTCATGCCTCTTTCATGACCTCCGCCATGAATTAAAGCTTCTAATCTCACCCTTGGTTTTCTTCTTACATACAAGGCCCCAATACCTTTTGGTCCATATGTTTTATGAGCAGAAAAAGACATTAAATCAATTGGCATTTTTTCTAAATCAATTTTTACCTTACCGGTACTTTGCGCCGCATCGACATGAAAAAAAGCACCATTTTTTCTAGTTATTTTACCAATATTTGCAATATCATTAACTGTACCAAGTTCATTATTTACATGCATTATAGAAACAAGAACTGTTGTATCTTTAATTGCATCCTCTACATCAGATGCGCTAATAATACCTTTTTCGTCTGGATCTAAATATGTAACTTCGAAGCCCTCTCTTTCTAATTGCCTACAAGGATCTAGCACAGCCTTATGTTCAATTTTTGAAGTAATTATGTGGTTTCCTTTTGATTTATAGAATCTTGCAACACCCTTTATGGCTAGATTATCTGCTTCAGTTGCTCCAGAGGTCCATACAATCTCTCTTGGGTCGCAATTAACAAGATTTGCAACATGAGATCTGGCCTCTTCCACTGCTTCATCAGCCTTCCAACCAAAACGATGAGATCTAGATGCCGGATTGCCAAATTCTCCCTCAGGAGTTAAAAATTCCATCATCTTAGACGCAACTATTGGGTCAACAGGTGTTGTTGATGCGTAATCTAAATAAATTGTTGATTGTGTGCTCATCTAATTTATCTCTTTAACCCTAATATATGGGCTATTATAGTTTTCTACAAGACTATTGATCGTTATTTGATCTAAATAATTTTCAACGATTCCATTAAGCTCATGCCATAAATCATGTGTACTGCATTTTTTGCCATTGTTGCAAGAAGATGTCCCATTGCATTTTCTTGCATCCAGAACCTCATCTACAGCATGCATGATCTCTTTAACTGTAATAGATGCGGGGTCTTTATTGTATAAATACCCTCCATTTCTACCTCTTATGCTTTTAACAATCCCTGCTATACGCAGTTTCCTAAAAATCTGCTCTAAATAAGTTAGTTCTATATTCTGATTTCCAGAGATATCACTTAATGAAACAGGTCCGTTAGATTGTAAAAAACTTAATTCTATAAGAGCGCTTACAGCATATCTGCTTTTTGTAGTTAGTCTCACGGGGAGATTATAAATACCTGACTATTTTAGTCAAGTTTTGATATTCATTCCTAATCTATCTGCAACCTGGTGATAGGATTCCACAACATCACCCAGCCCCTGCCTAAATCTATCCTTATCCATTTTTTTCATTGTTTCAGAATCCCAAAGCCTACAACCGTCAGGAGTAAATTCATCAGCTAAAAGAATTTTGCCATTATAAACACCATATTCAACTTTAAAATCAACCAAAATTAAACCTGATTCTAAGAATAATTTAGAAAGTATCTCGTTTACCTTATATGTCAGTTTTTTCATCTCCAGTATCTGTTCTTGAGTAGCCCATCCAAATGAAATAATGTGTTCATCATTTATTAGTGGGTCTCCTAAATCATCATCCTTAAGGAAAAATTCAAATAGAGGGTTCTCTAGAATCAATCCATCTTCAGTTCCCAATCTTTTGCATATTGATCCAGATGCCCTGTTCCTAATAACACATTCGATTGGAAACATATCTAGTTTGTAAACTAACGAATCACTATTATCAATGACTTCAACAAGATGGGTTTCAATTCCATTTTTTTTAAGATGATCCATGATAAAAGCGTTAAATTGATTATTAACAACTCCTTTACCTAAAAGAGCTTCTTTCTTTTTTCCATCAAAAGCCGAAGTGTCATCGCTGAAATGCATTATTAAATGCTCTTCATTTTCAGTTTTAAACATTGATTTTGCTTTTCCTTTAGTTATTTCTTTTATTTTTTTCATTAGCTTAAAGACTCATTAATTTTTGATAGTAATTGTTCAGAATCCTCAATATTACCATTTTTTGATACTGCTCTAACATATGTTTTATTATTTTCTTCTGTAATTATTATTTCAAATTCAGACTCTTCACTGAAAATAATGTCTTGAGAATTATCATTACTAGAATTTCTTCCTCCAAATAAACCAAACAAACCTCTTTCATCTTCTTGAGCATAGCTAACAAAAAATACTCCATTAGTCCTATCTCTATCATTAGTAACTATATTTGCCTCTGTAAGTGCCTTACTGACTGATGACCATGCGCGGTCAAAATTTAAATCAAGCGAAATAACTGTTTTTCCATCTTCAGAAAAAATATTGGCCTTCTTCATTTCATTTAAATTTTGTGCAGCCAAAGAAGTTCCTGAAAAATTGTTTATTGATTCAGCAAAGTATTCCACTATCTTTCCCATTTCATTCTGAATTAGCTCTGGGTTGCTTTGAATGGTTCCATTATTTTTATCAATTTGATATAAAAATATCTCTGTAGAAGCCTCTTTAATTCCATGTTCAATCTTCATCATAAGCTTTGTTTCTTGATCGAAATCTATATCTATTTCTCCTGTATTAGGGTTAGCGTTAATAACTTGATAGATAGAAGTATCCCAATAATTTTTTGAGATTGGCCATGAAGTTGAAGGAAGTGTTTCGATATAAATCCACATTAACTCTCCTAATCTTCTAAGTTGCACTGAGCTGTTTCCAGATGAAGCAAAAATTTGCCTTGGTTTTGGTACTTCAATATTGTTATCAATACCTTCTACATCTATTACAGGATAATGATTCTCAGTATTTAAGTCATCCAATGAACCAGGCAAAGCCATACCTTCCTCTATTTGTTCTTCAAGAAATTCATACTTGGTATCAGGACCGCCAATAAGAGAGCATGAAGAAATTATAAAAAGTAAAAGAAAATATTTAAAAATAATCATAATAATTCTAATTTTAACATTTCTGAAATGATAATTTCTTGATATTTTCTATCAAGTTCAACTAAAGGAAGTCTAAGAGCATTTTGAACTAACCCCATTTTATACATCATCCATTTAACTGGTATTGGATTAGATTGAATAAACAATAAATCATATAAATTCTTTAATTTATCATTAATTTCTTCAGCTTTCTCAACTTCATTATTTTGGTAAAAAGAGCATATTTCTGAAATAAATTTTGGTACTACATTTGCAGCAACTGATATCACTCCATGACCTCCAATACTTAGCATGTTAACAAACGAAGGATCATCGCCTGAATAAATCTGAAAGTTATCATTTGATAATGAAATTTTGATTAGCTCTTTTATCCTATCTTCATCACAGACTGCTTCCTTAATGCCAACAATATTTCTATGCTTAGATAGAATTTCTGATGTACTTGGAAGCAAGTCACATGCTGTTCTTGAGGGTACATTGTATAAAATCTGAGGTATATCTACAGAATCTGCTATTTTTATGTAATGTTCTATTAACCCCTTCTGACTGGGCTTGTTATAGTATGGGGTAACTATTAAAGCATAATTTGCACCAATAATTTTTGCCTCTTTAGTTAAATCTAATGCTTCTGATGTTGAATTGGCACCAGTACCGGCAATTACAGGCAATCTCCCATCAACATAATTAATGGTGTGCCTTATAACTTCTATATGTTCTTCAAAATTTACTGTTGCTGACTCGCCTGTTGTTCCAACTGAAACAATTCCATTGGTGCCTTCTTGAATATGCCAATCAATAATTTTATTTAATGCATCGAAATCTATTTCGCCATCTGGCATCATCGGAGTCACTAAAGCAACTAAACTTCCATTTAAAACTTGCATCATTTATAAATTAAGTAAAAATAAGACTATACACTATTTTAAAAAACTAATTATAAGGAATAATTATGGGAAAAAAACTTGAAGGAAAAAAATGCCCAAAATTTAATGGGATTTGTACTAATAATAAAAATTTTTCTAATAAAGACTTTATTGGAAAAAAATTAGTTATTTATTTTTACCCCAAAGATAGTACGCCAGGATGTACCACGCAGGGACAAGATTTTAGAGATAACTTTAAAGCTTTTAAAAAACTTAATACTGAAATATTAGGTATATCAAGAGATAGCATAAAATCTCATGAAAATTTTAAATTAAAGCAATCATTCCCATTTGAACTCTTATCAGATCCTGATGAAGAAATGTGTAAGGCATTTGACGTTATGAAGATGAAATCAATGTATGGAAGACAGTATATGGGCATTGATAGATCAACTTTTTTAATTGATGAAAAAGGTAAAATAGTGAAAGAATGGAGATCAGTTAAAGTAAGAGGTCATGTTGAAGAAGTTCTATCGCTAGTCCAAGAAATTTAATAAATTGCGATACTTAAATCAGCTTTATTTGTAATACTTCCTCTAATCATCCCCCCAGTATTAAAAGGGGTTGATATATTTGCTTCTTTATCTATAGCAATCAAACCTCCTGTTGCTCCAACTAATTCTAATTCCTCTATTATATTTGTGGCAGATTCATCTAATGATTGATTCAGGTATTCCATTCTAGCGCATACTTCTTTGGCAACCTGAAATTTTATAAAGAATTCTCCATGTCCAGTTGAAGAAACCCCACAAACGCCATTTTGCGCCCAGGTCCCTGATCCAA
The DNA here is from genome assembly GCA_902583575.1 of uncultured SAR86 cluster bacterium. Taxonomy (GTDB): domain Bacteria; phylum Pseudomonadota; class Gammaproteobacteria; order Magnimaribacterales; family D2472; genus SAR86A. The sequence continues at coordinate 225,669 of CACHWY010000001.1, read as the reverse complement.
TAATAGGAGAATCTCCAACCCTTCCAGGCATTTTATTTGTCATTCCTCCTGTAGAGGTTGCTGCAGAAATATTGCCATACTTGTCCAGCGCTACTGCTCCTACTGTACCTATTTTATCTTCAACAATATTATTTTTAGCAAGCTTACTTTTAGCTTTTTTTAATCTTTTAAGATTTTTATCAGAGTGAAAGTAGCTTGGGTCAACAATAGTTTCGCCAATCATTTCTGCAAACGATTCTGCGCCGTCACCAACCAAAAAAACATGTTTAGTTTCTTCAGAAATCTTTCTTGCAAGCTTGATAGGGTTTTTAATTTTTTTTACTGATGCAACGGCTCCAGCGGATCGATCTTTACCAAACATTATTGAAGCATCCATTTCTTGTGTTTCATCTGATGTATATACAGAACCCTTACCAGCATTAAATAACGGAGAATCTTCGAATTCTGATACAGCAAACTCAACAGCATCAAGACTGGAACCTCCATCCTCTAGGACTTTATACGCAGAAATTAAAGTTTTAGAAACCTTTGTTTCAATTATTTTTTGCTGTTCAGGGCTTAAGCCTGACATAACGCCAGCACCACCATGGACAACTATCCCATAATTTTCACCACTCATTATAAAAATAGAATTAAGCAATAAGACAAAATAGAATCTAAATTTCATTAGAAGATGAAATACCTGGCCAAGAATTCCATACAGCTTTTATAAAGGTTGCTAAAGGTATTGAGAAAAATACGCCCCAAAATCCGAACATAGTTCCAAATAAAAATACCGCAAGAATAATTATCAAAGGATGTAGCTTAACTGCTTCTGAAAAAATTATAGGTACCAATAGATTTCCATCAATAAATTGAAGCAGTAAATAAAGGCCTACTAATAAATAAAATTGTGATCCTAATCCAAATTGAAGCAATCCAATAATTACAATTGGAATAGTAACAGTAAAAGCTCCAACATATGGTATTAATACTGATAAACCAACCAAAACTGATAATAAAGCAGTATATTTTAAGCCAAAGAAAGAAAATAATATCCCTGCTAATATACCAACAATAAAAATTTCTAATACTTTGCCACGAACATAATTGCTTAATTGAATATCCATCTCAGTCCATACTTTTGAAAGCATAGCTCTGTCACCTGGTATTATTTTTAAAAAGCCGTTAATAATATTCTTCCTATCAAATAAGAAGAAAAAAACAAGAATTGGAAATAAAATAATATATAAGAGCACTTCAATAGTGCTCTGAATACCTGCAATAGACGATTTAACTAAATTTTGAGTTATTGATGATAATTCAGATGATACAGCTTGAAAGAAAACAGAAATCTGATCAGAATCAACCAATTCTGGAAAGGCGGCTGGCATTGTTGATAAAAAGTTTAAAAAATCATTAAAAAGACGTGGTATATCTAATATAAAAGATTGAAGTTGAACATAAATTAAAGGTATTAACCATGTGAGCATTGCTGCTCCAACAATAATAAAAACTGAAAATGAAAGAATTAATGCCAAAGATTCAGAAACATTGTAAGTCTGAATTTTTTTTTGGAGACCAGCTAGCAAGTAAGCAACTACGATACTAATAATAAATGGTGTTAATACTGAAGCGAAAAAACTAAAAATCACTAAAGTAAAAATAATTGCTAATAAAAATATTACAGTTTCTTCATTGCTAAAGATGCGTTGAAATAAATTATTTAAATGTTTTATCATTTTCAAGTTACATTATATATAAGATTTGTTGAAAAGATGCAGAATTAAAGCATAGGCTGTTTTAGAATTAGTTAAATAACAATAAACTTTTCTGTTATTTTACTGTTCTAAGTTAAAATCGGGATTAATTATTTGAATAAATGAAAATTTATATTTTTACTAGTTTGCTTGTTTTGACACTTAATTTGTTGTCTGACGAAGAGATATCGAATGAAATAGTTTTGCCTGAACTTGGTGACAGGGTTTCAGGAGCAGTATCCTCCGCTCAAGAAAGAGCAATCGGTGAAATGTTTCTTAAACAAATATATTTTCAGGCTCCTTTGATATCAGATCCTCTTTTATTTGAGTACACCGAGCATCTTATATATAGACTTTCAGAGTTTAGCCAGGTCAAAGATAGATATTTTACAGTTTTACTAATTGATGATGATTCGCTAAATGCATTTGCAGCTCCTGGAGGTATTATTGGTGTAAATGGAGGATTATTCCTTCATGCAGACAATGAGGGGCAATTTTCATCTGTATTGGCTCATGAGTTAGCGCATTTAAGTCAAAGGCATTTTGCAAGAAATGTGCTCAAGTCACAAGATAGCAATTTAGCATCTGCGCTTGTTATGGTTTCTTCTATAGCTGTAGCGCTAATAAGTAATAATCCAAATGCGATTGCAGTAGGGCCGGCTATCCTTCAATCACAAAATTTAAGATACAGCCGTTTATTTGAAAAAGAAGCAGATAGAGTGGGCTTTATTAATCTAGTAAATGCTGGATATGATCCAAAATCTATGGGAGAAATGTTTGAGAATATGAATGCCATTAGAAGGTTGTCAGGTGATTTACCCCCTGAATTTCTATTAACTCACCCATTGTCATCATCTAGGATTAGTGATGCATTTAATGCTGCTGAAAATATCACTTCGGAGGGAAGAAAAAGGGACTCGCTTGAATTTTCATTAATGAAAAGTAGATTGGAAGTATATTATGAAACAATCCCTTTAAATGCATTAAGACTATATAAATCTAAAGTAGATGAGAACCCTTCAGATGGAAATCTTTATGGTCTAGCTCTTGCACATAACAAAAATAATAATTTTAAAGAAAGTATAGAATTATTAGATGCATTAATAAAAAAATATCCAAAAAATCTTGTGCTTAATAACACCAAAGTTGATACCTTGATTGCTTTTGAAAAATATAATGAAGCCTTAGTTTTAGTAAATAGATTTCTAGAAATTTCACCAAAAAATTACCCTCTTTCAATCTCTAAATCAAAATTACTTCTATTAACAAAACAATATTTTCAATCTGAAGAAATAATTAGAGATCAGCTCTTAAGGAAGAACAATGATCCAGAGCTATGGTTTCTTTTATCTGAAATCCAAAGAAGTAGTAAAAATATTATTGGTTATCATCAAAGCAAAGCTGAATATTTTCTTTTGCTTGGCCAAGACGAGCAAGCCCTTAATCAATTAGAATTTGCATTACAGCTTACACAAAATAATTTTCAAGCTTCAGATAGGATAATGACCAAAATTGTTGAAATTAAAAAAATTTTAGATAGTTCTAGAGGTCTTTGATCTCATTATCTCTAGAGATTCTTATGCCAATAAATGATAGATAGCCAGCTATAGGTAGGGCTATTAAGGGAGCAGCATTTGCAGTAATGCTAGTAAATTTACTAAGTGCAATAAATCCGCTTCCAGTTAGATCTCCAAACCTTGAAATAAAAGTATCAATAAATACAGTAGATTTATACCTATCGTTTTTCTGTAAAGCGCTGAAAATAGTTTCTCTTGTTGGTTTATTAATACCATATTCGAAAATTCTTAAAATAACTGTAACTATTCCAACCGAAATAATTGAAGGCATCAAACCATATACTAGATAAGCCAAAAAGAATAATAAGCCATACATAAGCATAATATTCTTAATACCAAATTTCTTAATAATAATATTTGTTAAAAATAATTGGACTATAAGGGTTAATGGTGAAGTAACTTGTTCAACCGTTGCAAAAAATCTTAATCTTTGTGCTGAGTCTTGTGACCAGTCTTCAACAATATTGATAGCTGTAATCCATTGAATTGTCATTAGCCCCGTCCATAACCATACATAAATAGCTATATTTCTTATTTCACTCCTTTTTAAAGAGTTTTTGATGCCATCAAAACTACCTCCTCCAACATTATTAAGTTCCAATTGATTAGAATATTTTGATTTCGAAGTAATGAAAATTGCAAGCAACATAGCTAAAAATAATAATATTGCAGAAGACATGCTAAAAAATTCAAGACCAAAATCATTAAAAGAATTTGAAAATCTTTTTGAAATTTCGGAACCAAAAAGCGCTCCTAATGATCCGCCAGCCATAATAATTCCATAAAAACCCCTAGTTCTTGAGTCTCTATATAAATTAATTATTACCACCCAAAAAATTGAAACTACAAAAAAAGAGTAAATATTACACCAAACATAAAATATTCTACCTAGCCATATCGAATCTCCTAGATCAAAAGCTCGCCATGATAGAAGAAAAAAAATCAGATTAAGTATTAAAAATGAGTAACAAAAAAGTATTATCTTCCTTAAATCTGACTTAGATGCTATCCATGAATATAAAGGATTAACCAAAAACATTATGAGGGCTCCAGCAGCTAGAAGATATGGTAACTCTTCAACGTTGGCAACAGCCATCTCATTCCTAACAGGCCTTAAGATATACCAAGATGAAAGTACTAAAAAAAATAAAAAAGATGCTGCCAAGGATTCTGTGGAAAAATATTTAGTAACCTTTGATATCGAATCTTTTCTTAAATTCATACAAAGAATATCCTGAAAATGGTGGGTCGCACAGGATTCGAACCTGTGACCAATTGGTTAAAAGCCAACTGCTCTACCAGCTGAGCTAGCGACCCATGATAATACATAGTAAAAAATGGAGATTATTCCATATTTTTCAATAACTGCAAGGCTAAGGAAGAAGCGGTATTATTTGGATACTCTCTTACAACAAAATTATATTTATCTTTAGCCTTATTAATATCATTTGTTTTTAAATAAATATCGCCAATTTTTTTATGGGCAAGAGGCACTCTATAGTGGTTTGGGTAAAGGCTAATTAGTTCCATAAAGAAATCTTTTGATTTATCTAATTCATTATTCATTAAACTAATTTCTCCAAGCCAAAAATATGATAATGGTCTTTTTTCTTCATCATTAAAGCTATCAACAAAATAATTAAATAATACAAATGCCTTTTCTAGATCTTGATTTTCTAGCGCATCAATAGCTGCTTTATATACTTGATCAATGCTTTTAGGATCTTCTATTCCTTTAAACCTTACATCAGTATTTATAGCTAAATCTTCAATATTTTCAGAGCTCTCTTCATCGGAATTAATAGATTCATTTATAAGTTTTTCAATTAAATAGTCCTGGGATTCGACTTTATTTCTTAATTCAGCTATCTCTGATTCTAGTTCTTGAATTTTAAGAAATAAGATGTCTGTTTTGACATCTTCGTTATCATTTGCAATTAAAGAATTATGAAAAAATGTAAATAAAAATATAAATAAACGAAACTTATTATTCATTTATCAGTTTATTTCTACCCTTCTATTTTTTGCATAACTGGATTCATCCTGACCCAATATAGCTGGTTTTTCTTCACCATAACTCTTAACTGTTATTCTACTCTTGTTAATACCATTTAAAACAAGATAGTCACTAACTGTTTCTGCTCTTCTTTGCCCTAAAGCTAAGTTATATTCTCTTGTCCCTCTTTCATCGGCATGACCAGATAGTGTAATTGAAATTGAATCATTTTCATCTAGCGCATTAACTGCACTTTTAAGAATTTGTATTGATTTGCTAGTTAGGTTAGATTTATCAAATTCAAAGTAAATTGTTGCATTTGCAAAAACAGCCCTACTATCATAATTAATAAAGCCTTCGCTAGCTGCCGATGAGGTTGCTTTAACTGTTTTTACCTTACCTGATGAAACTTGTTCTTGAGTAACATTCATAGTCGAACAAGAAGATATAAAAATTACTAAAATTATAAAATTAAATTTATTCTTTGAAAAAAACATACTCACTCCTATTAAATTATCTTAAAAATCCTGACCAGACAGGCTCTCTTACAGCGCCTTGTTTTGCAGGTAACCTAAATTTTGCTCCGCTTAAAGTTACTCCAGAAAGCAATCCCATTCCATTATCTTTAATAGCATAAACTATAACATTTCCATTAGGTGAAATGCTAGGCGATTCATCCATTTGAGATTCTGTGAGCGGTCTTACAAAATTTTCATCAAAATATTTTAGAGCAATCTGAAACTTAGTATTTTCTCTATGTACAAAAATAATACCTTGGTTATCAGGCAAATATGAGCCCTTGGCATTATAATTACCTTCAAAAGTTAATCTTTTTGGCCTAGCATTGAACCTTCTCAAATTTATCTCATATAACTGTGGTGTTCCAGATCTACCAGATGTAAACATTATTTTTGAACCTTTTGGGGACCATGTTGATTCAGTATCAATCCCATAATGATTAGTTAGTCTAGTTAAATTCTTATTTTTTAAATTTAAGATATATATTTCTGCATTGCCATCTTGATACATCGTTATAGATAAAAATTTACCATCTGGAGACCATGATGGCGCACTTATTTGAAATTTATTTTCAATTACGACCTCTCTTTCACCTGTTGCAATATCTTGAATAAAAACCTTAGCCATACCAGTTTCAAAAGAAACATATGCGACCTTCTTTGAATCTGGCGACCAGGCTGGTGAAATAATTGGTTCCGAGCTTTCAAGTAATACTTGTTCGTTTTTTCCATCTGCATCAGCAATGACAAGATTAAAGTTCTTATTCTCAATTACATATAAAATTTTTGTTGATGCAATTCCTTTTATCCCAGTTATTTCTTCATATATTCCATCACTTATATAATGTGCTAATTGTCTATCCTTATTTGGGATCCCAAACACAGTTGAAGTCCTAATCTTAGACCCCTTCTTGATATCATAAACTTGGTATTCTACTGAAGTATTAAATTTATCACTATTGGATATACTTCCAAGAATCAAATAATCAATATCTAAAATCCTAAAATCATTAAAAATAATTTCTACTTCTTTCTGCGGTTGAGATAATAATTTTTTGTTATTGAAAACTTTAAATTCGCCTGTTCTTTTAAGATTATTTGTTACTATTTGATTAATTGTATTTGATATAGAACTATCGCCATTAAATGGTATTACTGCAACTTTATATGGATCTTCTGTCCCCTGGGTAATCTCCAATACCAGCTCTGACAATAAAATATTTGAAAAAATTAATAACATTAGTATCTTTTTCATGATGGATTAAATGTTATTACTATATTTCTAAAGTTAGATTGATAAATATTTGTTGGAATTCTATTAAAAAAATTAAACGTTTCAATTCTTTCTACTGCCATTAATGCGGAATTATCAAACCTTATATTTCCACTACTTTTAATTAAATTTGAATTTACGACCCTTCCATTTTTATTTATTGTCAGTCTTATATCGCATATAAGGCCATTTTGGATATTCATAGGCTTCCGCCATGCTGATTGCAGTGATTGAATAATTAAGGAACTAAATAGCTCCACTTGATTTTGCTCTGAAGTTTGACTATTTAAAATTTCCTCTTCTAATAACTCTTCTACGCTTATCGAGGTTATTAGAGAATCAAATGATATGGTATTTTTAACCTCTTCATTTTGAAATTTAACCTCTTCAACTGCACTTGCTTCAATAACTTTTTTTTGAGGTTGGGATGATTGTATTTTTTTCTGAACTTCTTCTTGAAAAATTAAATTAACATTTATTGGCTTGCTCAATACAGACCTTTGATTGCTTTCGTAATAAAAAAACCCAAGTGAATACAAAATTATGGAAGCATGAATCATAAAAGATACAAATGAGGCTTCAAGATAGACTTTATTAACTTTCATAACCGGAAGTAACAATACCTATCTTGGTAATCCCTACACTTTGAACTGAAGCCATTGCTTTTGCTACGTAATCAAATGAAACATCTTTGTCACTCTGAAAAACAACTTCGATTTCAGGATTAGCATCAAAGATTACCCTAGACTTTCTTTTTAATTCTTCAAGATCTATAGAAAGTGACTCATCACCAACATTGATAAAATAATTTCCTGTTTTATCAATAGAAATTACAAGTGGCTCATTTTGAACACTCATTTTTGTAGTATCAGTTTGAGGTAAATTAACTTCAATCCCCTGAATTAATAATGGTGATAAGACCATAAATATAATTAGCAAGACAAGCATGACATCTATGTATGGCACAACATTGATCTCAGCTTTTAAATTCTTTTTTTTAGCTAGTCTATAGATCATTATTTTTTTATAGACTCTTTGTAAAAAATGCTAGCAAGCTCCTCTGCGAATATCAATGTACTTTGACTGATTGTTTCCGATTCAGAGGTAAATTTATTAAACGCAACTACTGCAGGTATTGCTGCAAATAATCCCATTCCAGTAGCAATTAGCGCTTCAGATATCCCAGGAGCGACTGCATTTATAGTTGCTTGTGTAGCATCAGAAAGACCTTGGAATGAGGTCATGATTCCCCATACTGTTCCAAGCAAACCAACATATGGACTTACAGATCCTACATTAGCTAAAAAAGGTAGATGTTTATTCATTTCTTCTTCATCAGAGGCTATTGAAACCCTCATTGACCTATTGATGCTTTCCAGATCAAATTCAGAAATGTCTCTCTCAGAGTCTATGTTTTTAAATTCTTCAAATGAATGTTTAAATAAATTCATTGCTCCATATAGTGATTCGCTTTTTAAAATTTCTTTATAAAGATTATTTAAATCCTTTCCACTCCAGAATTTTTTAAGAAACTCATTATTTATATTTTTTATTCTTCTAAAAAAATTATATCTTTCTACAATTACTATCCAAGAAAGAACAGAAGCAATAAATAAAAGAAACATTACAATTTTTACAACCATTCCTGCTTCTAAAAAGAGGTTTAATACTGAAATATCGTCCATAAATTTTTCCTATTTAAAAATTAATAATAAATCATCTGGAAACTTTTGTGGTTTTTTTGTTATCAAATTTATAAAACAAACCTCAACCAAACCTTTTGCGCATTCATTATTATTGTTTAAATTTTTTACTGACTGAGAGAATACCATTCTTGCATCAGATTTTTTTTCTACTGTAGATTGAACAATTATTTCATCTCCTAGTTCAGCTGGAGCAAAATATTCTATATGGACCTCTTTAACAATAAATGCAGCATTTGATTCAATAAATTTCTTTTGAAAGAGATTGTTATTAGACAAGAAGTTGGATCTAGCTCTTTCAAAAAATCTTAAATAATTTGCATAATACACAAAGCCTTGAAAATCAGTATCTTCTACATATATTGTAAATTTTAAATCTTCACACTTGATAGTTTTGCTCATGCAGTTCGATATCCTCTTGAAATAATTCAAGTATTATTTGAATAAAATCTGGCCATAACAAATCAACCGTTACTAAATTATTTTTAATTTCTTTATTAATAGAATTAGCAAGAACTCTAACTTTTATAGGTCTATTATTAAATTTATATACAAGAGCAGGTTTTAATCCCTGCCCAGAAGATGATGCAAGAACTTGCTCCCACCAGTCCGGTCTTGGTTCTGCTCCAGCGCCATAGGCTTTACACTCAATACACCAAGTTCCAAGCGTTAAATCTGGTAATTCTTTCGTTCTCGTTTGTTCTAAAATTCTCTTAACCGGATTTTGAAGGTTAAGATCTTCAATAAGCGCATTTGCAATCTGCCTTTCAAAAGCTGCGCCTTTATTTCTAGAATTAATAGACAAAATTAATCTTTTACCTCAAAATTTTCTGGGAATTCAGCATTTGTATGAACTTCTTGAACATCATCAAGATCATCCATAAATTCCATAATATTTAAAACTTTTTCTGACATTTCTTGGTCAAGATTTACTAAAGTTTCAGCCCTCAAAGTTAACTGTGCGTTTATATAAGCAACTTCATTATTTTTAAAAAAATCTATAATATTATTAAAATCATTTGCTTCTGTAGTCACTTCAAAAAAATCATCTTCTTGTGTGAAATCTATTGCACCAGATTCAATAACTAATTCCATTAATTTTTCTTCAGAAAAGCCTTTATCAATATGAATAATTCCAAGTTTTTTAAATAAATAAGCTACGGAACCATCTGTTCCAAGATTTCCACCAAATTTAGAAAATGCATGCCTTACATCTGAAACTGTTCTATTTCTATTATCAGTCATTGTTTCGACTAAAATTGCTACTCCTCCAGGACCATATCCTTCAAAAATGATTTCTTCTAGTGAGCCTGTTTCTCCTGTACCAGAACCTTTTTCAATTGCACGTTTAATTGTGTCTTTTGGCATATTTGCTGAATTAGCTTTTTCTAAAGCTAATCGCAGCCTTGGATTGTCATTTGGATCAGGGCCATCTTTGGCTGCAACTGTAATTTCTCTAATTACTTTAGTCCAAACCTTACCTCTTGAAGCATCTTGTCTTGCTTTTCTGTGTTTTATGTTTGCCCATTTTGAATGACCAGCCATAAATTATTCTTCCTTATGAGTACTGATGATTTTTAATTCTTCAAGCTGTTCTTTTTCTACTTTACTTGGAGCATCTGTAAGTAAACATGTTGCGCTTTGTGTTTTAGGAAAAGCTATTACATCCCTTATATTAGTTGTATTTGTTACTAGCATTATTATCCTATCTAAACCAAATGCAATACCTCCATGAGGAGGACATCCTGAAGAAAGGGCTTTTAATAAAAAGCCAAATTTTTTATCAGCTTCTTCTTTAGAAATATTTAAAATACTAAATATACTTTGCTGCATATCTTTATCAAAAATCCTTAGCGAACCACCTCCTATCTCATATCCATTCAGAACAACATCATAAGCATAAGCAATAGATTTTTTTGGATCTTCTAATAACTCTTTTTTAGAACATTGAGGCAAAGTAAACGGATGATGGAGTGGAGTTAAGTCTCCTTCAGCATTTTCCTCAAACATTGGAAAATTAACAATCCAACAAGGAGCCCATTTTGAACTATAAAGATTAAGATCTTCTCCTAACTTCTTTATTAAACTGCTCATTGATAAATTTACTACTGATTGAGGTCCAGCGCCAAAGAAAATTAGATCATTAGTTTTAACTTTTAAAACATCTACAATATTTGAGATTGTCTCACTTTTTAGAAACTTGAGAATAGGCGACTGAATACCATTCTCTAAATCTTTAACATCATTTATTTTTATATACGCCAGGCCTTTAGCTCCAAGTTTTGAAACAAATTTTGTGTAATCATCGATTTGTCCTCTTGATAAGGAGTTTCCATTCGGGACCCTTATTGCAACTACTCTAGAATTTTGGTCTTTAGCAGGCTCAGCAAATACTTTAAATTCTTCATCTTTTACTAAATCAGATATTTCAATAAGTTTAAGAGGTATTCTTAAATCAGGCTTATCACAACCATATTCTTCCATAGCATCATGCCAATTTAATACTTCGAATTTATCTAAAGTTTCATCACAGAATTCTTTAATAATATTTTTTATCATTTTTTCACTTATCTGCATAATCTCTTTTTGCTCTACAAAAGATGCTTCGATATCTATTTGAGTAAACTCAGGTTGCCTATCTGCTCTTAAGTCTTCATCTCTAAAACACCTAGCAATTTGATAATACTTATTCAAACCTCCCATCATTAGTAATTGTTTAAATAATTGAGGAGATTGGGGTAAAGCATAAAAACTTCCTGGCTGAACTCTGCTTGGAAGAATGTAGTCTCTTGCACCCTCAGGAGTCGCCTTGGTTAGTATAGGTGTCTCAATTTCATGGAAATCATTCTTATCTAGATAATTCCTTATTAGAGAAGTAATTTTTGATCTGGTAATTATTCTTTCATTCATCTCTGGCCTTCTAAGGTCAAGCACTCTATTTTTTAACCTCACATCTTCATTTACTTCTTGGTATTCATCAATTGGGAATACTGGTGTGTTCGCCTTGCTAAGAATATCTAAATTTTTTACTTCTATTTCAATTTCGCCCGTATGCATATTTTTATTAATAGTTCCTTCCAACCTATTTCGTACAACGCCATTAATTTGAACTACATATTCATTTCTTATTGATTCAGCTAATTTAAAAGATTCCTTGTTATCTGGGTTGACTACTGCCTGACATATTCCTTTAATATCTCTTACATCTAAAAAGATAACCCCACCATGATCTCTTCTTCTGTGCACCCAACCACAGATCGTTACTTCTTCCTTTAGATTTGAAGATGTTATTTCACCACAATAATGAGACTTCATGTTAATTACCTATTTAATCTTTAATTTTATCTTGTTTAGGACCTTTCTTGGGGTTTGATTGTGAAGTTTTTGTTGATTTATCATTATTTGATGACTCATTTGAGGAAATATTCTTCTTTTTTCCTGTTTTAAAGTCTGTTTCATACCAGCCACCTCCTTTTAATCTAAAAGACGGAGCCGATATGAGTTTTTTGAGGCTTTTTTTATTACATTTAGGACAAACTACCTTTGGCTTGTCACTAATCTTTTGTATTACTTCAAGCTTATAATCACAATTTGAACATTTGTAGTCATAAATAGGCATAAATCCCCAAAAAAAGATAAAATTATAAACTATGTTATTTACAAAGCTACTAATACCCACTCTAAAAGATGCGCCTCAGGAAGCAGAGATTGTAAGCCATCAATTAATGCTAAGAGCAGGAATGATTAGAAAAGTTGCATCAGGAATATATACATGGCTCCCACTTGGTTTAAAAGTACTTAAAAAGATAGAAACTATAGTTAGAGAAGAAATGGATGCTTCAGGTGCTCAAGAGGTTTTTATGCCGATGGTACAGCCAAGAGAGTTATGGGAAGAAACTAATAGATGGGAAAAAATGGGACCAGAATTATTAAGAATAAAAGATAGACATGAAAGAGACTTCTGCCTAGGTCCAACTCATGAAGAAGTTATTACAGATATCATAAGAGATAACGTAAAGAGTTATAAAGAATTACCTTTAAATATATATCAAATACAAACCAAATTTAGAGATGAGGTTCGACCTAGATATGGAATTATGAGAGGAAGAGAATTTTTAATGAAAGATTCATATAGTTTCAATATTGATGAAGAATCATTACAAGAAACTTACATACTGATGAGGGAAACGTATAAAAAAGTTCTTGAAAGAATTGGTCTTGAATACAAGATATCTTCAGCAGATTCAGGCTCAATAGGCGGTGACAGTTCAGAAGAATTTCATGTTTTAGCAGAAAATGGTGAAGATACAATTGCAGTAAGTGATTCTTCAGAGTTTGCTATTAATACTGAACTTTTATTAAAGGATGGCGAAGATATAAGCTCACTTGAGGGCAAGCCATCTCCAGATGGAAAAGGAACAATACAAATTAAAAAAGGAATTGAAGTTGGACATATTTTTAAATTAGGAAAATTATATGCTGAATCAATGAAAGCAAATGTCCTCAACTCTGATGGGGAAGCATCTACTTTATATATGGGTTGTTATGGTATTGGTGTATCTAGACTGGTTGCAGCAGCAATAGAGCAGAACTTTGATGATAAAGGAATTATTTGGCCACATAGTATTGCACCATTTGATATAAATATTATTTCAATTGGGCATGATAAAAATAAGGAGATAGCCTCTGCATCAATAGATCTTTATGAAGAATTAATTAAAATGGGTTACTCGGTTTTACTAGATGATAGGAAAGATGGGTATGGTACAAAAATAAAAGATTCAGAGTTAATAGGTATACCTTTAAACATCATAGTGGGTAAAAATTATCTAGAAAATAAAGAGGTTGAATTAAAAGGCAGAGATGGAGAAAGTTCAACAAATCCAATCACTGATATAAAAACAATCCTAGATTTTTTTAAAAATAAATAACTTAATTGACTCTTTTTATAATTGTAGCATTGGCTGTTCCACCACCTTCGCATATTGCCTGTAACGCATACTCTCCTTCTCTTCTTTCTAATTCATGAAGCATGGTAGTCATAAGTTTTGCACCAGTTGCTCCAAGCGGATGTCCTAATGCCATAGCACCGCCATTAACATTTAATTTCCTTCTATCTGCTTTAAGATCTGCAGCCCAAGCTAACGGCACTGGAGCAAACGCTTCATTTACTTCATATAAATCCATATCATCAATAGATAAGTTTGCAGTTTCTAGAGCTTTAAATGAAGCTGGAATTGGTCCTGTGAGCATGAAAACTGGATCATCTCCTACAACTGAAATAGATACTATTTCAGCCCTCGGATTTTTTTGAATTTTCTTTAACCCTGCATCATTGCATATTACAACTGCTGCAGCCCCATCTGTGATTTGACTTGCATTACCAGCTGTAATGACTCCACCTTCAGTAACTGGATTCAATCCAGCTAATTTATCTAAACTTGCATCAAATCTTATACCTTCATCTTGCATAACTAAATCATTAAATCCTTCAGCATTTTTTCCTTCAACTGGTAATATTTCTCTATCAAAATATTTCGATTCGGTTGCATGAGCAGCTTTCTCATGACTCTCTAAGGCAAACTTATCTAGATCTTCACGGGATAATTTCCACTTATCAGCTACAAGCTCTGCACCTGTAAATTGTGAGAAGAATACACCCGGATATCTTTCTTTCATACCTTCTGAATCAAATGGAAGGCCATGTCCTGCATCATATCCATCTTTTACTGCAGCGCCTATTGGAACCATTGACATTACTTCAACCCCTCCCCCGATTACTATATCTTGAGTTCCAGACATGACAGCTTGTATTGCAAAATGAATTGCTTGCTGTGATGAGCCACATTGCCTATCTACTGAAGTTCCTGGGACTGACTCTGGAAAAGATGATGAAAGAATTGCATTTCTTGCAACATTTCCCGATTGAGCGCCAACTTGATCAACACAACCAAAGACAACATCATCCACAAGAGCGGGGTCCATATCTAATCTTGTCACAAGCTCGTCTAAAACTTTCGCACCTAAGTCTGCTGGATGCCATAAACTTAATCTTCCATCTCTTTTTCCGCCAGCAGTTCTAACTGCCTCTACAATATATGCTTTCTGTGCCATAAAAAATCCCTACTAATAAAAATTAATAGGGATTATTGTATCAAAAAAATTATTTTGATTTGCTAGATATGTATGAAGATCTTATTTCTTTTACAAGTTTATCTCTAATTTTTGCATTTTCTTTAAGAAAAAGGCTTGCTTTGACCTTGCCTTGACCAATACTTTCTCCATCAAGCTTATAAAAAGCACCTGATTTTTCAACTAATCCAAGTTTATGACCAAAGTCTAATATCTCACCCTCTTGGTTGATCCCTAATCCATACATAATCTGGAATTCTGCTTGTTTAAATGGTGGAGATACTTTATTTTTCACAACCTTAACTCTGGTTTCATTACCCATAACCTCATCACCTTCTTTTACAGCACCAATTCTTCTGATATCTAATCGCACAGATGAATAAAATTTAAGTGCATTTCCACCAGTTGTTGTTTCTGGACTTCCAAACATTACACCTATTTTCATTCTAATTTGATTAATAAATACAACCGTTGCACCAGACCTTTGAATATTTCCTGTAATCTTCCTAAGCGCTTGGGACATCAGTCTTGCTTGAAGTCCAACATGATGATCTCCCATTTCACCCTCAATTTCAGCTCTAGGAACAAGTGCTGCAACAGAATCTATAATCACAAGGTCTACACTATTTGATTTTACAAGCATATCTGCAACTTCAAGAGCTTGTTCCCCTGTATCAGGTTGAGAAAGCAATAATTCATCTACATTTACACCTAATTTTTCTGCATATTGAGGATCAAGCGCATGCTCTGCATCAATAAATGCACAAGTACCACCTTCTTTCTGGCATTGAGCAATAATTTGAAGGGTTAGTGTTGTTTTACCAGATGATTCTGGTCCATATATTTCTGTAACTCTTCCTTTTGGTATACCTCCTATACCCAAAGCAATATCAAGACCTAGAGAACCTGTTGAAATTGAAGGAATATCAAGATTTTCTCTATCCCCCATTCTCATAACAGTTCCCTTACCGAAATGATTATCTATATCATTTAAAGTATCTTTTAATGATTTTTTAGTCGTGTCTTTTGATTTAGTCATAAGAATCTCCTTACTGTATATATATACAGTATAAACTATATTTTTAAATATTTAAATAGTTTTATGTAAATTTAAAATTTAGTAAGCTAAAATTCAAACTTCTCGACTAATTATGACATACGTAGTAACAGAATCTTGCATTAAATGTAAATATACGGATTGCGTTGAAGTATGCCCAGTAGATTGTTTTTATGAGGGTCCTGAGTTTTTAGTAATAGATCCTGATGAATGTATAGATTGCGGCTTATGCGTACCAGAATGCCCTATTGAAGCAATTTATCCAGATGATGAATTACCTAAGGATCAAATTGAATTTATAGAAATTAACCTAAAACTTTCTGAGGTTTATGAAAATATTACTGAGTCCAAGGAACCCTTGCCTGAAGCTGAAAAATATAAAGATATTAAAAATAAGAAAGAATTCTTATAAAAAATAATTAACACCTGCAGCAAGAATAAGTCCACCAAAAAAAACCAATATCAATTTTCCAAACTTTTCATAAGCTTTGTTAATTAATCTTGGCATTAAAATTAATGCTACTAACATGCCAATACCAAAAGGTAATAAAACTTCAAAATTAAAATTTGAAATACTTCCAATAATCAATGGATATGCTCCCACTGATAATAAGAAAGCGCTCCCTGAAATTCCTGGAAAAAGTAAAAAAGAACAAGCACAAAATCCAAATAAAATTAATATAGTAATATTAGGTTCTTGGTATCCATCTGTCTGAAAGCTGCTTAAATACAATCCAATATAAAATCCAATGCCAAGAACAACTACTAATATTTCAGGTCGAATATCTAATTTACCCTTTAAGAATTCTTTTAAATATGTATTTACTGCTAGATACATTCCATATCCAATCATTAACAAAGCGATAAAAATATTAAATATATCGGTAAAATTTTTATATAAAAAATCTATTAATGAAGAAAACACTAATACACTTAATATCATCCCAAGCAAAAGAGGAGCTATTAAATTTAATTCTTTAAATTTACTTAAGAAATTTAATATCTTTTCATATACTCCGAACATTAATGCAACTGTTGCGCCTGATATTCCTGGCAATAATTCAGATAATCCAATAAATATGCCTGCTATAAAATAGCTAATTTTTTCTTTCATACATCATTACCATCTTCTGATTTGCCTGCAAGCATAGGAACAAATGATACTTCCTCATATTGTGTTTCTTCAACTTCGTTATTCTTTAATTTAGTTATCACATTTAGCCTCTGATTAGACC
Organism: uncultured SAR86 cluster bacterium; assembly: GCA_902583575.1. Taxonomy (GTDB): domain Bacteria; phylum Pseudomonadota; class Gammaproteobacteria; order Magnimaribacterales; family D2472; genus SAR86A. The sequence goes on along the minus strand of CACHWY010000001.1, from coordinate 208,439 downwards.
CTCCAACAGGTATTACTAATTTTGCATCATTTTTCAAAATTGAAATTAAATCTTGAGGATATTCACGCGGAGCAGCAGCGCAGATTATTCCATCATATTGAAGTTTCTTATCCCAGTCTTGATATCCATCACCGTACTTAAACAAAACATTATGTATTTTTAAATTTGCTAAATTCTCTCTTGATTTTTCCACTAAAGGCTTGATTCTTTCTATTGCATCAACTTTTTCACTAAAAAAAGACAGTACAGCTGATTGATACCCGCACCCTGACCCAAGGTCTAAAACTTTATCAAATACTTTACCTCTTGTTTTGGTATGAGAAATTAATAACTCAGTCATTCTTGCAACTATATATGGCTGAGAAATAGTTTGTTTGTACCCTATCGTTAAAGGTCTATTTTCATATGCTCTAGACCATAATGCTTCATCAAGAAAAGTATGTCTTGGAATTTGTGAAATGGCATCCAAAACTCTAAAATCTTTTATGCCTAATTCTAGAAGAGTTTCGATCATCTCTTCCCGAACCCGTCTGAAAGTAAAGCCTGAGTTACTCATTTATTAAATCTGATAAATCATTAATGAATTCTTTTGAATTGAGGCTGTAATCTAAAACTGATACTGATACATACCCATCTTTAATAGCCTCTGCGTCGGTTATAAAATTATCTTTAATAGGCTCACCTGAATAGGCATATCTAAATTTTGATACATTTTCATTTTCTGAGGTATTTTCTAATTTTATTGGTCTTGCAGGTACATCTCTCTTTGATATCCCGGTTGCTCTAATGCCCTTAAATTCATTTTCAGAAATATCTGGAAAATTTATATTTATAACTTTGCCTTTAAAACTGTCATGAAAAGTAACTATTTTATTTATTATTTCAATTGATTTGTTGCTGATAAAATCAATGTCTTTTGCGTCATAAGATGCAACTGAAATTGCTATAGGAGGATATTTTAGATTCCTTCCGCCAACAGCAGCCCCGACAGTACCTGAATATATAACATCGTTACCAATATTCGCTCCATGGTTAATCCCAGAAATAACTATATCAAATTCAAAATCAACAATACTTAATAAACCTAAATAGGAACAATCTGCTGGAGTTCCATCAACTGCATATATTCTTTCGTCTATCTTTATAACCTCTATTTCTTTAAGGTAGGAAATAGCTGCACTCATCCCACTACAATTATTCTTTGGTGCAACTATCCAAACCTCATGATCTTTAGATAATTTTTCATATAAGTTCTTAAGATTATCAGCATCGTAACCATCATCATTTGTTAATAGTATCTTCATAATTTCTCTCTTAGATTAACAAGACTTTGAACAGCTATTGCTTTATTTTCACCAATAATGCCTATTTTTTCTGAAGTTGTTGCTTTCAAGCCGATTCTTGAGACTGGGATCATTAAAAGACTTGATAATTTTTGTAAAATTTCTTCTCTATAAGGATTAATTTTAGGTTCTTCGCAAATTACGGTAGTATCAATGTTATAAATTTCTAAATTAAGTTCATTTATTTTATCTAAACAATATTTAATAATTTTTGAACTACTCAAATTCCTATTATTCTCATCATTGTCTGGGAAAAACTTCCCAATATCACCCAAGGCTGCAGCGCCCAAAATTGAATCTGCAATTGAATGAAGTAAAACATCTCCATCAGAATGAGCAACAATTTTATAATCACACTTGATTTTATAGCCGCCTAAAATAATTCCATCACCTGCCTCATATTTGTGTAAATCAAACCCTGTTCCACTTCGTGTGAGAAATTTACTCAAAAATTCTACATCTTCGGGTTCAGTAATCTTAATATTAGACCTAGCTCCCATAACTTTTGATAAAGTTAGATCTGAATATTCAATTGCAAAAGATTCATCAGGACAATTGATATTTTCATCAAAACATTTTTTAAGTGAAATTTTTAGATCATTAAAGTTGGATATTTGAGGGGTTTGAACTAGATAAAATTTACTTTTATCTTTTGTTTTTTCTTTAGAATCTATTTCTTTAATTGAATCATAAACAGGGGTGTATAAAAAAGAGCAACTTGTTTTTGAATTAGTAATATCCTTGTATAAATTAGTAATATCATCTTCCGTAATATTTGGTCGTGCCGCATCATGCGTAATAACGTATTCATATTCCTTTTCAGTAGCATATAAAGCATTATTAATCGATTCCTGTCTTGTAGCACCCCCAATAACATATTTAATCTTTTTAGAGTTATAAAAATCCTGATTCTTAATCAAATTGTCATCCTTAGATATAGCTATAATAATTTCTGATACATAACTTGAATCAATAAAAGGCTTAAGAGCTCTTTCAATAATAGAGTGTCCATTAATCTGAGCATATTGTTTTGGTGTTTTACAACGAAATCTTTCACCTACTCCAGCCGCAGCAATAATTGTCAATAAGCTATTCTTTTTCATCTTTTTCTTCTTTAAAAGATATAAATTCCTCATCAGGATATGTTAAATTAAGTTTCTCTCTAGCAAAATTTTCAACATGATCATTTGAGTTTTGAGCATTTTTAATCTCAAACTCAAGAATTTTATTTTGTTTTCTTAAGCTATCATTATTCTCTTTTTGAATTCCATTTTCTTTTACTAGCTCGTTTCTTTTAGAATAATTATTCTCCCCAAAAAAAATACTATTAAGTAAAAGAAATATTACTAAAGTTAAAAATATTAAGAATACGTAGTAAAGTCTTTTCATTTAAGCAAAATATCACTACTTTCTTTCTCTATCCAAAGCAATCTATTATATTTTGCAATTCTATCTGACCTACAAGGTGCGCCAGCCTTTATTTGCTTGACCCCTAGACCTACTGCTAAATCAGCAATTGTTGTATCTTCTGTCTCTCCAGATCTATGTGAAATTATTGGTTCATAGTTACTTTCTTTTGCAAGATGTATTGTTTCCATTGTCTCTGTTAACGATCCAATTTGGTTTAATTTAATTAGAATTGAATTCGCGATATTTTCTTGAACTCCTTCTTTTAATATTTTTTTATTAGTAACAAATAAATCATCGCCTACAATTTGGCATTTATCACCTAGTTGAGATGTTAATAATTTCCATCCATTGTCATCGTTTTCGTCCATTCCATCTTCTATTGAGGTTATAGGATATTTTTCAACAAGACTTTCAAGATAATTTACAAGTTCTGCTGATGTAAGCTTTTGATTTTCACCTTTCATAAAATAATTACTACCATCAAAAAATTCGCTTGAAGCACAATCAAGTGCAATATTTATATCTTTTTTGAGATCTAAATTTGAATTCTTGATAGCTTCAATTATTAACTTTATTGCTTCTTCATTAGATTTAAGATTTGGTGCAAATCCCCCTTCGTCTCCAACTGCTATTGAATGATTATTAGATGAAAGTATTTTCTTTAAATTTTGATATATCTCTACTGACCATTGCATAACCTCTTCAAAAGTCTTGGCTCCACTTGGAATAATCATAAATTCTTGGATATCTATATTGTTATTTGAGTGTTCTCCGCCATTTAAAATATTAAACATTGGCATAGGTATCATAGGATTTGTTGAATCACCAGTTATATTTTTATATATATTAGAAAAATGTTTATACAAAGGTATTCTTTGCATAATAGATGCAGCTTTTGCAGTTGCAAGAGAGACTGCCAAAATAGCATTTGCGCCAACAGCAGATTTATCTGACGTGCCATCAAATTCTATCAGTATTTTATCAATCTCATTTTGATCACCTGGATCTTTACCAATTACAAGCGAAGATAATTTTTCATTAACATTTGAAACAGCATTAAGAACGCCTTTGCCGTGATAAGCTTTATTTCCATCTCTTAACTCAAGTGCCTCCTTAGATCCAGTTGATGCTCCGCTTGGAACCATAGCTATAGCTGAAGTACCATCATCAAGATTAACTTTGCAAGAAATAGTTGGTACACCTCTAGAGTCAAAAACTTGAATAGCTCTAACTTTTGATATTTTTGACATAATTAACTTATCTCTAAATCATTTTGATCTTTAATAAAATCATCTAAATCTTTAATTTGGGTAAGAAATTCATCTAAAACTGAAAGGGGTAAAGCGCATGGACCGTCACATTTTGCTTTATCAGGATCTGGATGAGCTTCAAGAAATAGTCCTGCTATAGATTGAGACATTCCAGCTTTGGCAAGGCTTAAAAGATATTCTCTTCTTCCGCCTGTAGCACTTCCTAGACCTCCAGGCAATTGAAGTGAATGAGTTACATCAAATATAACAGGCTTTAATAATCCTTTTAATATTTGGAAATTTAAAGTATCAACAACGAGATTATTGTAACCAAAAGAATTTCCCCTCTCGCATAAAGTTATATTTTCATTCCCGGCAGAACTGCATTTTTCAACAATATTAGACATTTCAGGAGCAGATAAAAATTGAGGTTTTTTAAACTGTATTATTGATTTAGTTTTAGCAGCTGCATTTACTAAATCGGTTTGCCTTGCCAAGAAAGCTGGAATCTGAATTACCTCACATATCTCACTTACTGCTTCTGCTTGTTGAGGTTCATGAATATCAGTTATAACAGGTATATCAAAAGTTGTTGATACCTCTTGAAGAATTTTAAGTCCTTCATCCATTCCTAGACCTCTAAATGAACTAATTGAACTTCTGTTTGCTTTATCAAAAGAACCTTTGAATATGTAATTAATATGTTTGTTTTGAGTTATTTCTTTAAATGTTTCAGCAATCTGCATTGCTAAATCTCTTGATTCAAGAACATTCATGCCGCCCATAAGAACCATTGGCTCTGTATTATCTATTTTAAAATCTCTTAATTTCATATTATTTATTTTCTAATTGTACTCTTTATATAACTATTAAAAATAGGATGGCCATCTCTTGGATTTGATGTAAATTCAGGATGGAATTGACAAGCCAGAAACCATTTGTGTTTTGGAATTTCTATCATCTCAACTAGCTTACCATCAATTGAAGTACCTACAACATCCAAGCCCTCTTTAATCATTGCTTCCTTAAATTTAGGATTAACTTCATATCTATGCCTATGCCTTTCAACGATTTCTAAATTCTTATACATTTTATATGAATTTGAACTTTTCTTAAGTTTGCATACCTGACCGCCTAATCTCATAGTTCCTCCCAAATCAGAATTCTTATTTCTTATTTCTTTTTTTCCTGAAATATCATTCCATTCAGTTATAAGACCGATTACAGGGAATTCGGTATGCTGATCAAACTCAGTACTATTTGCATTTTTTAATTTTAAGACATTTCGAGCATATTCAATTATGGCTACTTGCATTCCTAAACAAATTCCTAGATAAGGAATATTATTTTCTCTTGCAAACTTACAAGCTAAAATCATTCCTTCCACACCTCTATGACCAAAGCCCCCTGGCACAAGTATCGCATCAGCTTTTCTTAATTTTGTTCTTATATTCTTTGTAGTTAAATCTGCGGCTTGTACAAAATTTATATTTACTTTGGTTTTATTTACTATACCAGCATGCTCTAGAGCTTCATTAATTGATTTATATGCATCTTTGAGTTCTGTATATTTTCCAACAAAACTAATATTAACTTCTCTCTCTGGAAGAAGTTTTGCTTTAACCACTCTTTTCCAATCATTTAATTTTGGATCTTTTGATTTAATATTAAGTTTATCTAATATTGTTTTATCAACTTTTTGTTTATTTAATAAGGCTGGGATTGAATAAACAGTTTCAACATCATGCATTGATATAACACTTTTATTTGGAACAGAGCAAAATAGTGCTATTTTATTTTTTTCATCTTTGGGAAGTTCTTGTTCAGACCTGCAAATTAAAACATCTGGACTAATACCTAATGATCTTAATTCCTTTACTGAATGTTGAGTAGGTTTTGTCTTTAGCTCTCCTGAGGCATTGATATATGGCACAAGAGTTAAATGCACAAAAGCTGATGATGAGTTAGGCATTTCAAGTGCCATTTGTCTAAGAGCCTCTACAAAAGGCTGACTCTCAATATCTCCTACTGTACCTCCAACTTCTACAATTGCAATATCTTTGTTTTGGCCTCCCTCTTTAATTCTTTTTTTTATTTCGTTTGTAATATGAGGGATAACCTGAACAGTGCCACCTAAATATTTTCCTTTTCTTTCGTTCTTTATTACAGTCTCGTAAACTTTACCAGCTGTAAAGTTATTTTTCTTTGATGCTTCAAACCTGACAAATCTTTCATAATGACCTAAATCTAGATCTGTTTCTGTTCCATCATTTGTAACAAATACCTCTCCATGCTGAAATGGACTCATAGTTCCTGGATCTACGTTTATATATGGATCAACTTTTATTAAAGAAACAGAAAGTCCTCTTGATTCTAGTAATGCGCCAATTGAGGCTGCCGCTATTCCCTTTCCGAGCGATGAGACCACTCCTCCGGTAATAAAAATATACTTAGTATTTGCCATCATTTAAATTGATCATGATGGGATATTAGAATAACAGATTAAAAATGATTGATAAACAAGATTCTTTAATAAAAAACTATTTTAAACTTTATTTAAGAATGATTTTTGATACTCTTTTGTATACCTTTTTTACTCTGGATTTGATACTTGTCATTAAATAATATGAAATTAAGTCATTTGATTTTGCAATGTTAGAAATTGGTAAATTTGGTGAAAAAAATTCACACCAATCACCTAATTTACAATTATCTATATTTGTAACATTTACTGTGGTTAAGTCCATGCTAACTTTTCCAAAAACTTCTGCTTCCTGATTATTTATCATCACTTTAGTTCCATCTTTAATGCTTACAGGCATTCCATCTGCATATCCAATGTAGATAGAAGCAATCTTCATATTATCTTGGGCTACTGCACGTCCATCATATCCAACCTTCTCGCCTTTTTTTATAGATCGTATATTAATAATAGGAGATCTTAAGGTCATAGCTGTTTTAATTTCACTATCATTGATATATCCGCCATAGATTCCTATACCACATCTAACCCAATCGTGTGATTGTTCAGGAAAATTCATAATACAACCAGTATTAGCAATACTCTTTTCTACTTTTGAGTTTAATTTATCTGACAATTCATTAAATAATTTAAACTGCTCTTTATTTGAGATGCTATTAATTTCATTTGAAGAGGCCAGATGAGTCATTAACGTAAATTTTTTATCTAATAAATATTTTTCATAAATTTCTTTAAATTCATCTATTTCAAAACCTAGTCTATTCATTCCGGTATTAATCTTGATCCACAAATTTTCATAGTTATTATTTTTTTTAACTATTTTAAATTGGTCGTTATTATGAATAACCAGATCTAGATCATTCTCTTTAGCAAATAAGAACTCATCCTGAGAATAAATGCCTTGCATTAGTAGAATTTTCTTTTTTGAGCGTTTTCTTATTTTCTTTGCTTCATCCGCTCGAACTACTCCATAACCATCAACAAGATCATCAATATCGCTAACAATCTTCTCAAGAAGATGGCCGTAAGCATCAGACTTGATAACCGCTAAAAATTTTGATGAATTTGGAATCTTGCTTTTTATATAAGATATATTTTGTCTAAAAATATCGGGCTCAATAATTAATTCAGAATTGATTAGTGTCATTCAAAAGATTCGTAAAAACTATCAGATGAAAAATTCTCAAATCTTGTAAACTCTTTCAAGAAAGTTAAGTTTATTACTCCAGTGGGACCATTCCTTTGTTTAGCTACATCAATTTCTGCTTTATTTCCATGTTCTGAATCTTCATTATATTCTGAATCCCTGTAGATAAATAAAATAACATCTGCATCCTGTTCGATTGCACCTGAATCTCTCAAATCAGCCATTACAGGCCTCCTATTTGGTCTCTGTTCTACAGCTCTATTAAGTTGTGATAGTGCTATAACTGGGACACTTAATTCTTTTGCTAATGATTTTAATGATCTAGAAATTTCAGAAATTTGGTTTACTCTATTTTCTGTAGACATAGGAAGTTGCATAAGTTGAAGATAATCAACAACAATTAGAGATAACCCATGATGTTCTGTTCTTGCCAACCTTCTTGCTTTCGCCCTTAGTTCCATAGGTGATAATAATGAACTGTCATCTATCCATAAAGGTAAGTTCTTAAGTTTATCACTTTGTTCTATTAATACTTGTAATTCTTTATCTCCAAGCATGCCCGACCTAACTTTTTGTTGATCTATTTTACTTATTCCAGATAACATCCTAGTAGTTAGTGATTCGGCTGACATTTCAAGACTGAAAATTAAAACTCCACCTAATGACTCTTTATCAAAAAGAACATTTTCAGCCAGGTTCATAGCTAAAGATGACTTACCCATTCCAGGCCTACCAGCAACCACTATTAAATCACCATTATGCATACCTTGTAGTTTGCTATCTAAATCTTTAAATCCTGTAGTTGTGCCAATTAATCCTCCTGATTTAGCGGACAACTCATGAAGTCTATCAATAGCAGAAGGAACAAGTTTACGCATTGGTTTAATTGTTTGATTATCTTGATTTGTCTCATCATTTAAAGCAAAAATCATACTTTCAGCCTTGTCTAGTATGGCTGCTCCCTCTAAACCTTGTGGATTTGTTATTAATTCTGATATATCAGAATTAGCTTTCATCAACTTTCTAGTTATTGATCTTTGTCTTATTATCTCAGCATAGGCTTCAAGATTAGCGGCTGATGGTGTTGATGTTGCCAATTCAATTAAATAGTCTTTTCCACCAACTTTGTTAAGTGAGTTCTTATTATCAAGTTTTTCGGATACAGTTAATGGATCAAGGGGTTTATTTTCCTCAATAAGTTCTGACATTGATTGAAAAATCATTTGATGATCTTTTCCATCAAAATCATTTTCTTTGATAACTTGAATTACATTATCAAATCTATTAGTTTCCAACATTAGTCCGCCAAGGACAGCTCTTTCTGCCTCCCTAACTTGTTCATTTTGATTAATATTTATATCTGACATTGGAATATGATTTTTACATCATATTTCAAAATATACAACTACTCTGGCAATACTTTTACTAAAACTTCAATATTCACTTCTGGATGAACGCTAATCATAATATTATGATCACCTGTCTCTTTTATTGGGCCATCAGGAAGCTGGACTTCACTCTTATCAATTTTGATTTGAATATTAGTAAATGCTTCAGCTATCTCTCTAGTGCCAACAGAACCATATAAAGCCCCTTCTTCAGTAACAGGGACTTTAATCTCACACTCTGAACCTTCAATATCTTTTGCTCTAGCTTGAGCTTGTGTAAGAATATTTTCTGATGCTACTGCTAATTCATCTTTTTTAGCTTCAACTTCCTTAATGTTCTTATCACTAGCAAATGCAGCCTTTTTTTGAGGTATTAGAAAGTTTCTAGCATACCCTGAATTTACCTCAACAATGTCCCCTATTTCTCCTAGCCTTTGAATTTTATCTAATAATATAATCTTCATAATTTAATTATGCATATCGGTATATGGTATTAATGCTAAAAATCTTGCTATTTTAATATACCTAGTTAATTTTCTTTGATTTGATGCTGAAACCCCTGTAACTCTTGCTGGAATAATTTTACCTGTTTCAGTAATAAACTGTTTTAAGATATTTACATTCTTATAATCAAACTTTTTTGGTAACTCATATTTACTCATTTTTATCCTCTTCAAGCTTAGCTTCAGTTGATTCTTTTTGTTCTACCAATTCCTCTTTAGTGTTAGTTTCTTTATCTTCAGCTTTATTAATCGGTTCAATTACTTCTGATTTTTTCTCAACTTTGTTATTCTCAATTTCTTCAGTCTCAGTTTTTCTGTTTTTAGAATCCATTAATAATTGTGAATCTTCTCCAAAATGCTCTTTAACCGAAATGAAGAGATGTCTAATAATAGATTCATTGTATTTAATTTTATTTTCTATTTCGATCAACCTTTCAGAGTCGCCTTCAATGTTAAATAATAAATAATGTCCTTTATTATGATTATTTATTGAATATGCTAACTGCCTTCTTCCCACATCTTCATATTTAGCAATATTAAATGAATTGCTATTAAGCAGTTTTTCAAAATCTTTTTTAAATGTATCAACCTCAGATGAAAGGTTCGGATTTAATATAATTACAGCTTCGTATTTCTTCATAATTTTCCTTATGGTTAAAGATTTTTACCAATAGCAAAAACCAAGGAAATCGCATTCTAATTGAATTACTTCTTATTATCAATACTCGCTTTTTACGATACGTAAAATTTTAGAGAAAATGCCTTGATTCTGTTCAGCAAGCATCTCATGATTCATCTGTTTAAATCCATGTTCAATTAAGCCAATTGACGTTGAATATATTGGATTTTGTAGAATTGATTCCATACCTAGAAACTTTGAAGGTATGCCTAATCTAACAGATGTCTGAAATACAGATTCCGCCAACTCTACCACCCCTTCCATTTTTGAGGTGCCGCCTGTAAAAACTATTCCTGCAGAGATTTTATCCTCAAAACCATTTCTCTTAATTTCAGCTTTAATTAAATCAAATAATTCTGAATATCGAGGTTGAATAATATCAGCTAAAGCACTTCTAGATAATTCCCTTGGAGGCCTGCCACCAACCCCAAGCACTTCAACAGTTTCATCGTCTTTGGTAAATTCAGTAACTGCACATCCATGTTTTTGTTTAATATCTTCTGCTTGAGGGGTTGGAGTTCTTAAGGCTTGTGCTATATCACTTGTGACTTGATCACCTGCAATTGGTATTACTCCGGTAAAAACTATAGAGCCCGAATTAAATATTGCTATATCTGTTGTACCTCCACCGATATCAACCAAACAAACACCTAAATCTTTTTCATCTTCAGACAATATAGAATGAGAGCTTGCAAGTTGTTCTAAAACAAAACCATTTACACCAAGGCCGCAATTTTTTATACATTTTTCAATATTTTTAATTGCGCTGCTTGCGCATGTAACAAGATGGACTTTTGCCTCTAATCTTACACCGGACATCCCTAGCGGATCTAAGCTTACTTCCTGATCATCTATAACAAATGATTGAGGTAAAACATGCAAGACTCTTTGATCAGAAGGTATTGATACTGCTTGAGCAGATTCTATAACTCTATCAATATCAAAAGATGAAACTTCATTATCTTTGATTCCAACTGCTCCTTGTGAATTTAAACTTTTAATATGATTGCCTGCTATGCCAACAAAGACCGATTTTATTTTATCTTCTATCATTGACTGGGCTTGCTCAACTGCTTTGCTGATAGCATCTGTGGTAGCGTCTATATTTACTACAACTCCCTTTTTTAATCCACTAGATGGGTATGCTCCTAATGCAACTATTTCTAACTTTCTTTCCTCATTATATTTGCCAACAATACAAACAACTTTTGATGTTCCTATATCAAGACCAACAATCATATTAGAATTTTTACCATTATTTGCCATATTTTAAAGCAACTCCATCTTTATATCTTACATCTATGATACTAGGTATTCTTGAAATCTCGAACAAATAATTAACAGTATCTTTAAAATTATTTAGTCTTTTTTCAGATAAATCTTTTCCAAATCTAATTAAGGCCTTATTAGATTTAACATCCCATCCATTAACAAAACTATAATCTATGCTTTCAATTTTAAATTGTATTAATGAATTAGATTCAATAACTTTAATTAATTTAAGCACTTCTTCAACATCATCTATTGGGCCTTGTACCATTATTAAATCTTTTGTTGATTGGTCAAAATTAAACTTATTTAACTCTTCATCATAAAAAAACTTTTTATTAAGGATAAAAATAGGTGATCTATTTCTAATGCTTATAAATACTTCTTTCCTAAATGGTTTGTATCTTAGTGAATAGTCTTTAATCCAATCTTGATTGCTAATCAAATATTCTATTTCTCTAGTCGATCTTAAAAACTGAAGCTGATTAATAAATTCTTCTTGAGATTTATATTCAAAACCTGATTCAAAATTTACATTTATTTCATAATTTTTTGCTAAACATAAAGTTGTAAAGAAAATCAAATAAGTTAAAAATATATTTCTAAGCATTAGAAGAAATAATTTTTAAGACAACATCTGAATAAGAAAGACCTGCAAAGCCACCAGACTTAGGAACACAACTATGACTGGTCATCCCTGGAACAGTATTTATTTCAAGTACATATAAATTACCATCTTCATCTCCAAGAATATCAACCCTAGCCCATCCACTGCAATTTAAAGCTTTGTATGCTTTTAGTGAAATCTTGTTCATTAGATCTAGTTCTTTATTTGATAGTTTGGCTTCTGCAAGAACAGTTTCATTAGATATATATTTTGCATCATAATCATAAAAATCATTCTTTGTTTGAATTTCAATTGGTGGAAAGCATTCATTATTAATAATTGTTAAGGTGTATTCTTTGCCTTTGATCTCTTCTTCAAATATAAACTCTCTCGATTTGTTAATACAGGACATTCTTGCGCTAATAAAATCATCATTATTTGAAATTTTGTATATATCAATGCTGGAACCATCTTCAGAGGGTTTCATAAATAAGTTCTTCTTATGTCCAAATTCTTTCTCAAATTTAACAAAAGGATTAAAGTCTTCATTATCCAAAGAACTAGATACGATTGCTTTTGGCGAGCTTACATCATTTTGAAATAAAATATTTTTACATTTAACCTTATTCCAGGTATTTTTACATCCAACGTTATTGGAACCAGTATATTTAATTCCTAAACTATCTAAACTCTCTTGAAGATCTCCTCCCTCTCCTTCAAAACCATGTAATGCAATAAAGACTAAGTCATAATTTTTTAAAATACTTAAATCATTAAGATCTCGAAAATCTATTATGGATGTTTGATATCCCAATTCGATTAAAGCATTTCCAACACCACTACCGCTTTGTAAAGAAATCTCTCTTTCTGGAGATGAGCCGCCACATATAACAGCAATTTTTTTTATATCATCCATTTATCTTTTATAGATTCGCATACTTTTGAAATACTGCCAGCACCTTGAGTAACCAATATATCAAAAGAATCTTTTTTATCATTAACCAATTTAATTACATCATCATGATGTTTGATATAAGTAACGTCTTTGTGTCCTAATTGCTTTATAGTCTCTGTAATCGTTCTGGAATGTATACCCTTAATAGGTTTCTCACTTGCGGAATAAATATCCAATAATATTAAAGAGTCTGTTTGATTTAATACTTTTATAAAATCATCAAATAGCTGAGCTGTTCTTGTAAATCTATGCGGTTGAAAAATCATACAAACCTTTTTGTTTGGATACTCTTCTTTATAGGCTTGTATGTTTGAGATTATTTCTAACGGATGATGTCCATAATCGTCTATAAGAATTATTTTTTTAGAATCAATTTCTATATTATGCTTTTCATACCTTCGCCCAACTCCTGAAAATTCTGCAATTCCCTTTTTTATTGCACCAACCGGCACCCCCTCTTCTAATGAAAGAGCAATAGATGCTGAAGCATTAAATACATTATGTTTGCCAGGTATATTTAATCTGAATTTATGCGTTTTATTATTTTTATTATTAAAAATTTCGAAGTTTTGAATTCCTTTTGATGCTTTAATATTAATGATTTGATAGTCACAGTTTTTTGATTCACCAAAAGTAATTTGTTTTCTAGAAATTCTTTTTGAAATTTTTTTTATATTTTTATCATCTCCATTCATAACCATATAACCATAAAAAGGAATATTTTCTAAAAACATTACGAATGAGTCTAATAAATTTTCAAAAATATTGTTGTAATGCACTAAATGATCATCATCTATATTAGTTAACACAGCTACATCTGGCTGAAGGTGGGTAAATGTCCCATCACTTTCATCTGCTTCTGCAACAAGATAATTACCATCACCTAAATCAGAATTTTCATCAGTACTTAAAACTTTTCCTCCAACGACATATGTAGGACTCAAATTTGCAACACTTAATATTTTTGCAATCATACTGGTGGTAGTCGTTTTTCCATGACTTCCAGCAACTGCAATACTTTCATACCCAATCATGATACTACCTAACATTTCTGCTCTTGGAATAATTGTTATTGATTCTTTCTTAGCTTTAACAATCTCAGGATTCTTTTTATCAATTGCTGAAGACATAACCAACAAATCAGCTCCTGATATATTTTCTTTAGAATGTCCTATATAAACTTTAGCTCCGTCCTTCCTAAGCTTTGCAAGCTCATTCGAATCAGATATATCTGAACCCGATATCTTGTATCCTTTTTGCAACAATACTCTAGCAATACCTATCATTCCTGCGCCACCAATACCAACAAAATGAATATTTTTTGCTTTTTTAAAGAGTTTCATTTTTATCTAGATAATTCTCTAATTGTTTAACAATTATTTTAGATGAGTTGATATGATTATTATTTTCTAAATTCTTCCACTTAAGATATATTTTATTTTCAATAATATCTCTTATTTTTTCTTTTAATTTATTTATATGGTCTTTTTGTTCATGCATGATACCCATCTCCATTCTTTCAATGCTTTTTGCATTCTCAACCTGATGATTGTCTATTGAGGTTGGTAGTGGAATAATTACAACACCTCGTCTAAGTGAGGTAATTTCAGACAAACTTAAAGCGCCCCCTCTTGATATAACAAAATCGGACCACAATATTTGTTCAACAGGATTTTGATAAAATTCAGATATTTCTGCATCAATGCCTTCTTGGTAATATATATTGCTTACTTCTTGAAAATTATTTTTTCCGCATTGATGAATTATTTTTATATTATTTGAAAAATCCTTAAAAATTTTTGGTAAATGCTTATTTATATATTGTGCCCCTTGGCTGCCACCTGTGATATAAATCCTTATCTTGTTTTTATCATCAATAATATTTTCGCTATTATTAACAAATGATTCCCTTATAGGGTTGCCTGAATATATAGACTTATTAAATCCATTAATAGGGAACCCAAGAAAATTAATTTTAGATATTTTTGATAACAATTTATTGGCAGATCCCATTACAGCATTTTGCTCATGTGTAAAAATTGGTTTTCTCTTTATCCAACATGCAACCCCAACTGGCACAGTAATAAAACCACCAAATCCAATCATTGCATTTATTTTTTCTTTATTAATAATTTTAATTACTTTAAAAACATTGATAAAGGTTTGAAATAGGACTTGTAATTTCTTAATTAAATTAGCGCCGCGGAAACCATTCATTGATAATTCATAGATTTCAGAATCTAGGTTATGATATGCATTTTTTTCAATTTCAGAACCTGTACCAATAAAAATAACTTCATGATCGTTTTTTGTTAACTCTTTCCCAATTACTGATGCGGGAAAAACATGACCTCCAGTCTTTGCAGCAACTAGTAAAAATTTCATAATTTAAAGTATTTTATTCTCATTATTTATTCTAAGAACAATGCCCATTAAAGATAACATTATAATAATGCTAGTGCCTCCATAACTTATAAAAGGAAGGGTTAGACCTTTTGTAGGAAGTAATCCTATATTTACTCCAATATTAAGCAGAGTTTGCATTGAAATCAAAAGAAAAATGCCAAAAACAGTATATCCTTGGAATAATCGTCCTTTTTTAAAAGATTCAAATGCTACTAATATTAACCCAATAAGCATAATTACAAATAATATTATTAAAAATAAGCCTCCTAAAATGCCTAGCTCCTCAACCAGAATAGCAAAAATAAAATCTGTATGAGCTTCGGGCAAGAAAAAGCTTTTTTGAAAACTATTTCCAAGTCCGACCCCTAACCATCCCCCCTGACCAATGCTAATTAAAGAATTTGATAACTGCCATCCTGCTTTTTGTACAACATCTACTGCAAATGGATCTGTAAATGCCAAGACTCTAGCCAACCTCATTGGCGATGTAGTTATAGCCAAGTACCCCAATAATGCAATTAATAAAATTAATAAGGTTAATTGAGAGAATGAAATGCCAGCATAAAAAAGTATTCCTACTACTAACATACAAACTATAGCAGTTGATCCAAGGTCTGGTTGCCCCATGATTAAAATAGATATTATAAACAGCAGAATTAATGGTTTTAAAAAACTTCTCAGAGAATTGATTTCTGACATTCTCCTTACAGAATATCCTGAAATATAAAGAATTAAACTAAATTTACATATTTCTGATGGTTGAACATTGATAGGTCCAATCCTAATCCATCTAATACTTCCATTAACGCTTGTACCAACATCTGGTATAAAAAGAATAATCAACAAAAAGATACTCAATAACATAAAAACCCAATCAGTCCTATATAAAAAATCTGAGGGTAAAACTAAAAAAATTAGCATTACAATCAAACCAAAGGATACAAATAATGTTTGTCTTTGGGCAAAATGAAATGGGTTAGATGTCATATCATCAGCTATATAAATACTTGAAGATGTCACCATAACTAAGCCAAGAATTAATAAAATTGATAATGGTAAGATAATTAAAATGTCATTCTTGCTAATCTTCATCTAAATGTTTTTTTACTAGAGAATTAAAATACTCTCCTCTTTTAATATAATCTTTAAAATCATTTCCACTGGGGTAGCCTGGTGAAAAAAGAATATTTTTATAATTTTTATTTCCTTTAATATTATTGAATACATCTTCTAGAGATGTATAAACAGTCTTTCTAGGATGATTTATACAACCATCTAATTCTTGAGCGTGCTTTCCAAAAATTAAAACCTCTTTCGGCCCTTCTATCGAGACCTTCCTATGCTCTTCTTTTTTAGGGTTGCCGCAAACTATTAAGATGTAATCTTGATCTTTAAATAGATCTTCAACTTTATTTAAAGCATATGACAATGAATGAAAGTTGGTAGATTTTGAATCATTAATTATATTTTTTGAAATAAACTCAAACCTATATGGAAGATTATCTAATTTTATTTTTTTTGCTTTAGTTTTTGTAATCCACTCAAATAATTCATATGGATCCATCTGGTTTGAGATATTTTCTTTAGCAAGCAATATCTTTTCTTTAGCTTTTTTATATGCCTCTAGATTTCCATGATAGTCCAAATGGTCAACATCAATATTCAATAAAATGCCAAAATCTAAATCATTGATTCTCATCTTGTCTAATTGATAGCTAGATAGCTCGATTATTGAAAATCTTTTTTTATTATTGATATGATCAAGCATAGGATTGCCAATATTCCCGATTAGATTAGCAGAATCATAATTCTCAAAAAGTTGGTATAAATGATAGGCTGTAGTGCTTTTCCTATTTGTTCCTGTTATTCCTATTTTTATTGATCGATCTTCTTTAAAAAAAAGATCTATATCTGTAAGTGTATTCCTATTTAATCTCGTTATTTCTTCAAAATCATTTCTACTAATGCCAGGACTACATAAAATCTGATCAAAATCCATCAAATTATAATTTTTATTATATTCAATAATATTTTTATCAAATATTTTAAATTGTAGATTTTTCTTTTGAAGATATCTTTCAAAAGATTTACCTGTCTCTCCATAGCCATATATAAGAGACTTCATTTTTAAATTACCTTAATTTAAGTGTGGCTAAAGCAACCAAAATCAATACAAGTGTAATAATCCAAAAGCGCACAATAATCTTTGGTTCTGCCCAGCCTTTTAACTCATAATGGTGATGAATTGGGGCCATTAAGAAAACTCTTTTTCCTCTAGTCTTATATGAGATTACTTGAATAGCTACACTTAATGTTTCTATTACAAATACACCTGCCATGATTGCAAACACTAATTCATGTCTTAAAATAATCGCAATTATTCCAAGAATAGCCCCTAAAGCTAGTGATCCTATATCCCCCATAAAAACTTGTGCTGGATATGAGTTGTACCATAAAAAACCGATTCCTGATCCTATTAGCGCGCCACAAAAAACTATTAATTCACCTGATAAAGGTAAATGAGGTAAATATAAATAATCAGCTATCAGTTGATTACCCATAGCATAAGCAATCAGACCCAATGCTCCACCTATCAAGACTGATGGCAATATTGCCAATCCATCAAGACCATCAGTTAAATTTACAGCATTTGAAGAACCAATCAGAACAAACATTCCAGTAAAAATAAAAATAAATGGTGACATAGGAATTATTAAGTCTTTAAAAAATGGGACGATAAAAGATGTCTCAGGAATAATTTCAGCTGAATAGTAAAGATAAGCCATAGATATAAGAGCAATTAAAGATTGGAAAATAATTTTTTGTATCGAAGAGAGGCCATCAGAACTTTTGTTTTTAATTTTCAAGTAATCATCAAAAAAACCTATCATTGAAAAGCCAACTGTGACACCTAATACTACCCATATATACCTATTACCAAGATCTGCCCAAAGAAGAGTTGAAATCACAAGTGAAGATAAAATTAATAACCCTCCCATTGTAGGTGTACCAGTCTTTTTATGATGGGATTCTGGGCCATCTTTTCTAACATATTGTTCGAATTGCATTGATTTTAAGAAATTTATTATCAACGGACCCATTAAAATTGAAATTAACAACGCTGTGATAGTCCCACCAATTGTTCTAACAGTTAAATATCTTAAAACATCGAACCCTGGATCTACAGTAACTAAGATTGTCCCTAAATATTCAAACATCTATAAACCTTTCCATCTTCATTCCTCTCGAACCCTTTATTAAGATAACATCTTTTGATGTAATATTTTCTTTCAAATAAGCTTTAAGATCATCTTCTTTTTTGAAGAAAATTCCATTCTTCCCAAAACTGTCCGTTGTCTGTTTTGCAAGATTTCCATATCCCAATAATCTATTTATACCTTTTGCTTTTGCATACTTTCCTATTTCTTTATGAAGTTTGTTCTTATACCTTCCCAATTCAAGCATATCACCTAATACTAAGACAGTATTTTTCTTATAATTACTTAATAAATCTATAGATTTTTTTGTTGAATCTGGATTTGCATTATATGTATCATTTATTAAGGTAGAGCCTTTAATCCATTTTGATTTTATTTGTCTGACATTTTTAAAGTGTTTTGAGTTAATTGCAGACGCAAAGCTTTTTTGATCTTCTCTTAAGCAATAATGGATAGCAAAGCTAGCTAAGATATTCTTAATATTGTGCTCCCCTTCGAGAGAGGTTTTAATCAGTATTTCTTTCTCTATTAACTTTGATGCAATTACAAAATTTACCCCATTAACTCTATTATTAATTTTAGTTGGGTAAAAATCAGCATCTTTAGACATACCAAAAGTTTTTATTTCAATGTCATTCCTAATTTTCTTCCAATGTTCTAAATGTTTTTTGTTTTCATTTGGAACAACTAAATAACCACCCTTCTGAATATTCTTTACTAGTTCTGATTTGACTTTAAGAACTCCATCAATATTTTTTAATGTGTCTAAGTGAGAATTACCAATATTAGTAATCACACCAATAGATGGCTGAATAATCTTACTTAGGTAATTGATATCATTAAATTTTGATGCCCCAATTTCTAAAACTATATTTTTTGATTTAGAAGAAGCATTCATTATGCTTAATGGCACTCCAATTTCATTATTAAAATTGCTAATCGTCTTAGAAGAGCTGTTTAATACTGATGCGATAATGTTTGTTGTAGAAGTTTTGCCATTGCTGCCAGTTATGCAAATAATTTTACCTTGATAAGATCTAATTATACTTTTAGAAATTTTCTTTAAAGCTTGAATGGAATTCTTAACATAAATAATTCTTTTATCTTTTATTTTTAAAAACCTCTTATCATCAACTATTGCAATTGATGCACCTTTCTTAAAAGCATCTTCTACAAAATCATTTCCATTAAAATTAATACCATTTATGGCGATAAATAATGCATTTTTTTTAATTGTCCTAGTGTCAATTGAGATGTTTTTTATTAAAACATTCTTGATAATTGATATATCTAAATGTTTTGATAGATCATTGGAATTATTTATAAATTTCATTAACTACCTCATGATCACTAAAAAATGAAATCATTCCATTTTCTTCCTGTATTTCTTCATGTCCTTTTCCTAGAATGGCTAAGCAATCATTCTCTCCAATTAACGTGCTTCCATGTATGATAGCTTTTTCTCTATCTCTAATTGGGATAACTTTTTCTAAAGTATTATTTTCTATAGCATCTTGATAAATATCATCAAAACCTTCATCTCTTGAATTATCAGAAGTAAATATTACTTTTGATGCATGTTTTATTGCAATTTTTAACATTTCTGATCTTTTTGATTTATCTCTGTTGCCTCCACACCCAAATACGACCACTAAATTTTCAAAGTATTTTTCTAAAGAAGATAAAAAGAAATTAAATGCCCCAGGATTATGGGCATAATCAATAATAACATTGCTAGAAATATTAGGTATTAGCTCCGACCTTCCTTTTGGTAAATTTAAGAAAGATAAATCATTAATTATATTTTCATCAAAATATTCTTCTAAGTTGCCTATTGAAGAAAGCGCGAAAACCAAATTATGTATATTAAAATCTGGGAACAAAGTACAAGTGAATTTAAATCTTTTAATGTTTTTCTTGGTCGTTTTTTTGTCATTTACTTTTAGGGTTAATAAAAATGTGGTCTTCTCAATACTACTTTCAATTATTTCATAATAAATATCTGAAAATCTATTTTTATTACTTATAAAAGTAACGTCATTGATATCCACAATAGATTTATAGCTCTCCATAGAACCTTTTAAATCTTCATCAATTATTTTTATAGATTCTGATGAAAGATTAAATATTTTAAACTTTGCATCTTGGTAAGCTTTCTCAGTTTTATGATAATCAAGATGGTCTTTCTCAATATTCAAAATAGACGTAGCTTCAAATTCTTGTATGTACTTTAATCTATTCTGTTCAAGGGCATGTGATGATACTTCAATACAAATTTGAGAAAAATTATTTTTATAAAAATTAAGAATTTCAAAATATTCAAATATATCTGGCGTTGTTTTGGAGGTAAAAGATTTATTTATCTTTGCATCATTCTGTTGAACGCCAAGAGTTCCTATATACAAAGAGTCATATCCTAAATGATTAAACAATTGATGGCATAAATATGCTGTTGAAGTTTTACCATTTGTACCTGTGAAGGCATGAATTTTTGGTGGATATAGAGCTTTATTGCCTTCACCATAAATAAAATCTAAAAATTCAAAGATTTTATTTCTCTGGGATTTACAAAGGCTAATTCTGCCCACATATGGGGTTTCTAAATCTTCTATAAAATAGACATTATCTTTTGTAGATTTATAATTAATATCATTGTGAATGGCTATAGATGCTCCTAAATCTAGAGCTTTATTGATATATTTACTTCCATGGCAATTAGCTCCAGGCAAGCCAAAAAAAATTGAATCTTCCTTAACTTTATCCGTGGAATTGGTTGCATTAGAAATTTTTATGCCTTCAGGAAAATTTATACCTAAAATTTCTTCTAAGCAATGGTTAAACTCATTCATCTTCAAAATAACCTAAATGATTTAATGAGCTCTCTGCAATCTTTGCAAATAATGGGGCTGCAACTGCGCCGCCTGTATATGCATTAAGTCCAGGGTTATCTATTGATACAAAAATTGTTAGTGACTCTTCGCTTAATGGAGTTATGCCAATAAAAGATGAAATATATGAATCTTCTGCATATCCAGAACCTCTCCTTGTTTGGTGGGCTGTACCAGTCTTACCTCCCTCGGAAAAACCTCTTATTTCTGCTGCCTTTCCAGTACCTTCTTTAACAACTTTTTCTAATGCTTTCAAAATATATGTTGCAGATTGGTCTGAAATTACTTTCCTTGAAGTCACCTGCTCATTAAGTAATAACTGAAAATCTTTATAAACACCATTATTAGCAAAAACTGAATATGCTGATGCAATCTGAAATGGACTAACTTCTAAGCCATAACCATAGCCTAAACTTGCAAGCTCTTTATCTGAAACCTTTTCTTTAGTATTCATATAACCAAAGGATGAAGATGGAAAGTTTATAGATATTGGTTTTGTAAATCCAAAATCATAATAATTCCTTTTTAAATTATCATAACCTAATTTCAGTGCTACTTTTGAAGCCCCGACCTGACTAGAAAAAGCAATAATCTCTTGAGGTGTCAATCTTTCAAAAGTCTTTGAATCAACTATTACTTTATCATTTAATTTTAATCTTCTTGGAATCTCAATATACTCATCATTTGTTATTATTTCTTTATCTATCGCTTTAGATAAAACAATCGGTTTAAGAACAGATCCTAGTTCATATGCATCAACAAGAGCTCTATTTTTTTGAATTTTCCTTTGAGGATGATTCGGGTTATAGGAAGGATAGCTTGCCATCGCTAGCACTTCTCCATTTTTATTATCAAGCACAATTACTGATCCTGCGTCAGCTTTATTATCTCGAATAGCCTCAGCTAAATATTTATATGCAAAAAATTGTATGGTTGCATCAATTGTTAAATGGATATCTTTTCCCTGAATGGTTTTGCTTATTTCTATGGGCTGGGAAATGATCTCTTGCTTAGCATTTTTAAAATATTTTAAGCGTCCACTTTGACCAGCTAAAACTTTATCATAACTTTTTTCAAGCCCTTCTTGAGCCCGATCTTTTCCATAGAATCCTATTAAAGGAGCTATTTGATCACCTAATGGATAATGCCTGCTATGTCTTAATTCAATCTCAAGATTCTCTAATTTTAGATTTTTTATTGTTATTATTTGTTTATTAGATATATTTTTTTTTAAAAGTGTCTTTTTGCTAAAAGATTCTTCTATCACCTCGATATCTAGGTCTACTCTTTCTGATAATTTTAAAAGTTGGGATTTTGTAAACCCTTTAAGAGCATATATATCATAATTAACTATTGATACAGCTAATGGAAATTCATTTCTATCAAATATACTTCCTCTAACAGGCACAACATCCTTATACTTTACGTATCGTTTATTTCCTTCATCCTGTAAAAAATTACTGTCGAAAAATTGTATTGAAAAAATTTTATAAATAATTGCTACAAGAGCAACAAGAATGCAAAAAAATATTAACAGAAATCTCCAATTTAATATTATGTTTTTTTTATTACTTATCATTGCTAACCTTTCTTGGCCTCTTCTTCTCCATTCCTAAAGATTCTTTTGCAATCTTTTCAATACTTGCTGGAGAATTTTTAATATAAAATTGTGTGGTAAGTTTTAAATTTAAGTCTTTTAAACTATCATATTCAACTCTTAAATTTGCATAGTTATTGTGCAGTGTGCTTATTTCCCAAGATAACTTTATTTTTTCTATGCTTAGAAAGAATATGCTTATAAAAAGAATAAAAATATTTATTATCATTTTATTATTAATCATATCTTTTCAAATACCCTCATTATTGCACTTCTAGATCTTGGATTTCTATTAACCTCATCCTCTGATGGTCTTATTTTTTTTGCAATACATTTAAAAGACTTCTCTAACTCATTATTTAAAGGTATATCTTTAGGATAATTTATTAATGAAGGTTTAAAAAAATTCTTAATTATATTATCTTCAAGAGAATGAAAGGCGATGGTAACTATTACACCACCTCTTTTTAAAATTTTTTTAGATATTTTCAAAGATTTCTCAAATTCCTCTATTTCTTTATTGATAAAAATTCTAAAAGCTTGAAATGATTTTGTGGCTGGATGTATTTTTTTTATCTTCTCCGGATAGTTTTTTTGAATAATCTCTGCTAATTCTAATGTTGTTTTAATTGATTTATTTTTTCTCTCTTTGTCTATTAAATCTGCAATTAGCTTGCCGTGCTTTTCATCTCCATACTTATATAATATTTCCGTAATTTCTTTCTTTGGTGCTTTTTCTAGCCATTCTGCAACTGTTATACCGTCAGAGTTATTAAATCGCATATCAAGAGGCCCATCTTTATTAAAACTAAATCCTCTATCTGGTTCATCTAAATGAGTTGAGCATGTCCCCAAGTCATAAATAATCCCATTTACACTTTCGGTTTTAAAATATTTATCTAGATTTTTAAAAGAATCATGAAAGCTTTTAAAATTTTTCTCTTTAAAGTCTTGTGAAAATTTAAATGCGTCAGGATCTTTATCAAAAGATGATAAAAATCCTTTGGATGAAATTTTATTTAAAATTAATTTTGAGTGGCCGCCTCTTCCAAAAGTACAATCTATATAAGAACCATTCTTGTCTTGAATAAGAAAATCAATGGAGTCTTCCAGTAAAACTGGAATGTGTAGCATTTTAATCTACTTGCTTTCTCATAAAAGTCGGCACATCAAGGAAGTCTATTGCCTCTGCAGACGATGCGCCAACTTTCTGACTTGTTTTATCTTTATCTAAACCAACTGGATTTAGTTTCATAGCAGGTTCATTATCAATAACTACTGATGGGGCTTTTTGATCAACTCCTGTCGCAACAATAGTTACTTGAAGGTCATCTCCTAAACTTTTGTCATATACTAAACCATAAATAATGTTTGCATCTTCGCTTACAATTTCATCAACAATATTTGATACCTCAGTCTGATCTCCTAGAGTTGGTTTTTTGGCGGTTATGTTTACTAAAACCCCTCTTGCATTTTTTAAATTAATATCTTCAAGTAGCTCACTTTTAACAGCTTGATCGCCTGCCGCTTTAGCTCTATTTTTACCACTTGCTCTTCCTGTGCCCATCATGGCTATACCTTTTTCAGACATTACGGTCTTTACGTCAGCGAAATCGACATTAATATGTCCTTTTTTCATAATGATATCTGAAATTCCTTGGACAGCTCCCCTTAAAACATCATCTGCTTTTGCAAATGCTTCTTTCGTAGATGTTTCTTCACCAAAAATTTCATAAAGTTTTTGGTTTGGTATTGTTACAAGGCTATCTACCTCTTCTACCAATGCTGCAAGGCCCTTTTCAGCAGCCCCCATTCTCTTCTTTCCTTCAAACCGAAAAGGTTTAGTTACCACTGCAACTGTCAGTGCTCCAAGTTCTTTTGCTATTGAGGCTACTACAGGTGCAGCCCCAGTCCCTGTTCCGCCTCCCATACCAGCTGTTATAAAAATCATATCTGCACCAGATAATAATTTTTCTATAGCTGTCCTATCACTTTCAGCAGCTCTTCTTCCAATATCTGGATCTGCTCCAGCCCCAAGGCCTTTAGTTAATCCATTACCTAATTTTAAAGTTATTGCTCCTTTTGCATTTGAAAGAGCTTGAGTATCAGTATTTGCACAAATAAAATCAACACCTTTGATATCATGATTTATCATATGTATGACAGCATTACCTCCGCCGCCGCCAACACCCACTACTTTTATTTTAGCGTTTTCTATTTTTGATCCAACTACATTAATTTCCATATTATTTTCCCAATTAAAAAGACATTGTTTTAATACTTTCTGGTAACACCACATCAAGAATTTCAGTAGATAAAGATCCGCCTGTTTGGCGCATTTCCCAATTATTAATATTCCAAATTTCAAATTTATTACCCATACCAACAAGAGCAATTTGCTTTTCTTCTTCTATTTCAGCATATTCTCTTAAATCTGATGGGACTCTAAGAAGCATTCTTCCATCGATATCAATATCTGATTCATAAGCATTACCCAGTATGGTCCATTGGATATTCCTTACGATCGGATCTAAACCCTGAAGTGATTTTAATTTATTGGATATTTCATCCCATTCTAAACCTGGATAAATTTTTAAAGATGGATATTGAGGATCTTTTGTTATAACAATCTTATTATTTTTCTGTATTTTAAAGTCAGTCCTATACCTTGCAGGAATTAAAATCCTTCCTTTTGCGTCTAAAGATACAGTGTTAAAACCAAACATTTACAAAATATAATGTCTTTTTACACACTTTGCAACATTTTTACACACTTTTTCACACTTATTTGGATAAAAAGCTTGGTTATTGAAAAAGTGAGTGAGTTGGTTTATAAGCCGGATTCTGTAAAAGATGATCATCTATCTTGATATTATGTTGCCATAATATTCTAGCAACCCACCCAAATCCAAAGCGAGCAACTTTATTGGATTTCTATTTGGTTTTGCTTCAGGCTGGGGTTTACAATGCCTTAAATGTTACCATTTAAGCGGTAAGCTCTTACCTTACCTTTTCACCCTTACTATAAAATAGCGGTATATTTTCTGTTGCACTATCCGTAAGCTCACGCTTCCCAGGAGTTACCTGGCGCCCTGCTCTTTGAAGTCCGGACTTTCCTCTGATTATAGTGGTGAAAACTCTAGGAGGTCTTCCTCTTTCAAATCAGCGATCATCCAACCAACTCGAGCACATTATAATGATTTTTTATGTTTCTATCAGAAATTTATATATATCTCTCTTATTTTGCTTAGTAATTAATGAAATAAGCTTTGCTGATTCCGAAGCTGGTAATCTTTTTAAGAATTCTTTTTTGGTCTGAGTATCAATTTTTAAATTAGTTTTAACATTTGCAGCTCCCTCTATCACAATGACTATCTCTCCCTTTATATAAATTTTTTCTTTTTTGATTTTATCTATGATATTCGATAATTTATCACTTATAACTGCTTCATGTAATTTCGTCATCTCTTTGCATATGGATATCCTTCTATTTGAATTTAAAAATTTTAATAAATTAGAAATGGTTTTTTCTAATCGCTTTGATGAATCAAAGAAAATAGCTGTCTTATTCTCATATTTTAAATTTTCAAAACATTTTGCTTGCTCATTACTTTTTCTAGGTACAAAACCAAAAAAAGAAAATTGATTGGTAGGAAGTCCTGACATCACCAATCCACTTATTACAGAAGATGGTCCTGGTATCAAAGTATATGGAATACCTTGTTCAACACATTCTCTTATTAACTTATATCCTGGATCTGAAATAGCAGGAGTTCCTGCATCTGAGACTATAGAGATATTCTTTTGATCTTTTGCATGTTTAATAATTTCTATAGAAACTTTATCTTCATTATGTTCATGAAAACTCTTACATTTTTTTTTGCAATTAATAAAATCCAAAAGTTTTTTAACATTTCTAGTATCCTCAACATATAAATAATCTGCTGTTCTAATAACATCTATTGCTCTAAGTGATATATCATTTAGATTACCAATTGGTGTTGAAATAAAATTTAACATTTATGCATAATAACTATATGAAACCAAGCTTAACATTAATTTTATCTTGTTTAATAATGTTTATAGTTTCTTGCTCAAGCATCCCAAATCAAAGCCAAAATAAATCAAACGCCAAGCTTAACCTAAACATTCAAACATCTAATAAAAATAAAGAGATCATTATTGAATCTTTATTGAAAGAGAATATCCAATTTTCTATTAATTTTGATACTAATAATTCTTTTTTATTAAAAGATGAGGTGTTGGGCTCAAATTTGAAATATTTCTGTAAAAGCTTTACTAATGAGCAAAGAGGTGTAATTGAGTCTGCTGTTTTTAATAAAGAAAATGGTGATGATAAAAAAATATTAATTATTTATTCTGATAAATATATAAATTCTGTTTCATCTATTAAGAGCAAATATCCAAAAGAACTATATTACCTTCTTAGTAATAAAGATTTTGAAAATAATATTCAAAAAATACTACATGTAAATCAAAGTATCGAAAGGTATTCTCAGATTTCGAATCTTGATAAAAATTTAGAAATCCAATACAGGCCTAGAGTAAGAAAAGATATATCAAAAATATATTTCTTAATAGATTATGACCTTGGAAAAACAATAGTCCCAATTTTTAAAAATTATGCTTTAGGTATAGATTTTTATTCAACTAGTGAGTTATTTCATGGTGCAACTGACATTAAGAAGATTGCTGATTTTGAAGGTACTTCTATCCCTTTATCTTCAGAAATATTTAAAAAAATCATAAACAAAAAAAATATTACGAATATTAAAAATGAATTTGAAATATTAATAATTAATGACTTTTTAAAAATTGAAAAAATATATCAAAATAATCTTTATAAAAGAAACATACTTCTAGAAACAGGATATACAAAAATCCAAAAAAATAAGTGTATTAATAGGAGCTTGCCTATTTGGAAAATTGATATGAATAGCCTTATTCTTCAGACTTAAGGTCTCTTTCTAACGATGACAAGCTATCTAGGAACCCTGGTCTTTCAAAGATATTATTTTGATAATCAATTAATGGTTTAAGATGTCTATTAATTGGTAATTTTATTCCCATTGAAGGTAAACGCCAAAGAATAGGTGCAAAACAACAATCAACTAGTGTAAATTCATCACTCATAAAATATTTGTACTCTTTAAAAGTTGGTGCTATTGAAGATATCTCATGGAGCAATTCCTCTCTTATTTTCATAAGCTCTTTTGCAGATTTATTTTTCTTTATCAACTCATCTACCATAGGACACCATTCTCTTTCAATTCTTAACATAAGAGTTCTGCTATTAGCTCTAGCTACAGGGTATACAGGTAATAGGGGTGGATGCGGAAACCTTTCATCTAAATACTCCATCATTACAGAGGGATCATGAATAGCAAGATCTCTATCAACAAGAATAGGTAACTTCTGATATGGGCTAATTGATATAATATCATCAGGCATGTCTTCAGCTTTTGATTCAATAATTTCTGCTGATATATCTTTTTCTGCTAAAACAATCCTAACTCTTTGACTGTAATGGTCATCTCTATCTGAATATAAAATCATATTTTCCTCAATTATTTATTATAGTCTTTATGGTACTCTCTATATAGTAAAGAGGATAAAGCAGTAAATATTAAAAAGTAAAAAACTACATACCATCCAATTCTCTCTCTTGTAGCTTTACTGGGTTCGCCAATATAAACCAAAAAGTTTGTTAAGTCATAAATTAAGCTGTCAAACTCTTCCTTTGACAGTTGGCCTGTCCCTTCTTCAACCTCAAGAAAGCCACACTTTTCTTTTGTAATAGTTTTTCCTGATTCATCTCTTTTTTCTCCACCATTACTAGCAATTTCAGGTATATCTTTGCAAACTAATTTTTGATTGCCTTGAAGTGATAAGAGAACATTTGGCATTGCAGTCCCTGGATATACTAAATTATTTACACCGTATTGTTTGGATGAATCTTCATAATACGCTCTTAAATATGTATATATCCAATCGTCACCTTTATATCTAGATACTAATGTTAAATCTGGTGGAGTAACTCCAAACCAATTAGCTGCATCTTCTGGCATTGCTCCTGTCATTAAGTCACCAGGCTTTATTGATTTATCAAATACTAGATTCTCAAAGAAAATATCTTCAGGAATTTCGAGGTCTTTTGCTACTCTACCCCATCTAGAATATTGAAGAGAATGACATCCATAACAATAATTAATATAAGTAGAAGCTCCTCTTTGAAGTGATTCGAGATCATTAAGAGAATATTTAAATTTGTCACACTCACCATAATCTTTACATGGACCACCTTCAGCAGCAAAAGTTTTATTTGAACAAACTAAAATAAGTATAAAAAAAATAACAAATACAAAAAATTTTAAATTTATTAATCTAAGCATCATAATCTTTCTGGTACTTCCTTGGTCTTTTCATATTTAGTGTATATAGGCATTAATAAAAAATATGAAAAATATATTACTGTACAAATAATGCTGACAAGTTTTCTTATTTCTGTTACGCCAACAGTTCCTAGATATCCAAGAGTTAAAAAACTTACGCCGAATAAGGTTAATGCTATTTTACTAAAGATCCCTTTATATCTAATTGATGCAACTTTACTTCTATCAAGCCATGGAACTATAAAAAATATAGCAACAGCTGATGCCATAACAATTAAACCCCCTAATGGGTCTGGTACTGCCCTTAACATAGTATAAAAAGGTGCGTAATACCAAACTGGTGCTATATGGTCTGGGGTTACAAGTGGATTTGCCTTCTGAAAATTAGCCATCTCAATAAAATACCCACCACCTTCTGGAAAGAAAAACATAATAATTGAAAAAACTGTCATAAAGACTCCGATAGCAACCAATGCGTTTAGGACCTTGTATGGGAAAAATGGGACACTATCTAAAGGTATTCCATCTTCATCAAGATGTTCTTCTATATCTACGCCTTCTGGATTGCCAGCACCCACTTCATGTAATGCAACTAAATGAAGAAAAACTAATGCTATTAATACCAAAGGGAGAGCTACAACATGTAATGCAAAAAATCTTGAGACGGTAATACCAGAAATGTAATAATCTCCTCTAACCCATAATTCAAGCGACTCTCCAATATATGGAATTGCTCCAAATAATGAAATAATAACTTGAGCCCCCCAATATGACATTTGGCCATAAGGTAATACATACCCCAAGAAACCCTCTGCCATCATAGCTAAATAAATAGTACAACCAAAAATCCAAACTAATTCTCTTGGCTTTTGATAAGAGCCATATAAGAGCCCTCTAAACATATGTAAATAAACAACTGCAAAAAAAAGTGATGCGCCAGTTGTATGGATATATCTAATAACCCAACCATAATCAACATCTCTCATTATATATTCTATAGATGAAAACGCTTCTTCTTCTGTGTTGGAATAAGGCATTATCAACCAAATACCTGAAACTATCTGAATGATTAAAGTTACAGCTGCCAAAGCTCCAAATAAATACCAAAAATTAACTTTTGATGGAACAGGATGTTTAGACATATGTCTTTCAAATGTATTTACAATTGGGAGTCTTTTATTTACCCAAGAAAATAATTTTGAAGCCATCTCATTCATTTTATAAATCTTTATCCTCTCCAATGGTTAATATACTCCCTTCAAACATATGAGGAGGTACCACTAAATTTGTTGGTGCAGGCACTCCTTTAAAGACTCTACCGACTATATCAAACATAGATCCATGACATGGGCAGAAAAAACCTCCACTCCATGTTGCATCCCATGGTTTAGGTTCTACTTCAGGAAAATATTTTGGAGCACAACCAAGATGCGTGCATACTCCTGACATAACCGAATATTCAGGACTTTTTGATCTTGAAAGGTTTAATCCTTTATATAATTCAACAATCTGATCAGAATTCGGATCAGCTAATTTAGGCAAAGTAAGATCTAAACTGGCAAGACTTTCTTTAGTATGTCTAACAATAAAAACAGGTTGTTTCCTCCATGCCACTTGAATTTGTTGCCCATATTGCATCTTTGATACATCTAATTTAACAGGTGCTCCAGCAGCTTTAGCTTTTGCACTTGGGTTCCATGCAGCTATAAAAGGTGTTGCAGCAAAAGGCAAACCTGACAAACCTACAGCACTTGTTAAGCCAATCAAAACTTTTCTTCTTGTCTTATCTTTTTCTTGCATTTAGGATGTGTGCTACTCAAAATAACAGCAAAAATTATATCATAATTCAATACTATAAAATCTGCTTATAATTAGAAATAACTTTCTATAAAGTAAGGTTTTATCTTTTAGAAAATTGTTTACTTTTTCTTGCTTTAACTAAACCAGGTTTCTTTCTTTCAACCTTTCTAGGATCTCTTGTTAAAAGACCAGCCTTTTTAAGATGAGGTCTTAATTCTTCATCATATTTTGTTAATGCTCTTGAAATGCCATGCCTGATTGCGCCAGCCTGACCAAAATTACCACCGCCCTTTACTTTGATATCGATATCAACTTTTTCAACTAAATCTACAAGCTCTAAAGGCTGTATTACAAGCATTTGAGCTACCTTTCTTCCAAAATACTCATCAAGCTTACTATCATTTACAACAATATTACCTTTTCCCTTTTTTAGATATATTCTAGCTGATGAAGTTTTTCTTCTTCCTGTTGCGTAATGGACTTCTTTGCTCATAAATTTGGATTCCACTCTATTGGCTTTTGAGATTCATGGCTATGCTCTGAACCTCTATAAACTTTTAGCTTCTTAAGCATTGATCTACCTAATTTATTTTTTGGTAACATGCCTTTAACAGCTTCTTCTATGATTCTTTCTGGGTTATCTTTATTCAAATCTTTAAATGTTTTTGTTTTTAAGCCGCCTGGATATAAAGAGTGGCGATAATATTTTTTATCTGTAAATTTAGAACCAGTTACTTTTATCTTTTCAGCATTTATAACAACCACATAATCACCCCCATCAGTATGAGGTGTAAAAGTGGGTTTGTCTTTTCCTCTAATCCTGTCAGCAATTTTGGTTGCAACTCTACCAAGAACTTTATCTGTTGCATCAAGCAAAAACCAGTTTCTTTCCACTTCTTCTTTTTTTAATGAGTAAGTTTTCATAATCATTTAATTTGAGAAGAGAATATTAATGTTTACTTGGAAATATAGCAATATTTATCTATATAAATTTACTTTTAATCATCTTCTAAATAATCATAGTTTTTCATTTCAAATAGCCTGCTAGCACACCTTTTCCATAAAATTTCTAATTTTGTTCCAGAATATATTTTTTCAATATTTGCATCATTAAAGAAAAATCTAACTTTGGCTTTCTCTTTATAGGCAATATCGATAAACGATATAAATCTTCTAATAATATCAATTGAATCATCGCCAAAAGACTCAAAACTATTAATAAAGATCCAATCGAACTTATCACAAATAAATTTGTAGTCTTTCGCTCCACTCGCTTCTTTAAAAAAAGTATTAAATTCAATCCATAAAAGATTATTTAGTGCGATCTTACAGCTAAATTTTCTATTATTAATAGTTAAAGTATCGTTTGAAACTTCATCAACACCAAAATTTTCTTTAATTATCTTAATTATTTTTTTTTCTGAAAAAACAACTTTGCTATCTTTTTTATCTAACTTAATAATATTGTTTGTTCTGTAGTCAATGCCTCCATCTAATTCATATATTTCTATTTTTTCTTTTAATATACTTATAGATTTTAAAAATTTTTGTCTTTGTAACCCATCCTTGTATAAACCATCTGGATGAACATTTGAAGTAAGAATAATTTTAGTGCCCGAATCTATAAGACTTATTAATAGATCTCCTATTATCATTGCATCAGCAACATCCTCTACTTGAAATTCATCAATAAATATTAAATTATTCTTTTTACTAATATTTTTAGAAACCTTTTTAAGTGGATTCTTTAAGCCAGAGTGCTTATTTAATTCATTATGAATAAAATTTATAAAATCTATATAGTGAAAGCTAGCAATATCTTCTCTTTCAATGCTACGCAAAAATGATTGAGTAATTAATGTTTTACCCCTCCCAACATCTCCCCAAATATACAACCCTTGATTATCATCTTTCGTATTAAAGAAACTTCTCTTTTTATTGGTAATAGCACTTAATTTTTCTAATAAATTGATTTGGGGCAAATCTGGATTTGCTCCTTGGTTTTTTAGCACATCGATGATATTTTGGATACTTAACATTATGAAATATCTACAAACATACGGACTTAGTTATATATTAGTAATATTATTAACTTTTACAGGGACATGGTACTTTATATCCAATGATAAAAACAAATTAGTGTCAGCATCTGAAAAATCAATAACTTCTGTTGTAACGATTTCATCCTCTAATAATATGTCCTTTTCGGCCAACCAAGACGGTATTGGGTCAGGTGTAATTTTTTCTAATGATGGTTATATTGTTACCAATTTTCATATTCTTTCCGGAAAAAATATAAATGTAAAACTAAATAATGGTAATAACTATCCTGCTGCTGTCATAGGCATAGATAAGAATGCTGACATTGCTGTACTAAAAATTAATACAAATGAAGATCTTAGGCCTATTAATATCGCAGATTCAAGCAACCTTAGAATTGGTGATAAAGTTTTAGCAATTGGCAATCCTTATGGAATAGGTATATCTGTATCAAATGGCATTATTAGTGCAACTGGAAGAGATTATGGAAATCCATACTTACAACTAATTCAAACAGATGCGGCAATAAACCCAGGTAATTCTGGTGGCGCTTTAATAAATGAAAATGGTAATTTAATTGGTATTAATTCAAAAATTTTTTCTAAAACTGGTGCATACCAAGGAATAGGTTTTGCAATTCCCTCCAATCTAGTTGTTCAGATTGCAACCCAATTAATTAGATTTGGTAAAGTAAAAAATCTTTGGATAGGTAATTTTAGGGTTGCAAGAGTAAAAATAAATAGCGATAACAAAATTGTTGATGGGTTAAAAATAATAGAAATGGAAGGTTTAGGACCATTATATGAAAAAGGTATAAGAGTAAACGATATCATAATCAGTGTGAATGGTGGAAATGGAAATTGGAAGAATTTAATTCAGTCTTTGAGATTTGCCACTTTAGGCGAAGATCTTAAATTGGAATTCTTTACTACATCAAATGAGTTTTTAACTTTCAAATTTACTTACAAAGAAAATTAACTTAACTTGGCAATCTAACAATATCTGCGCCTAAATAATTTAATTTTTCTTCTATGCGTTCGTAACCTCTATCAATATGATAAATCCTATCCACAACTGTTTCTCCTTTTGCGCATAAGCCTGCAAGAATAAGACTAGCTGACGCCCTTAAATCTGTAGCCATAACCTCAGCCCCATAAATATTTTCAACACCATTTATTTTTGCATGATTTCCTTTCACCTCAATATCACAACCCATTCGATTTAATTCTAAAATATGCATAAATCTATTTTCAAAAACAGTCTCATAAATATTTGAGGTCCCATTAGAAATGGCATTAATAACAGAGAATTGTGCTTGCATGTCTGTTGGAAATTCTGGAAAGGGAGCTGTAGTAATATCAACAGGCTCTGGAATACTTTTATTCATTGAAATTGAAATAGATTTTTTATCATAACTCAACTTAGCTCCTGTATTTTCTAATTTATTAATAACTGTCATTAATCTTTCTGGGTTTATTCCATCGACAGTAATATCTCCTTTGGTAACTGCTGCGGCTACTAAATATGTTCCTGCCTCTATCCTATCTGCAGGTATATCATATACAGTACCTTTTAATTTACTCACCCCTTCTATAATTATTTCATCTGATCCAGCACCTTTAATTTTTGCACCCATAGAATTAAGCATATCTGCCAGATCAATAATTTCTGGCTCTTTGGCAACATTTGTAAGCTTTGATGTGCCTTCTGCAAGTGAAGCAGCCATCATCAAATTCTCGGTTCCAGTTACAGTAACTCCATCAAATCTTATTTCAGCTCCATATAATTTTTTGGCCGTTGCTTCAATATAACCATTTTTTAGTTTTATTTTTGCTCCCATTTTTTTTAACGCATCAAGATGAAAGTTGACTGGTCTAGTACCTATAGCGCAACCGCCAGGCAAAGCAATCTTTGCTTTCCCATATTTTGCTATCAATGGGCCAAGAACTAATATGGATGCCCTCATTGTTTTCACCAACTCATATCTAGCCTCTATATCTTTTAGATTAGCTGACGAAATTGTAAAATCCATATTTTCATCAAGTAAAATTTCAGCCCCCATTGAACCCAATAATTCAAACATGGTTGTAATATCTTGAAGATAAGGCAGATTTCTAAGGGTAACTTTTTCGTCACATAATATGGTTGAAGCTATCATAGGTAATGCAGCATTTTTTGCTCCAGAGCAAGAAATTTTTCCTTTTAGAGAGTTGCCACCTTTAATTAATAATTTTTCCATATTTAACTTGTTCTTGTTTCCAAGCTAAGCGCATGCAAATCACCAGACTGGAATTTACCTTCGAGAAGTTTCATTATCTTCTTGTGCTGATTAATTAGAGACATTTCTGTAAAAACACTAGAAATTACAATTAATCTTAGATTGCATGAATCGCCTTCGAATAAACAAATAGCATCAGGTATATTCTCTACTATAATTTTTTTTATTATATCTTCCATTTATGAAATACCTGCATCACCTGCATCTGAAATCCAATTTTTAAGAGTTAATTCAATGTTCTCATCATAAGAAATTGCTAATGCTTGAAATTGATTTCTAAAAGTTAGCCCTAGATTGACTCCATTGATAATAATATTAACAATTTTCCAACCCTCATCATTCTTCCTTAATTTATATGAAATTGGATATTGGCTATTGCCGGTATCAAGCGTTTGTTTTACTTCTATATTTTTAATATCTAAATCTAATTCAGATTTAGGATATATAGTTGTTATAGTTGAATCGCCCCATTGCGCCAAAGTCTCAGCATATGTATCTAATAATGAATCTTTAAAAATTAATACAAACTCTGATCTCTGATTTTTGCTAGCCAATAGATAATATTTTTTTCCCATAACACTTGCTGCAACTCTTCTAAAATCTATCATTGGCTCAAATATTTCTTTTATCTTATCTTCATATACGGTCCTATTTAATTCAAAAAGATCTGAATCATTTGTAAGCAGTTGAACCATTTTTTGAGCATTCTTATCGATAAATAAATAAGGATCTTCGTCAGATCTTATAAAAATCGAGAAAAATATAAATGAAAAAATAAAGAAATAGTTTTTATGTAAATGCAACATTGGTCTATTATAGCATTTGAGTAAACATAAATTTTATGAAAAAATTTAATTACATAGCATCTGCAAAAAGAACTCTTAAGATTGAGTCTGATTCAATCAAGAGTCTAATGAGTCAGCTTGATAAATCTTTTGATGATCTATGCAATGCCGTTATCACATGTAAGGGCAAGATAGTGATAATGGGTGTTGGAAAATCTGGTCATATTGCACAAAAAATTTCAGCTACGCTTTCAAGCACAGGAACCCCATCTATTTTTATACACCCTACTGAGGCAGCTCATGGCGATATGGGTTTAATCAATAAAAAGGATATAGTTTTATTAATCTCAAATTCAGGCGAAACAGACGAGATAATAAATATTCTTCCTTCACTAAAAAGGCATACAAAAAAGATAGTTTCAATTTCAGGTAATAATAAATCAAAAATTGCAAAATCTGCTGATATAAAAATCCAACTTAATTCTAAAAAAGAAGCATGCCCATTAGATTTAGCTCCAACTTCATCAACAACTAATGCATTAGCCTTTGGAGATGCCCTTGCAATTTCACTTCTAGAGGCAAAAGGTTTCACAAAAAATGATTTTGCTAATTCACACCCAGCAGGAAAATTAGGAAAGAAATTAATTACTAGAGTAGAAGATTTAATGCATAAAGGAAATTCAATACCAAAAGTAACTCCAAGCACCTTACTTGATAAAGCATTATTAGAGATAACTAAAAAAAATCTTGGGATAACTCTCGTAATAGATAAGTCTAAGGTTATAGGGATATTTACGGATGGCGACCTAAGAAGATGTATTAATAAAAAAGTTAATATTCAAAATACTCAAATTGATAAAGTGATGACTAAAACTTTTAAAACCATTGGATCAGATGCATTAGCAGTAGATGCAGCAGAAATAATGGAGAATAATAAAATATTTACTCTTGTAGTAATGAAAAAAAATAAATACGTTGGAGTAATTTCAATGCATGATTTAATTGAAGCAAGGATACTTTAATTGAAGAATTTTTATTTCG
This sequence comes from uncultured SAR86 cluster bacterium, assembly GCA_902583575.1. GTDB lineage: Bacteria > Pseudomonadota > Gammaproteobacteria > Magnimaribacterales > D2472 > SAR86A. The sequence goes on along the minus strand of CACHWY010000001.1, from coordinate 170,940 downwards.
TACTATTTATACTATCTTGTATTTCAATAGAATTATCATCAAGTTTTGATAATGATATTAGAATAAAGTCAGGCACTATTGAATTTTTAGGAAAAAATAATCAAATCAATTTTCTTAATAATGTAGAAATTAATTCTGATTTTGTAAATATTAAGGCTGAATCAGCTGTTTATGATGATATTAAAGATATGATATCTATTTTAGGAAAACCATCAACAATTAAATCAAGTAAAGAAGATAACTCTTTTAATGGAAACGCTGAAGAAATAATATTTTTTAGTAATGAAAAAATTCATCTTATTGGTAATGCTTCCATGAAATACGAAAATATTTCTATTTCTTCAAATATAATAATTTTTAATCCAAGAACTGGAAAAATTTCTTCTGAGTAATTTATTGTGTTAGAAATAAAAAAAATATCAAAATCAATAAAGGATAAAACTGTCCTCAATGAAATTGATATTAGAGTTGATTCTGGAGATATATATGGACTTCTTGGGCCTAATGGTGCGGGAAAAACAACAACTTTTTATATAATTGCTGGATTAACAACCTGTGAGAGTGGTGAGATTAATTTCTTAAACCAAGATATTTCAAAATTACCCATGCATGAAAGGTCTAAATTGGGAATTAAATATCTTCCTCAAGAACCATCTATTTTCCAAAACCTTTCTGTATATGAAAATCTTTTAGGGCTAGCCGAGATGTCTTTTGATAATGATCAAGATATTAAAAATTTTATTGATAAATCAATAAATGAATTTAATTTATCTGAGATATGCGATCTAAAAGGAAGGCAACTATCAGGAGGCCAAAGAAGAAAAGTAGAAATTGCAAGAACTTTAGCAGCTGAACCTAAAATAATTCTTCTAGATGAGCCTTTTGCAGGAATTGATCCTATTGCTATTGACGATATTAAAAATGTTCTCAAAAAATTATCTGATAAAAACATTGGAATACTAATTACAGATCATAATGTAAGAGAAACTTTGGAAATATGTAATCAAGCAACAATAATTAATAATGGTGAAGTAATAGCCCAAGGTGTTAAGGAAGAATTAATTAATAATGACTTAGTTAAAAAAGTTTATCTTGGCAATATGTATAGCTAAAACATATGGCAATATCTCTTTCTAAAAAACTTAAACAAAAACAAAATATAAAACTAACCCCTTCTCTGAAAAAATCTATTGATTTACTTCAGCTATCAAGGTTTGAACTCATAAAAAAAATTGAAAAACATGTAATTGAGAATCCATTTATAGAAAAAGAAGATATAGCTTTAGATAATGCAGAATCTTACGGCCAAGATTTTAATTTTGATATAGAGACTAAGTCAACTTTAAGAGAAGCTCTTATTAAACAATTAGATGATTTTAAAATTACTAAAAATGAAATCAAAATTTCAAGATTAATAATAGATTGTATTGATGAATCAGGGAAGTTGGCTAATGAAATAAATGAGATTGAAGAGATTTCTAATTTCTTATTTAAAGAAAATGAAATTACTGATTGTCTAATCAATATAATCCATAAGCTTAAGCCTTATGGTGTTGGCTATAGAGACTATAAAGATTGCATAAAAATACAAATCAATAACAAAGACCTATCAAAGAAAAAAAAGTTCTTAATAAACAGTATTCTTTCAAACGAAAAAATGGATGACATACAACAAATAAAAGATTCATTTTTAGAGGAAGGTTATTCAGAAGAAATATTTAATGACGCTTTGGATGAAATAAAAAATTGCGATTTAAGTCCTGGGCTTAATTTTGAAAGAACTGAATTTATAGCTGCAGATTTAAAAATTCATATTAAAGATAAAGATATGAAAATAAATTTTATAGATGAAAGCTTTCCTATAATAAAAATAGACAATGAACTTATTGAGAATGTTAAAAAAGAATTAAAATCAAAAAAGAATAAAGATTTGTTAGAAAAAGTTAATGAAGCGAAATGGCTACTATCATCTGTAAAAAAAAGAAATGACACTGTCCAAAAAGTAGGAGAGTATATCTGTTTAAAGCAGATTGATTTTTTTGGAGATAACCCCTTAAAAATAAATACATTAAGCAATAAAGAAATTGCAGAAGCTATAGGATTTCATCCATCAACTATTTCTAGGATACTAAGGCATAAATATATAGATACTCCAAAAGGGATAATGCCTTTAAGAGAACTTTTAGTTTCATCAGTATCCAAAACTAGAAATGTTTCATCATTACAATTGATGAAATTAATTAAAGATATCGTCGCTTCTGAAAAGAAACCTAAAAGTGACAGAAAGATAGCGATTGAACTTAATAAGAAAGGGTTAAATTTAGCTCGAAGAACTATTTCTAAATATAGAAAAAAAAATAATATACCCTCTTCTAGATTTAGATAATTATTTTCAGGTTAAAATGAAGAAATGGAAAATTCTGAAAATAAAGATAGTCTAAAAATCATATTAGATGATTCATCTGACTTATCACTTAATCAAATAAGAAGACTTTTAAATAAAATGTCTGCATCAGAAATTGCACACGCTCTTGAATCATCGCCACCCACTCAAAGAACTCTTTTATTTTCATTGCTTAAGACTGAAGAAGAAGGGGATGTTTTATTTGAGCTAGGTGAAGAAATTCAACAGGATCTAGTTTCAAAATTATCTAATGAGGAACTGACAGAAGCAGTAAAAGAATTAGAGTTAGATGAAATAGTCGATATTCTTCAGAATTTGCCAGAAGAAAGAATGAAAAAAATTCTTTCAAAAATGTCACTAGTAGATAGAAAAAGAATAGAAATGGGTTTGACCTATCCTGATAATACCGCGGGAGGATTATTAAATACAGATGTAATAAGCGTTAGGCCAAATAATTCTATTGAAGTAGTAATTAGCTATCTTAGAGACCAAGGAGAACTTCCAGAAAATACGGATAAGATATTTGTTGTCAATGATGATAACGAATATTTAGGTGAATTATCAATAAGCTCAATTATTACTTCAAACCCCTTAAAGATTGTCAAAGAAATAATGGGATCAGATATATCTCCTTTAAAAACCGACCAGGATGATAAAGAGGTTGCAATTCTTTTTGAAAGAAATGATTTAATTTCATCTCCTGTCATTGATGAAAATAATAAGTTAATTGGAAGAATAACGATTGATGATGTAGTTGATGTTATTAGAGAAGATGCTGATCAAAATCTTTTAGGTATGGCAGGTGTTGCAGAAGATACATTTGCTCCGCCTGGGAGAGCAGCAAGAAGTAGAGTTTTCTGGTTAACAATGAATCTAATAACGGCTTTTATTGCATCAAGTACTATTAATTTATTCCAAGACGTTCTAGATAAAATTGTTTACTTAGCTATATTAATGCCTATTGTTGCAAGTATGGGTGGTGTTGCAGCTACACAAACTTTAACTATAGTTTTAAGAGGGCTTACGCTTGAGCAAATAAACACTTCAAATATTCGATGGTTATTTAAAAGAGAATTGGCTGTATCAATATTAAATGGTATTGTTTTATCCTTACTAGTTGGTTTTATAACTTATGCATGGTTTCAAGAGACCATATTATCTATTCTTATATCTTGTGCACTAATAATTAATCTTATTAGTTCGGTGATAGCAGGCATTCTAGTTCCCTTAATTCTTAGAAGGTTTAATCAAGACCCTGCAATTGGAGGAAGTGTTGTTGTAACAACAGTTACAGATGTTGTTGGATTTCTATCATTCCTAGGCCTAGCAACTATTTACTTAATCTAATCTTTCTATTATTGGCTCTTCTATAGAACCACTTAATTTAAATTTGAATGTTGAAACATCATCAAGTCTTTCATCAAATATGTTCTCAAAAAATAAACCTCCTGCTAATGCAGGAATTCCTCCAAAAATTGCAGCATACCAAGGAATATTTTCAGAAACTTTTAACCTCATCTCAAGATCTAAACTTAATTCGTTTAATAAGCCGTCTGAATCTTTAATCACTTCTCCCAACCATCTCATTTTAGCTTCAGAAGTTTCAACCTTGATAGGATTGCTAATTAATGCTCTATTTTTACCGATATAAAAATTTCCTTCTGCTCTATTTATATATAAATTTGATGAAGTAATGCTTGTTTCATTATTTATATTCTCAATAATTGCATTTAAATTAAAAATCTTTAATGCCTTTAGAAATGTTGAATCTGGCAGAGTTGCTTTAGATTCAAAATCTTTAATAAGGAATTTAATATTTCCTTCTATATTTTTTAGCTTCTCTAGGCTTACCCATTGAATATTGAGATCAGTTGATAGAAATTCAAAATTATAATTTATTAAATCCTCAAATGGGTGATCTGCATTATTTAACTCATAAGACCCTCTTACCTTATACATATCAGTTATATTGTTATAGCTTATATAAGCTTTATCAATATTATTATATGGTCCTATATTCAAATTTTTACTTGAGATTTTTATATTATCTATAGTGGTTATCTTCTCATTCCTTAATAAATAAAAATCAATATCTTGAAAGGTATCATCATATGCTTGTATGTTTTTGCCAACGAATCTAAGATTAACATTTTCAACATTAAAGTTACTTTGAGATTCAATAATATCCATGCCTTTAAAATCGAATTTTGTATCATAAACATCAACTCTTATGAATCCAGTACTATCTTCTCTTATTGAACCATTAAGACCCTGCCCTGAAAAAATTATATTAAATCCATTGTCTAAAAAATCTATTTTTATATTCTGATTTACATATATATTTTTAAAGAAATCAAAATCTTTTATTCTTAAATTAATTGATCTCAAATTATTAGAATCGCTATCCATTCCATCGATTAATAACTCATTAACATCTAATTTAGTAAGGTTTAAATAAATATGGAATCCGTCAGCAGGGTTATTATTTTTAATTACATTTTCACTATTATCACCAAATATGAAGTAACCATTATTTTTTTCTCCTACAAATGAATTATATAGATCACTCTTTATAAAATAAGTTGGTCTTGAAAGGTCAGCAATTTTAATAGAAATATCTAATCTCTCATTCCTAGATTTTTCTAGATCTTTTAAGATTGATGATATATTTGTATTTAAAGAATTAGTTTTTAAGTCCAATGAAACTTTTCCATCCTTAATTTCTATCTTTGATTTGAATTCTTCATAGCCATCCAATGCAAAATATTCTGAATAGTCTAATAATTCAGACATTTCATATCTTAAAATTGAACGAAGCACAATTCTTTTATTTTCTACTAACATGGAGCCTTTCAAATCTTGATCTGGTAAAGATGAATTGAATAAGCCGATCAACTTATCATCTAAATTTGTAAATAAAATTAAATTGATATCATTAATAAGGTACTCATCAATAGTAATTAACTTAGAATCAATAAATTTGTATTTATTTAAACTTTTAAGATTTTCTGTTTCTCTTTCAAAATAACCCACACTTTCAAGACTAAGATTAATTATATAATCTGAAAAATTTTTTAAATCGAATAGATTTTCCTCTTGAATCACTTTCTCATTAAAATTAAAAACTCCTGAATAAAAAAACTTATTTGAATCATATCTATTAAAAATCTTAAGATTCTTAAAAAAAATATTATTTAACTTTCCATTGAAATTTGTAATTGAAGTGTTTCCATTAATGTTGATGATATAACTTTCGGTGCTTTGAAAAATAAAATCATCTGTTTGAATACTTAAGTTGCCTATTCTTATTTTAAAACTATCCATTGCTTTGGAATTTGTTTGATTGCTGGAAGAGATGCTTTCTATCTCTAAAGCATTTAAATATAAATACCTATTAATGAACGTTCTTAAAAAATCAATACTAAGATATATTTTTTCTACTTTTAAAATTTCTTTACTTGCATTATTTTCTAAAAGTAAATTCTTAAAACCTAACTTAAGTTCCAGTAGTTTACTTTCTGAAGAAATATCTTGATACTTTATTTTGTATTCATCTAATAGGAATCTATCTATAAATTGAACTAAATTTTCTGGTTTATATATAAATAATGTATAGATTATTAATAAAGATGATACGAAAATTATAAATATTGAGACCAAACTAATTAATAGTTTCTTTATTATCATTTTTATTTTCTAATATTTATAAGATTCCCTGAATACATTGAGATGAGTGCAATAAAGATACAAAAGAAAATATTAAATACTGCGCTAACCAATAAAGTCAAATATGAAAAATTATATAAATTTACTATTAATTGGGTAAAACCTACATAGGATGCGGCTGAAAGACCAAAAAAAATACAAATTTGTAAATTAGAGAATAATTTAAAAGAATTTGAATATATATTTATTAAATATGTCATTAGACAAAATAATATTGCACTTAATCCAAAATAAGAATTTGATATCAAGTCTACAAACAGGCCAAATAAAAAAGCTTCTATCGGATTGATATTTTCATCAGATTTATAAACGTAATATGAATAAAACAAAAAGGTTAAAGGAAAAATTATATAGGCTTTTGATAATGCATTTGAAATACTTAATTCAATAAAATTAATAATCGCAATAATAAAGATAACTTTTATATAATTTTTCATTAAAAATTTATAACTCCAAACAAAATACTATCCAAAGGGTTTGAAGATAGTTTAATATTCAGCTCTATATTATTTGAATCAATAACCTTAATATCTTCTAAAATCCCAATTTTTATATCTTTTGGGTATATTCCTCCGAAACCAGAAGTTAAAAAATTTTGACCTATTTCCATTTCTTTGATTGAAATCAATGGATTATAGTTACAAATTATATAATCTGACATTCCACTTCCTCTTGCATTGCAATAAAAATCTTCAGAGACGTTTTTGATCGGCAGTGAATGAGAGACATCTGTAAGCAACATTACTTCTTTGTAATTCATTTCATGAATTATATGACCAATAACTCCTGAACTATTGAAAACAACACCCTCAATAAGACTTTCATTGGATTTTGTTAATAATTGAATATGTATTCTATGTTTATCGCAACAATTAAAAATATTTGGATCTAAGTTTTTTAATTGGGCCATATAAAATGGCTTATTGAGATTATTTTGATCTAACTCTTCTTCTAAAAACTTTTTATCTTTGAAGAATTTACTATCCTGTGATATTAAATATTTTTCTACATAACTTTTTTCTAGGGCTGTGTGAAGTTCTTTATTTTCTTTTATTAATTTATTTTTAAACTGAAAATGGTTTTTAAAATCCATAATTGGATCTATAGAAAAACTTTTAATAAAAAAATGTGTTGAAATTTGAAATGAATTAAATCCATTCTTTATGATTTGAAAATTATTAGTATTTATATCAACATATAGGATAAAGCCACCTAAAAAGATCAAAAATAAATAGATTATTTTTTGACCAGGGGGTGGCGAAATCCTAGTCATTTAGATTACTCTGTAGATAAGAGATCTATATTGTATTTACTCATTATTTCAAGAGCCTGTCCGCCCCCTCTAGCAACACATGTTAATGGATCTTCAGCAATTATTACTGGTATGCCAGTAGAGTTTGATATCAATTTATCTAAGTCTCTTAGTAATGCTCCGCCGCCTGTTAATACTATACCTCTCTCTGCAATGTCGGCAGCTAATTCTGGAGGAGAAAGCTCTAAAGCATTTCTTATAGCTCTAACAATTCCATACAAAGGATCTTTCATAGCCTCAAAAATCTGTTCACTATTTATTGTGAATGTTTCAGGTATACCTTCTGCTAAGTTTCTTCCAGTTATAGACATTTCAGTTTTATCTGATTCTGCAGTAGCACATCCAATAGTATATTTTATTTTTTCAGCAGTTGAATCTCCTATTACACATCCATAATTCCTTCTGATCCATGAAGTAATAGATTCATCCATTTTATCTCCACCTATTTTTACTGATTCAGAGAAAACAACCCCATTAAGAGATAAAATTGCTATTTCAGATGTCCCACCTCCAATATCAACAACCATATTACCGCTTGCCTCTTCAACAGGTAAGCCAGCTCCAATTGCTGCAGCCATTGGTTCTTCAATCAATTTAACATCTCTTGCTCCTGCACCTAGGACTGACTCCCTTATCGCTCTTCTTTCAACTTGTGTAGATCGACATGGAACACAAACCAATACTCTTGGACTTGGTTTTATAAATAACTTTTCATGAACTTTTGCAATGAAATGTTGTAACATTTTTTCCGTTACTTGGAAATCTGCGATAACACCTTCTGAAAGAGGTCTTATTGCTTTAATATTCCCTGGAGTCCTTCCTAACATCTTTTTTGCCTCAGTGCCTACAGCCACTACAGTTTTTTGCCCTCTAGACTCTCTTATTGCAACCACAGAGGGTTCATTTAATACTATTCCAACATCTCTGGTATAAATTAAGGTATTTGCTGTTCCAAGATCTATTGATAAATCATTGGAAAAAGCTCCTCCAACCATCTTTAATAAGTTAAATTTCACGTAATTTCCTAAAATAAAATAATTTAATTAATATGTTAGTTAGGTTAATATCTCCCCACTAAACTATAATAATATCCTATATATGGACAAGAAAACAGTAACAACTATATCTTACTTATCAAGGCTAATGATTGATAAAGAAAAGGAAGAAAAAATCGTTCAGGATCTAGATAATATTATTGAATTTGTTGATCAGCTAAATGATGCTGATACATCCGATGTAGAGCCTTTAACAAACCCATTAGAAAAGACAGCAAAGACTAGATCTGACCAAATAACTGCTAAAAATCTAAAGAAAGAATTATTAGAGATAGCGCCTTCTTCTAATGATGATTATTTTCTTGTACCTAGGGTAGTTGAGTGACAATAAAATATAAAACAATTAAAGAAATTAAAAATATGATTTCTCAAAAAGAGATATCAAATAAAGAAATTATTAAAGAAGTCTTCGACCAGATACAAGCAAATGAGCACTTAAATGCGTTTATAACACTTAACAAAGAGCCCGCTCTTAAAAAATCTGAAGACTTAGATAATAACCCATCAGATTTACCTCTTGCAGGAATTCCAATTGCTCAAAAAGATCTTTTTTGTACAAAAGATCTAAGAACAACTTGCGGGTCAAGAATATTAAATAATTTTATCCCGCCCTATTCAGCAACCGTAATTGAGAATCTTGAAAATGCAGGCTGCATCTCTATTGGTAAAACTAATATGGATGAATTTGCTATGGGCTCATCAAATGAAACAAGTTTCTTTGGTAATGTTGAAAACCCATGGGGTAAAAATTTAGTTCCAGGAGGGAGTTCTGGAGGTTCAGCGGCTGCAGTATCTGCTGGTATAGTTCCAGCTGCATCTGCCACTGATACTGGAGGTTCAATCAGGCAACCAGCTTCACTTTGTGGAATAACAGGTCTTAAACCAACATACGGAAGAGTCTCTAGATGGGGAATGATTGCCTTTGCTTCAAGTCTAGATCAAGCAGGTCCAATGGCAAGAACGGCAGAAGACTGTGCCTTGCTTTTGAATCAAATGTGCTCTCATGATGAAAAAGATACAACATCTTTAGATGATGCTATTCCAAATTTTGAAGAAAATTTAAACGAACCCTTAAAAGATAAAAAAATTGGAATCGTAAAAGATTTAGATTTATCAAGCTTAGACAATGAAGTAGTGAAAGTATATGAAGATTCTTTAAAAGAATTTGAAGCATTGGGCGCTAGTTTAATAGATATATCTTTACCGAATCTTTCTCTTTCTGTTCCTACATATTATGTTGTTGCTCCAGCAGAATGCTCATCAAATTTATCAAGATTTGATGGAGTTAAATTTGGAAGAAGATCTGAGGATCCTAATAACTTAGAAGAGCTTTATATTAAATCTAGATCTGAGGGATTTGGTGATGAGGTTAAACGAAGAATCTTGATAGGCTCATATGTTCTTTCGGCTGGTTACTACGATGCTTATTATAAAAAAGCACAACAAGTTCGAAGACTCATAAAAAATGACTTTGATAAAGCATTTTCTAATATAGATGTGATTATGACCCCAACTACAAGAGGTCCAGCATTTGAAATGGGTTCTAAAGGTAGTGACCCTATTCAAATGTATTTAGAAGATCTATTTACAATTTCTGCAAATCTTGCTGGTTTGCCAGCTATATCTATACCAAATGGAAATATTGATAATAAACCTACTGGTATTCAGATAATTGGTAATTTTCTTGATGAAAGTTCAATCTTAAACTTTGCACATATGTTTCAAACTTCAACAAACTGGCACAAGTATACACCTGAAGGAGTGAAAGAATGAGCTGGGAAACTGTTATAGGTTTAGAAATTCATGTTCAGCTTTCAACAAAGTCTAAATTATTTTCTGGAGGATCAACAGAATTTGGAGCTGAATCAAATACACATGTTGATTTAGTTGATATGGGGTTACCAGGAGTTCTACCTGTAGCAAACAAAGAAGCATTTTATAAAGCGATTAGATTTGGGCTTGCAACTGGAGCCGAAATAAATCAAGAATCTTCATTTGATAGAAAAAATTACTTCTATCCAGATCTTCCAAAAGGATATCAAATTACGCAAATGACCAAGCCTATTGTTGAAAAAGGCTCAATTAAAATTGCAACAGATGAATCTGAAAGGGTTATTAATATCACAAGGGCTCATTTAGAGGAAGATGCAGGAAAATCAATTCATGATTTATTTGAAGGTAAAACAGGTGTTGATTTAAATAGAGCCGGCACTCCCCTATTAGAGATCGTATCAGAGCCTGAAATATCAAATGCAAAAGAAGCTGTGGCTTATTTTAAAGCTATTAGACAGCTTGTAATATTCTTAGATATCTGTGATGGAAATATGGCACAGGGATCAATGAGATGTGATGTAAATGTTTCTGTTAGAAAAAGTGGAAATAAAGATCTTGGTACAAGGGCTGAGTTAAAAAACATAAATTCTTTTAAGTTCATTGAAAAAGCAATTAATTATGAGATTGATCGACAAATAAGAGTTATTGAAAGTGGTGAATCTGTAGTTCAAGAGACAAGACTTTATGATAGTGAAAAAAATGAAACTAGGTCTATGCGCTCAAAAGAAGAAGCTAATGATTATAGGTATTTTCCATGCCCGGATCTTCTTCCAGTAGTAATATCAGATAAAGAGCTAAAGGATATTAAAGATAATCTACCAGAACTCCCAGAAGAAAAACGAAAAAGGTATATTAAAGAAATTGGACTTGAAGAATCAGAAGCAAAAATTATATCTTCATCCAAAACAATGGCTAACATGTTTGAAGACGCATCTTCAAAAACTAATGATGCTAAATTAGTTGCTAAATGGTTAGTTGGAGATATTAGTGCGCTTTTAAATAAAGATAATATAGATATTGAAGAATCTAATTTAACTTCAGAGAATTTTGGGAAATTAATTGAAAGAATTTCTGATAATACCATTTCAGGAAAGATTGCAAAGTCGGTTCTGGAAGATGCATGGGAAAATGGGACTGATGTTGATGAAATAATAAAGACTAAAGGGTTGGTTCAAATTCAAGATGAATCGATTTTAGAAGAAATAGCCATGAAGATAGTTGAATCTAATCCAAGCCAGGTTGCCGCCTATAAAAGCGGTAAAGATAAACTATTTGGGTTTTTTGTTGGTCAAGTTATGAAAGAAACTCAAGGCAAAGCAAATCCTAAAAGCGTTAATGAAATTCTTAAGAAATTATTAAAATAATTTTTTAAACAATAAACATGCTGAGAGTCTCAGCAACAAATGCCGGTTTTTCGATGCCTTTAATCTCCATAGTAATTTCAAATTTTGCTAAATATTGACCAGGATTTTTTTCATTAATATCCATGCACTTCATTATAATTCTTACTTCAGAGTTAACTGGTACTGGGCTTAAAAACCTCACTTTGTCTAATCCGTAATTGAGGCCCATTTTAGTTCCCTCAAGGACCATACCAATTTCTTGTTCGAAAGGTATACCTGCGATTAAAGATAGAGATAAAAATCCATGTGCAATAGTGGAACCAAATACTGGTGTTGCCTGCTCAGGATCAACATGAATAAATTGATGATCCATTGTTGCATCTGCAAATTTATCTATCCGCTCTTGATCAATAACAACCCAATCTGATATACCTACTTCATTTCCTATTACTGAATCAATTTCTGATGTTTTTACAACTTTAAGCATATTATTTCTCCATATAATAATTATTATATTCTTCCCTAAGTTCAAACTTTTGAAGTTTGCCTGTTGCTCCATGCGGGAGCTCTTTTAAGAAAATAATCTCATCAGGTAACCACCACTTAGCAACTTTGTCACTTAGAAAGTCAATAATGCTTTGCTTTTCAATATCTTCTCCTGAATTAGTAACAATAAATAACATCGGTCTTTCGTCCCATTTAGGATGAGGAATACCAACTACACATGCTTCAGCAACTTCTGGGTGCCCAAAAGCTGCATTCTCTAGATCAATTGAACTAATCCACTCACCACCAGATTTGATTACATCTTTAGCTCTATCTTTTATGGTCATGTATCCATCTTCATCTAATACAGAAATATCTCCAGTGTCAAACCACCCTTCTGCATCTACTGCATCCTTTTCAGCTTTAAAATATTTCTGAAGAATCCATGGTCCCCTAACCAATAGATGACCTTGTGATTCACCATCATGAGGAAGATCATTTCCAGCATCATCAACAACTTTTAATTCAACGCCATAAATTGGTCTACCCTGCTTAAGCTGTATTGCATATTTTTCTTCTTTACTCATATTTTCCATTTCTGGAGTTGGGATATTTGTAGTGCCCATAGGACTCATCTCAGTCATCCCCCATGCATGAATTACATTTACATCATGTACCTCATCAAATTCTTGAAGTGTTGCTAGGGATAAAGCTGATCCTCCAATAATAGTATTTTTAACTGAACTTAAAATTTTATTATTTTCTCTGCAATAAGCTAAAAGACCCATCCATATAGTTGGAACTCCGAATGCTAATGTAATATCCTCTTGTTCAATAAGTTCATATAAAGGCTCTCCTTCCATTTGCATTCCTGGCATAACTAATTTTAGACCCAACATAGGTCCAAAATAAGGAATACCCCATGCTAAAACATGAAATAACGGAACAACCATTAGGATAGAGTCATCAGGGCTTATGGTCATTGCTGTTAAAGCAGCTTGGGCATGAATAACATTTGATTTATGGCTATATAAAACGCCCTTTGGATTCCCGGTAGTTCCAGATGTATAACAAAGGCCGCATGCTGCATCATCTTTTAAAGTTGGCCAAATGTAATTTTCATCTCCACCCTCAATATATTCTTCATAAGAAATAGCATTCTTTAAAGAAGTTTCAGGTAATTCATTTTTTTCACATAAAACAATATATTTTTCTACAGTTTTTACTTGATCTTTTATTGCTTCAAGAATTGGAATAAAGGGAGTTTCTACAAAAATTATTTTATCTTCAGCGTGATTAATTATATAAACCGCTTGTTCTGGATGAAGTCTAAAATTTAGAGTATGTGTGATAGCCCCCATTCCAGATATACCATAATACATCTCTAGATGCCGATATGTATTTAAAGCTAACGTAGCTAATACATCTCCCTCTTTGTAACCATCTTTTTCTAAAGCTGATGCAAGCTTTCTAGATCTTATACATACTTCTTCATAATTTGATCTATGGATTTCACCCGAAACTAATCTACTTATAATTTCTGTTTTAGGGTGAACTTTTTTAGCATGCTCAATTATTCCAGCAACATTAGGTGTCCACTTCTGCATATCTCCAATCATTTCAATTGCTCCCTTATCTTGTTTGTATTAAATTATATAAGAAGCAACATTATTTGATAACAAAATTATGAATATAAAAGAAGGTATTGAAAAAAGATTTTCGGTTAGAGCATTTACCGATGAAGTTCCGAGTATGGATATTATTAAAGAAATTCTTATTACAGCAAATTCTGCACCCTCTGGAGGCAACATTCAGCCATGGAAAGTATATGTCTTAAATGAGGAAACTAAAAAGACTCTAGCAGAAAAGACATTACATAATTTTGATAATGGTGTTCAAGAAGAGATTGAATACGACATTTATCCCAAACCATTAGCAGATGAATATAAAAAAAGAAGATATGAATGTGGAGCTGATATGTATAAAGCACTTTCTATTGAAAAGGATGATCTAGATTCTAGATTTAAACAAATTAGAGAAAACTATAACTTTTTTGGAGCTCCGCTTGGCATGATCATAACCATTGATAGATCTTTTGGAAATAACGGTTGGGGTCATGTGGGAATGTTCTTAGAAAATCTATGGCTTAGTGCTATTCATCATGGTTTAGGTTTATGTCTTCAAGAATCATGGTCGATTTATCCTAAAACTGTGAAAGAAGTTACAAATCATCCCGATAATGAAATAGTTTGGTGTGGTGTAGCAATTGGTTATGAAGATAAAGATGATCCAATTAATAACTATAGAACAAGAAGAGAAGAACTAGATTCATTCGTAAAATTCATTAAATAAGTCTTTAGTGTCTAATTCTATTAATTTTGAAAACTCCTATGCAAAAGAGCTAAATGAAATATGTGAAAAATGTATGCCTGTTGGTTTCTTAAAATCTGAATTTCTTTTAAAAAACTATAGGCTTGCTGAAGAGCTAGGAATTGATAACAATTTTATTGACTCCAAAGAATGTTTAAGTATTTTCTCTGGGATGAGTCTACCAAAGAGCTCGATACCAATAGCACAAGCTTATTCAGGTCACCAATTTGGGCATTTTAATCCTCAACTAGGTGATGGTAGAGCAATACTCCTAGGAGAAGTTCAAAATATGGATATTCAACTAAAAGGCATTGGCCAAACTCCCTTTTCTAGAAGAGGAGATGGTAAATCTGCTCTTGGACCTGTATTAAGAGAATATGTTGTTAGTGAATTTATGCATTCAATTAATATCCCTACAACAAGAGCTCTTTTTGCTCTTAAAACTAATGAAACTGTTTTTCGTGAAACAGAACAACCTGGTGGAGTTCTTACTCGTGTTGCTAAAAGCCATATAAGAATTGGGACATTTGAATATGCCAGGAGTAAAAATATAGAAACCCTAAAATCATTGACTGACTATTCAATTAATAGACATTATCCAGAATTAAATCAAACAGATAATAAATACCTAAGCTTCTTTGCTGCTGTCTGTGATAAACAAGCTTCCTTGATCTCTAAATGGATGAGTGTTGGCTTTATTCATGGCGTTATGAATACGGATAATATGACCATTTCAGGAGAAACAATAGATTATGGTCCATGTGCATTTATGGATAAATATGATCCAAAGACTGTTTTTAGCTCTATAGATCATAGTGGGAGGTATGCATACCTAAATCAACCTGCCATTCTTGTTTGGAATCTTACAAAATTAGCTGAAACTCTTATTCCTTTAATAGATGAAAGTGAGGAAAAATCAGTAAAGCAATTAACTGAAGTTTTACAATTAGTAATGCCCTCATATCAAGAATATTTCTATAAAGAATTTTGTGAGAAGTTAGGTCTTAATAATATTGATGATAAGAATATAAAAATAATTGATAAGTATTTAAAAATATTACATTCTGAATCAATAGACTTTACTTTGTCATTTAGAAATCTTGCAAAAATTGTTAATAAATCAATGAGGGTAAAAGATTCTGTCTTTAGAGAATCTAAAATTTTTGAAAAATGGTATAAAACTTGGAAAAAAGAAATTAATTTTGAAAATATATTTCAAGAAATGAATTTAAAAAATCCCTGCTGTATCCCAAGAAACCATCTAATCGAAGATGCACTAAAGCATGCCAATAATGGAGACATGGCAGAAATTAATTTAATAAATAAATTACTAGAAGCACCTTTTATAGAAAAAGATAGGTATGAAAAATATACTATGCCCTCACCCTCTGATGAGCGTTATGTTACCTATTGTGGAACCTAAGATAATTTAGATAGTGTTAATATTTTTTTTTCTCTTAGTTTCTTTTGACTGTCTAGGTCTTGGATATACTCTTGAAGATCTTTGATCCAGTCCAGTCTATATGCCAAATTATGCTCAGCCATCGCACAATCAGATTGATATAGATTAATGAGATCATTAATTAAATTTATTTTTTTATATTTTAAAAAAGATATAGTTCCATTTGATAGCTGACATTCTTTTTTTTCAGGTTTTTCTTTTTTATATTTACTAATTCCTTTTTTAGACCTATCAATTATCTTTTTAAGTTCTTTAATTTGTTTTTTAAATAAAAAGAGTTTATCTATTAACTCTTGCTCCACTCCAATTAAATGTAGATCTTTTTGTTTCATAAAAATTATTTTATTTCAGTAACTGGTCCATAAATTGAATCATAAGTAAGCATACCATGAGTAGCTATAATAATTTTTTTTGCTTGGTTGATTGTTGGTTGTCTATACCCGTATCTCCATGATTTACATGAAGCTTCAGAGCAATCAAAAATTACTGCTGCTTTTTTTTGACCGACAAATTTAATAAAGTCTTTGAGTTCCATTGCATCCTCCTAAATATTATTTATTATTTTTTTTCTTAACCAATTTAAGGCTGGTCTTGTATCAAATTTATCTCCGTAATCAATCCCTCTAGCATCAATCTTATATCTTGATAAATGTGGCGTTGATAATAAAACTAATGGTTTTGATTCTCCTTTTATTAAGATCATTCCTTTGCGATAATAAAAAAACTTTATTTCATTTTGCGATTTGACTTCAAATACCTCTTCCTCCTGAATTCTCATTTTTGTTTCAATATATGATCTTGCTTCGTCTCCAAAAACAATAATTATTTTTGGCATAACTTCTTCTAATAAAATTTCGTGAACTGCCCAGCACCTGTTTGCAGCTTCATTCCAATCCAGATGAAACTTTTCTAATGTAGGTGATCTAACAAATACTAAGTTTGTAGAAAGAGTTTTTTTAAGATTTAACTCTAAATTTTGAAAAAGAAATTTAATTCTTTTTTGGAGTAATGCTTGGCCAGCAGGTGTTGCATTTCCACCAGACCTTTGCCATCGAGCATCAAAATACTCGTTGAATGATGAAGATACATATTTTCTCTCTAATTGATTTTTAACAGTATCTTCAATTTCATTTGAAAATTGATCTGAGTGACCACCAGGATTAGCGCCCATAAAGTAGATATCGCCTTTGCAAACAGTTTCATCTCCTGAATAAAGAATAGATCCTGGTTCATTTGCTATTCCAATTTCATTTACCTTTGAGATTATTTGGTCTAAAACCTTATCTTGCATATCTTCTTTCCATATTCTGAATTGCTGTGAGATGAATCAGTTCATTATTGAAAACCAAAGCACTGGAGGTAGTCTGAGAGTCTCTTTCATAAATACTATATTCTTCTCCTAACTTCTTAGGATTAATAACCTCTTTTCCATACATAAGCTGAAGCATAAAAGAATTTATCTCGTTTTCAGGATATCTTAGATTTCTATGATTGTTATCCAACAATTCTATTAAATGGCTTTTATAGAGCCTGTCTTTGTACTTCCCAAAAATGTCCTTATTTATAAACAAATCTAGTCCTATGTATTTTCCAGGAATCATTACTAATAATCCTATTTGATTGTCTTCCTCTTTAATTTCTTGCCTTAAATGAGAAAGTGTTTCATCAAATCTCATATAAGTATCATTAACAGATCCAGTATTAGACGATACGCCCATTCTGGTCTGTTTATTTTGAATTGATCTCCAAACATTATCTTGCACTGAGCCAGATGGTTGATTATGTTTTGCAGAATTATTATGTAAATCTTTCACTCCTTTAGAGTGATAATTAAACATATTTTTACCTCTGCTAAATGCTCTTGTTTTGTATGCCCATCTCCCCTGTTCAACACAACTAACTTTAATCTCTAAGGAAGAATTAGCTGGAACAAGAACCGTCTCATTTGCCACGCGATCTTGTTTAGCACCATCAAATATCTCTCCGTTTAATATTAATAATGGTTTATTTGATAAATTTTCAACCAAAAGAGAATTAACTCTTTCAGTTTCATGTAAAGAAAAATCATTTGTATTATTTTTATCTATTGTTATGAAATCAGCTTTTTTAGCTTCGTTTGATAAAACAGGAATAAAAATACCTCCATTTTTATCAAAACTTTGCATCTTTGAAAAGAATGGCTCTTGCACAAATGATGACGTTTGATTTGGGCGAGGCTGTAATTTATTTAAATACATAGTTAGTCCTCTTTCGGTTTGTTTTTGCTCTTCAGCAATTTCCAAAAGCGCGGATTCTTGTTGGGTGATTTTTTGTGCATTTCCTCTGCTATCTTTTCTGCTTCTACTTCTATTTCTATCAACGACTCTATCGTCTTGAAATAATTGGGTGGTATCTTCTTCGACAATTTGTTCTCCTATTTTGTAGTTATATACTTTTATATTTAATGTGTATAAGATTAACATATATAATATAATTTACAAGTTGATATTTTGAACATATAAGTTATAATAAATTATGCGTCACATTTCCTTATACAGCTCTCTCGTAGAAGCGCTTCATAATCCCAATCATTTCGTTGAAGGCGAAGAAGAAAGAAAGAAAAGATTCGATTTAATTATTGAAAGAATAAATAATTCTAAATCAGGAAGACAGCTTATGATTGATGATTGGAGATTACATAATTACATAATCGATCAAGACTCTAATAAAAGATGGTGTGACATGAATGGTAAAGAAATCAATCCAATCAGTAGAAAGTTTATGGTGAAGTTGATGTACTCCCTTCTAAATGATAATCATACTTTTACACAATTCTTTTGGAGGTGTTATGCCGAATCATTTCAACTTGCAAACCATTTTTACTCATCATTAACATTAAAAGATATTCAAATAATTTTTGAAAGCTTAGATTCTAATTCAGATGATAGTGAGGCTGCTTTAGAAGCCAAAAAAAGGTTTAAAGAATTTGTCGATGCAAATGGTCTTATTAGAAAAGCTTCACTAACTCACATGGATCATATCGGAAATACGATTGGAAATCATGTTGGCGCTATTCAAGTATTGTCCATGGATAAAAAAACAATAAATAAAATTATTTATGATGGCAAAACACTTATTACTCAAGCTTTGTTGAATCTTCATGGAATAAAAAGCATATGTAAATCTGGTTCCACTCATTTAAACAGTTCTAGTCCAACTAAAAATGAAATAAATTTTTTAACAAAACAAGGCCTTATTAAAGCCCCACCAAAAAGAGTTCAAGAGTTATATAAAAAGTATATTGATGAAATTACAAATTATGATTATGAATCTTTGGAAAAGAAAATCTCAAGTCCGGCTACTCAATCTGAAATAGATGCTTACAATCTTACTCAAACATTCTGGGATAATAAAGGTATAAGTGCAAGAGATGCTGATAATATATTTGATTTATTAGGGGATGAAGCAAAGAAAAAAATTCTAAGAGAATGCGGTATTGATGAAGATAGAGATTTAGAAGAAGTTTGGGCAAAAGGTTCTGCTTGGCTATATATTACTAATAACACTCCACTTGCTTTACATAGTTCTCGAGAACATCAAGACATTGATATGAGGCTAAAGGCAATGATAAGAGTGCTTGAATCTAATAATAAAGACCCTCACGAACATGAAAATAGTGGAAGTTTTTGTAAGCTATTTAAAACTTTTTATCCAGCCAATCAAGTTGAAGGAGCACCCTTGCTTTGGCCTCCAGAAATAGAAGAGTTACAGGAATGGAGAGAGGGAGATGAAATAACGGATGAAACAATGGCTGAAGCTTTAGAACATGAGATTGCATTTATTAAAGAAAGAGAACCTAATTATGATTCGCAAAAAATTCTGCCTACAAGAACGATATCTTATAATTGGGAAGAATGGGGGCTTATTATTGTTGAAGCTATAAAGACATTAAGAATTGCTCTAAATGCTAGAGAGCAATTATTTACCTGGGATAATTGGATTGATCATATCTCATTAAGCTTATTAGCAGGTTTAAAAAATGAAAAAACTCTTCAAAATGTTATATATAAGAAGGACTCTCCTCTTAGAAGCTCACGTTATTGTAAAGTCTATGAAAGATATGAGATTTATCAATACGAGGCGAAAAATTGGCTTGGTGACAATGAGCGAAAATATCCAGTGTATTTTCCACTAAATACCCTGCCTCCAAAAAAAACAATCGATTATAACGTCATTCAAAATGGTTTAATGGAATTAAACCAAATGACAATTATGATCGATGGGGTGGCTCATAATCTTAATGATAATCATGTTTTTAAAAGAACAATTAATGTCCCTCGCTCTAATGCTGCAGAGCATAATATTGCCAGATGGGATTGGATTGGTAAAAAAGGCAAAACCTTTAAAGAAATCAATAAAGCCAATTCCTTCTACAGGCAAAATGTTAAAAGAACAACTTATCTTGGGAATCAAAGCCCTATAATTAAAGATTTAGAATATGATCTTAAAAATGGGTGGATAAAAAAAGTAGATTAATAAAATGCATAAGTTATTCGTTCATGTCCTTGATAATCTTTTAAAGATTCGATATTACTAAAACCAAAATTATTAAAATTTTCATGAACTTTATCTGATTGTTTGTATCCATGTTCATAAATGAGAACCCCTCCTCTTTTTAAGATAGAAGTTGATTGTTCAGTAATTGTTTTAATATCTGCCAAACCATCATCAGGTGCTACTAGAGCCTCATAGGGCTCATGCATTAAGCTATGTAAGTGTTTATCATCCTCCTTTATATAAGGTGGATTGCTAACAATTACATCCAAAGAGCCTTCTCCAAAACAAGAAAGCCAATCAGATTGAATTAAAGAAAAATTTTTTATCTTAAACGAGGCTTTATTAAGATTTGCTACGTTCAAAGCATCTATAGAATAATCAGATCCATAGACTTCATAATTTGGATTCTTTAGAGCAATTGATATGCCTATACAACCCGAGCCTGTTCCAGCATCTAGAATCTTAATCTTCTTAGGGAAACCATAATTATTAACAAAATCTACTAAAAGCTCAGTCTCTGGTCTTGGTATTAAGACTCTCTGGTCAACATAAAATTCTTCTTCATAAAAATTACTGGAATTTATTATGTAGTCTAATGGAATGCCAGCTTTCTTTTTTTGAATAAAATCATTAACAAGATTTACCTCAGAATCTGTAAATATTTTTTCTTTATTTAGATAAATATCATCATCCTTAAATTTTAATTTTTCTTTCAAATAGAAAATAAATTCATTTTTAACATTAGATTCAGCAAGAAATGCCTTATCGATAATATTTTGGAAATGGCTTAAATTCTTAGACAATTATTCTGATTCAAGTTGTGAAAGCATAGCTAGCTGATTCTCTGCTAATAATGCATCGCATATAGTTTTTATATCACCATCCATAATTTGGTCTAAATTATGTTGTGTAAGTTTAATTCTATGATCAGTCATTCTGCCTTGAGGAAAATTATAGGTCCTTATTTTCTCGCTTCTATCTCCAGTTCCAACCATAATCTTTCTTTCGCTAGCAATGCTTTCTTGTTGATTATCAATTTCTTGCTGTTTGAGTTTAGCTGCTAAAAGCGACAATGCTTTTTCTTTATTTTTGTGCTGAGATCTCCCATCCTGACATTCAACTACAAGACCAGATGGAATATGGGTTAAACGTACTGCAGAGTCTGTCTTATTTACATGTTGACCGCCAGCTCCAGAGGCTCTAAATGTATCAATTCTAAGATCATTCTTGTCTATATTAATATCTTGTACTTCTTGAACTTCAGGCAATACAGCAACAGTACATGTTGATGTATGGATTCTTCCTTGCGATTCAGTCTCAGGCACTCTTTGCACTCTATGAACACCTGACTCAAACTTTAAAACTTTAAAAACACTCTTACCAACAAGCTTTGCTACTACCTCTTTCAAGCCACCCTGTTCAGACTGTTTTATATCTATGACCTCTAAATTCCACTCTTCTCTTTCAGAAAGCCTTGAATACATTCTAAAAAGATCTCCTGCAAAGATTCCAGCCTCATCACCACCAGCCCCAGCTCTTATTTCCAAATAAGCTGAGCCATCGTCAGCTGAATCTTTAGGCAATAGCATTAATTTAAGCTCTTGTTCTAATAATTCAGGTTTCCCCAAAGATTTCTTTAATTCTTCTTCTGCTAATTGTCTTAAATCCTGCTCATCAGAATTAATTATTTCATTAGCATCATTGATGCTTATTATTGTCTGATTGTATTCCTCAAATTTTTCAACAATTGGCTTAAGATCTGCAAATTCTTTATTTAGTAAAGTATATTTATCAATATCCTTTGTTGTTTCAGGATCAAGCAGAAGTGTTTCAATTTCTTTAATCCTTTTTTGGAGTTGATCGAGTTTTTTTAGCATTGAATCATGCATTATCAAAAAACCTTTTTATCATTGATTCAATAACATGATTATCAATATTTTTTATTTCTTTAAAATTATTAAATTCTATATTTTCTATATTCATATCTTTAATTGATTTTGCTAATTCAGAATAATCTTTTGAAAACTTAAATTGCTTTATTTCTTTTAAAGATAAACTACTTAAGAATTCTTCTAGCTGAATGTTAGCCTTATCTTTAAGAGTTTTAAGAGAAAATAAATCTAATGCTCTTTGAGATTCTAGGACAATTAAATTCATTGCTTTTTCAGCCTCTATAGAGCGCTGTCCGAAATTTTCTTGAGTTATTTTTTCAATATCATCTATAGAAAATAAATATGCTTGTTCAATATTTCTAATCTCTTCTTCAATATTTCTTGGAACACCCAAATCGATTAAAAGAATTGGCTTGTTTTGCCTTTTTTTAAGAGCATTTTCAATTGCTCCTTTTCCTATAAGGGGCATGTCAGTTTCTGCTGAAGCAATTACAATATCTGCAATTTCTAAAGCATCATGCAGGCTATCAAACGAAGATGAAATAATTTCATAATTATCTAATAGTTTTATTTTCTTCATGCTTCTATTTACTAAATTAATTTTATTTATTCCATTCTTATATAAATTATTAATAAGGCTAGTAGCCAAAGAACCCGCGCCAACAACTAAAACATTTTGATTTTGTGGTTTTTCAAAAATATTCCTTACAAGCTTAAGCGCCAACCCACTTACAGATAAAGAATTAAGGCCAATATTTGTTTCTGTCCTAGCTTTTTTTGCAATCTCAATAACTTTATTACTAAGATTTAATAACTTAGTATTAATAATTTCTAACCCCTCTGCAGTTTTGATTGCTTTTTTAAATTGTCCAAAAATTTCTTGTTCTCCAAGAACTTGGGAGTCAATACCAGAGGCTACTTTGCACATATGTACTAAAGCATCATGATCATCAAGAAAATAAAAATTATCTTTAGGTATGTCGTCTAATTTTAAAACCTTTGAAACTTCATTAAAGATTCTCTGAGATATTCCAGCTTTTCCCAAAATATAAAGTTCTGTTCTATTGCAAGTAGATATCCCAAAAAATGATTCAAAGTCATCTTTAAGATTATTTTTTAAATGACTATCTAATAAAACTAGATTAGAGTGATTTATAATAAATTTTTCTCTTTCGGAGACATTGGATGTTTTATGATTTATGCCAAATAACTGTAATTCCATGATAAAAAATATTTTTTATGTCTTTATTCTAAGTCTCTTAATTTCGTGTGCAAGTTTAAATTCAATCGATAACAAGTCAATTAACTATCTTGGCAAATTATTAATCTATAAAGATAATGATTCTGCTACTTTTAATATTGATATTAATCTATCTAAAAATGAATCTATTATACAGATTAAGAAACCTTTTTATGGAAATGTTCTAAATATTAAGACTTTTAAAGAAAAAGACATAATTTTCGACCTATCAGAAGATGTGAAACTATTTAAGGTGCCTAATTTAATACATGCTAATTTTCATTATTGGTTAACACAATGTCTTTTATCGCAAAACTTAAACATTTTTAATACGGAAGGAGATATTGATTATGGATTTATTTGCAGTAAAGAAAAGAATAAAACATTTTATAGCATTAAATATCAAGAATATAATCTAGAAGGATACGTTATTAATAAATGATAGAAATAAATACAAAATCTCCAGCTAAAATTAATCTTTATTTAAAAATCTTAAATAAAACAGTGGGTGGATATCACAATATTGAAACATCTTTTCAATATATTGATATATATGATTTTTTAAATTTCAAGGAATCTAAAAATGATATATCAATAAACTCAAATGACCCTGTCTTTAAAAATAATAATAATACGGTCTTTCAAGCTGCAAGCAAGATGAAAGAATATTCAAATAATTCATCAGGTGTAAGTATAAAAATAGAAAAAAATATACCCATGGGGTCAGGTTTGGGCGGAGCAAGTTCAAATGCTGCATCAACAATTTTAGCTTTAAATAAATTATGGGGTCTTGGGCTAAGTGATGAAGAGCTTCTTGGCATTGGTAAGGATATTGGCGCCGATGTTCCTTTTTTTATATTTGGTAAAAATGCATTAGGTAAAGGAATTGGGGAGATTTTAATAAATACAGAATCAATTAAAAATAATATATTGATAATTGACCCTAAAATTCATAATTCATCAAAAGAAATGTTTGATTTATATGATTTATGGAAAAAGGATAATAAAGATATAAATGATTATCCACAAAATTCTTTTTGGAGTATTTTTCTTAAAGAGAATAATAAAATTCAAAAATTTTATGATGAAAATAATAATAATTATGAGTTAAAGCTAAGTGGTAGCGGGTCTTGTATGTATATAGAATATGACAAAAAACCTGAAATTGATGAGATCCTTAAAAAAATACCAAGTAATTGGAGATTCTTTTTGTGTAAACCATTACAATATTCGCCGATATGTTATATCAAATAACTTTGGGGTGTAGCCAAGCGGTAAGGCAACGGGTTTTGATCCCGTCATGCGTAGGTTCGAATCCTACCACCCCAGCCATGCTTTATAATATGTTAAGGGGTAGATATGACTAATAAAAACTTTGATATTTTTACAGGATCAGCTAATCCAGAATTAGCCTCTGAGGTTTCAAAAATTCTTGGTATTGATATTTCTCAAGCTGATATCGGACAGTTTTCTGATGGTGAGATAAAAGTTCAAATTGAAGATAATGTAAGAGGTCATGACACATTTATAATTCAATCAACTTGTGCGCCAACAAATAAAAATGTAATGGAAATTATGTTGATTGCTGATGCTCTTAAAAGATCATCTGCATCTAAGGTAACTGCTATCGTTCCATACTATGGTTATGCAAGACAAGATAGAAGAGTAAGATCAGCAAGAGTACCTATAAGTGCTAAAGTTGTTGCCGATATGTTTGCTTCGGTTGGTATTGATAGAGTTCTGACAATTGATCTGCATTCAGAAACTATTCAAGGTTTCTTTGATATGCCTGCAGATAATGTATATGCAGCAAAATTAATGGTTGACCATATTAAAGATAACAATGATAGAAAAGAAGTTGTAGTTGTTTCGCCAGATGTTGGCGGAGTAGTAAGATCAAGAGCTTTGGCAAAACTATTAGATGATACAGATTTAGCGATTATAGATAAAAGAAGAGCTGCTGCCAATCAATCAGAAGTAATGAATATTATTGGTGATATTGAGGGAAAAGTTTGCATCGTACCTGATGACCTTATTGATACTGCTGGAACATTATGTAATGCAGCAGATGCATTAAAAGAAAAAGGAGCTAAGGCAGTTAAGGCATATATAACCCATCCAGTGCTATCAGGTCCTGCCATTGAAAGACTAAACAATTCATCAATTGACGAATTAGTGGTAACTAATTCGATTCCTTTGAACAAAGAAGCTCAAAAATGCAGTAAAATACGCGTCATTTCACTGGCATCAACAATAGCTGAATGTATAAAACGATTAAGTAATGAAGAATCGCTAAGTGAAATGTTTTTATAGAGAAAATTATGACAGACCAAATAATACTAAATGCAGACTTAAGAGAAAGAACTGGATCAAATAAAGCTCGAGTAATAAGAAATATTGATGGTATGGTTCCAGCAATAGTCTATGGTGATGAAAAAGAAACTCTTAATATTAAACTAAAATTAAATGAACTAACCAAAGCATCAGAAAATGAGCTCTTTTATACCCAAGTTCTTTTAATCAAAACTGGTGATAATGAAGAAAAGGTTGTATTAAAAGAGTTACAAAAAGATCCAGCAAAAGGAAAATTTCTTCATGCTGATTTTCAAAGAGTTTCAAGCAAAACAAAACTTAAAGTTGTTATACCTGTTAACTTTATAAATGAAGAAGATTGCATTGGCATAAGAGAAGATGGTGGTGTTGCAGCAAAAGCTATTAGAGAGATAGAAATTATGTGTCTGGCAGGAAATATTCCAGAATCAATTGATGTTGATATTGAGACTCTTCATCTAGGAGATTCTATAAGATTAACTGAAATTTCTTTACCAGAAGGTTCTGAGATTCCAGGATTAACTGAAGAAACTGACCAAATGGTTGTATCTATAAATGAGCCAAGAGCAATTGAGGAAGATCCAGTTATTGAAGAAGCAGATCTAGAAGATGGTGAAATCGCTGAAGGTGAAGAAACTGCTCCAGATTCAAGCGAAAGCGAAGGAGAAGATGCTAAACCTACTGAAGAAGAAACTAAAGAAGATAACTCAGAAGAAAGTTAATAAAGTGTATAAATTATGTATTGTTGGACTAGGAAATCCAGGCAGTAAATATAATGGTACGCGTCATAATGTTGGAAAAGATTGGCTAATAGATATATCTCAACAATACTTTAAAGAATTTCAAAATAAACCAAAATATGAAGCTGAATTTGGTGAATCACATAATGCAAGAACATTATGGATAACTCCATCAAATTTTGTAAATGAATCAGGAAGAACAATCTCTAAAATTTTAAAATCTCATAATTTAGATACGAATATGTTTTTAATTATCCACGATGATTTAGATTTAGAGCCTGGAGAATTGAGAATCAAAGAAGGTGGTGGTCATGGAGGCCACAATGGTCTAAGAGATATAATAAAAAGAACTGGTAAAAGTGATTTTATAAGATTGAGGGTGGGTATCGGTCACCCTGGAATGAAAAATGAAGTAACTAATTGGGTTTTAAATAAATTCTCTCCAGATGAAAAAAAATCTATAGATAATGCTTATTCTAAATTTGTAGATGTATTTGAGCTAATTATCAATAATCACTTACAAAAAGTTCAAAAAATTTTACATACAAAATAAAAATGGGATTTAAATGTGGAATAGTTGGGCTTCCTAATGTAGGTAAATCTACTCTTTTTAATGCGCTAACAAAATCAAGCATTCCAGCTGAAAACTTCCCCTTCTGTACAATTGACCCAAATATAGGAAAAGTTCCACTTCCAGATAAAAGACTAGAGCAATTAAATAAGATAGTGGGTTCTAAAAAGGTCATTCCTACAACACTTGATCTGGTTGATATTGCTGGTCTTGTTAAGGGTGCATCCGATGGTGAGGGTCTGGGTAATTCATTTTTATCTAATATAAGAGAAATGTCTGTAATTGCCCATGTGGTTAGGTGTTTTGATGATGAAAATATAACGCATGTAGATGGATCAGTTAATCCAAAAAGAGATGTTGAAGTGATTAATTTAGAATTAATTCTTGCTGATCTTGAGTCTGTTTCTAAAAGAATATCTAGATGTGAAAAATTATTAAAAACAAATGATAAGCAAAATAAGATTCATTATGAAATTTTAAAAGAAATAAAAATTGAGCTTGAACAAGGAAACTTAATCGACATTGGAAAGTTCAAGGATGAAGAGCAGAAAATTATTCATCAATTTCAGTTTTTGTCTACTAAACCAACTTTTTATATTGGCAATATAAGTGATACAGAAAAATCAAATCAAAAACTTAAGGAATTAGAAGAAATTGCAAATGACTTAGGTTCATTTGTTATTCCAACATCAATAAAAATTGAGCAAGAAATATCAACCCTTAACAATGAAGAAAGAAAAGAATATTTAGAATTAATGAATATGGATGAACCTGTTCTAAATAAAATTATATTTAAAGGTTATGAGTTACTTGGTCTAAAAACTTTCTTTACTGTAGGACCCAATGAGATTAGAGCATGGACGATTAAGAAAAATTACTCTGCTCCAAATGCAGCAGGAGTTATTCATACTGATTTTGAAAAAGGTTTTATAAAAGCAGAGGTTATAGATTTTGAAGACTTTATTGAGTTTAACGGTGAGCTTGGTGCAAGAGAAAAAGGAAAGTTAAGGCTTGAAGGTAAAGATTATCTAGTAAAAGATGGAGATATAATTCATTTCAAATTCAATGTATGAAAAATTAAAAATTATTGACTCTTCTAATTTTAAGATTATCATTCAACGATTGGCTATGTAGCTCAGATGGTTAGAGCACAGCACTCATAACGCTGGGGTCGGTGGTTCAATTCCACCCATAGCCACCATATTTTTTTTAAAATAAAATTTAAAAAATAAATAACGGTTGTTATATATAATTAATAAATTATTGAAGGCGGGTGATAGGATTAAATCTTATTATTAGACTTAATCGCTCTTTCTAATATATGTAAGAATTATTAAAACTGAAATTAAAACTAAAAGAGCATCCTCTCCAAGCATTGCTAAAATATCTGAAACATTTTTGTATACATCACCAACGAAAGCTGTTTCAGGTCCAAAAATGATTCCTAGCAATAAAGATACCACAACTAACGGAATTAATAATTGAGTTACTTTGTTTAAAAAGTTAGTTATTGATGTAAGTGTGACTTTAAAATTCATATGTGTAAATAAAAAAGATTAGGAAGGATTTTACCCCTTCCTAATCATGCTATTAAGTTAAATTACTTAACAAGACTCATTAAGACTGCTAACACGAGTAGTCCTACAACACCACCAGTAGCTAATTCCTCAACTAATGCTGTTATATTACCAATCACGTCAAGCCCTAGAACATCGCCGAAAGCCAAAGCTCCAACAATTCCAAGACCTAGAATCCCAACAATAACACTAGTTAGATTGCTAACTAAGTCATTTATCATCTTCCATGCATTATCCATAATTATTTCCCCCTATAGGTTTTTTTTATGTTTTGCAGGCACATGAGAACATAAATTATAAAAAGAATCAAATTCTTATGACACAATATTTGACATTTACAATTTTATAGAATAATAAAGATTTTATAGGTATTTTTTATACAAATTAATCGTTTTTATTAGATAATGCTTTCATAGAAAGTTTCATTTTACCTCTATCAAACCCAATTAATTTAACATCAATCTCTTGATCTTCTTCTAAGACATCGCTAACGTTCTCAGTTCTTTCATCAGAGATCTCTGAAATATGTAAAAGACCATCTTTTCCTGGAAGTATATTTACAAAAGCACCAAATTCTACAATTTTAACAACTTTGCCTTTGTATACCTTATTTAATTCAGGTTCTTCTAAAATTTCCTCAATAATAGCCAAGCATTCTTTCATTGATGACTGATTTTGACCAAATACAGAAACAACACCATCATCATTTACATCAACGGTTGCTCCTGTTTTTTCTTGCATTCCTTTTATTACAGCGCCGCCTTTACCAATAATCTCTTTAATTTTATCTTTATCAACCATGAATGTTTTCATAGCTGGGGCATTTTCAGATAAATCTTTAGCTGATGAAATTACTTTATTCATTATGCCCAATATATGACTTCTTGCATTTTTAGCTTTTGCTAATGCAGTTTCCATAATTGATTCATTTATACCTTTAATTTTAATATCCATTTGGAGAGCAGTTATACCAGATTCAGTTCCAGCAACCTTGAAGTCCATATCGCCTAAATGATCTTCATCCCCTAAGATATCAGTTAGAACTGCAAAGTCATCGCCTTCTTTAATAAGTCCCATAGCTATACCAGCAACTGGACTTGAAAGGGGAACTCCAGCATCCATTAATGATAAAGATGTACCGCAAACTGAAGCCATTGAGCTTGAACCATTAGACTCTGTAATTTCTGAAACAACTCTCATGGTATAACCAAATTCATCGACATCTGGTAATACAGCTTTAATTGCTCTTTTTGCTAAATTACCATGTCCGATCTCACGCCTTTTTGGACCCATTGGCATACCAATCTCACCAACACTATATGCTGGAAAATTATAATGAAGCATAAAATTATCTGAGCCCTCGCCTTCGATTGCTTCAATTCTTTGTGCATCTCTAGAAGAGCCAAGAGTTGCAACAACAACAGCTTGAGTCTCTCCTCTTGTAAATAATGCTGATCCATGTGCGCTTGGAAGAACGTCTGTTTCAACAAAAATAGGTCTTACTGTATCCAAATCTCTTCCGTCTATTCTGGGCATATTATTTAATATATTGCCTCTTACAATATTTTTTTCTAATTCTTTAAATGAACTTAAAACTCTGCCAAGTTCAAATTCATCTAGATCTGAATAATCTTCAACTATTTTAGCTTTAATAGTAGCTAGAGCTTCATTGCGATCTGACTTATTAGATATTGTAAAAGCTTCAGTTATTTCATCTTTATATTTGCTTTCAACATCAGAATAATAGTTAGTAACATTTTCATCCTCTTCAATAGTCCACTCTTCTTTTCCAGCTTTATTTTTTAATTCATTGCACGCGTTGATAACAGCTTTCATTTCTTGGTGACCAAAAAGAACTGCACCTAGCATAAGGTCTTCATTTAATTCTTTTGCTTCAGACTCTACCATAAGAACAGCTTCATCAGTTCCAGCTACGACCATATCTAAATAAGAATTATCCAATTCTTCAAATGATGGATTTAAAATATATTCTCCATCAATAAATCCAACTCTAGCTGCTCCCATTGGGCCATCAAAAGGCACTCCTGAAATAGTTAATGCAGCAGATGCTCCTATCATTGCAGCGATATCTGGGTTTTGCGTCTTGTCAGAAGACATGACAGTACTAAATATTTGAACCTCATTTTTAAAAGTTTCTGGGAACATCGGTCTAATTGGTCTGTCTATTAACCTTGAGGTTAATGTTTCTCTTTCTGTTGGCCTAGCTTCTCTTTTAAAAAAGCCGCCCGGAATCCTACCAGTAGAATAAAATTTCTCTTGATAGAAGACTGCTAGAGGAAAGAAATCTTTTCCTGGGTCTGCTTCCTTTTTTGCAACAACGGTAGTTAAAACTACTAAGTCACCTATTGTTACCACCACTGCAGCTGTTGCTTGTCTTGCAATTTTATTTGTTTCGATTTTTACTTGTTGATTTCCATACCCAAACTCTACACTTGTAGATTCTAATTTATTATTTTCCACGATTTTCCTTTTTATATTTGATAATTTTTATCCTCTTAGATTAAGCTTTTTAACTAGCTCGTTATAACTTTCTGAGTTTTTCCTTTTTAGATATGCTAAAAGTTTTCTTCTAAGATTAACCATTCTTATTAGACCAGTTCTGGAATGATGATCTTTATTATGATTTTTAAAATGATTTTGAAGTTTATTAATATTTTCTGTTAAAAGCGCTATTTGCACTTCAGGTGATCCAGTGTCACCTTCATTTCTCTTATATTGACTAACTATATTTGCCTTTTCTTCAGTTAATAATGCCATTTTTATATCCTTGTAATGCATTAAATGAATTTGCTAACCTCGCATTACTAAAGTAAGCCGAGGCATATTATAACTTATTGGAATATTAAACAAGTTGTTTGTGCCTTAAGTTCTTATTCTTAATTTGGCCAATTCCTAAAAAAATACCCTCGTTGTTGGAAATTTTATATAAATTATCAGGATTATCGTTATAAATATTTTTAACCCCATTGATAAATTTTTTAGCATCTTCAGAATTAATAATAATTTTTTTAAAATTATTAAAGGCTGCTTCAATGGGTACTATTTTTTCTTTAGATATTTCTAAAATATTTACTGCATCAGATAATTTAAAATTATGTTGTCTAATCCTTTTAAGGGCTATCATATGGGCTCCACACTTAAGTTTCTCTCCCAAATCTCTAGCAAGCGATCTAATATAGGTTCCTTTTGTGCAATAAACTGTAAATGAGCATACCTTATTACTGTATTTGTAATCATTTATTTCTTTAATAAGTATCTTTCTTGCTGGTTTCTTTATGAACTGACCTTCTCTAGCATATTTATATAAAGGTTTTCCTTGATATTTTAATGCAGAAAAGAATGGCGGGATCTGTTCAGATTCACCAATAAATGAAAATAAACTTTCACGTATTATTTTTTCAGAAAGCTCGACATTAGACTCAAAAATAATTTTTCCAGATGAATCATCGGTATCAGTAGATTTGCCTAATTCAACTTTAACTTCATAAGATTTATCAGATTCAAGAAAATAGCTTGAAAATTTTGTTGCTTTATTTACTGCTAAAATTAATAACCCTTCCGCGATTGGATCCAGTGTACCTAAGTGCCCAACTTTTTTTGCTTTAAGTGCTTTCTTTGCCTTTTGGACAACATTATTTGAAGTCTCGCCTATTTCTTTATTAATTAGGATAAATCCATCCATTATTTTAAATTTTTTAATAGCTTTTCAATATTTTCAGAATATTCAATACTCTCATCAAATCTAAATTTAATTTTTGGAACTCTTCTAATCTTAATTTTTCTAGCTAGGTTTGATCTAACCATGCCTGAAAATTTCTCAAGAATTTTTTCATCTATTTTGCTTTCTTCTTTATGAATTGATTCACCTATAACTGTATAAAAAACAGTTGCAATGCCAATGTCATCTGATACTTTTACAGCAGTAATATTAATGTTTTGTAATCTAATATCTTTAATTTCATTTGTTATTATTAATGAAATTTCTTTTTTTAATAAATCAGCAACCTTATCAGATCTATTTGATGTCATAAATTTTATATCTCTTGGGATTCTTCTTTTCTATCAAATACCTCTATCTTATCCCCAGGTTTAATATCTTTATAATTCTTTATTCCCATACCACACTCATTCCCATTCTTAACTTCGTTTACATCTTCTTTAAAACGCCTTAGTGAATTTAATTCACCTTCAAAAATTACGATATCATCTCTAAGCACTCTTACAGGTTTATTCCTAGATACACTGCCTTCAAATACTGAGCAACCTGCAACTTGACCAAATTTTGGAGAATTGAAAACCTCTAGAACCTCTGCAGTCCCAATAATCTCTTCTTTTATAATAGGGTCAAGTAATCCACTCATTCTTGCTTTAACATCATCAAGTAATTCATAAATAATACTGTGATAGCTTAGGGATATAGATTCACTCTCAATAATCTTTTTAGCAGTGTTATCTGCTCTAACGTTAAAGCCTAGGATAATTGAATCAACTGCTGTGGCCAAATTTGCATCAGACTCAGTTATACCACCAACCCCACTTGATACAATCTTGACTTTAGCTTTTTCACTATCTAAATTATTTAATGCGCTATTAATCGCTTCACATGTTCCAGCAACATCAGTCTTTATAATTACATTTAGAACTTTTTTACCTTCCTGGCCTAACGTTTCAAATAAATCTCCTACTGATTCATCTTTTTGTTTGAGTAATTTCTTTTCTTTTTCTTTAGAAACCCTATAGTCAGCTATTTCTCTTGCTTGTTTATCATTTTTAACTACTTGAAATTGATCTCCTGCATTTGGGACTGAATTTAAGCCAAGCACTTCAACTGCTGCAGATGGAATAGCTTGTTTAATTTTCTTTCCATCACTATCAACTATACTTTTAATTTTTCCCATTACATTGCCTGATACTACTAAATCGCCTACTTTAAGTGTTCCGTTTTGTATTAAAAGGGTTGCAACTGATCCTCTAAATCTATCTAATTCAGATTCTATAACGACCCCCTGAGCCGCCCCATCATAGTGAGCTTTTAATTCTAAAATTTCAGCTTCAAGTGCAATTCTTTCAAGCAGATCATCAACGCCATCTCCTTTAAGAGCTGAAATTGGTACCATTTGAATATTTCCACCCCAATCATCAGGCGTTAAATCTTTTGCAGCAAGATCTCCTTTAACTTTATCAATATCTGCACCCTCTATATCTATTTTATTTATTGCTACAACAATAGATACATTTGCAGCTTTAGCATGATTAATTGCTTCTTCTGTCTGTGGCTTTATTCCATCATTAGCTGCTACAACTAAAACAACAATATCAGTCGTATTAGCTCCTCTAGCTCGCATAGAAGAAAAAGCAGCATGACCCGGTGTATCAATAAAAGTTAGCTTTCCTTTTGAGGTGTCAACTTCATATGCTCCTATATGTTGAGTTATTCCTCCAGCTTCTCCATCAACTACTTTAGTATTTCTTATAAAATCTAATAAAGTAGTTTTCCCATGATCAACATGCCCCATAACAGTTATAACGGCTGGTCTTGTTTTTTGTTCATCGTTATATTTAATTAAATTTGCTAAATCATCTTCAATATTTTCTTCTTTAATTGCAACGCCATTATGTCCAATTTCTTCTACAACTAAAATTGCAGTTTCTTGATCAATAAAATCATTAATGGTTGCAACAACGCCTAAACTCATTAAATTCCTAACAACCTCACCACCCTTTACCGCCATTAATTTTGCAAGCTCGCCAACTTGAATGTTATCTGGTACTTCGATATCTTTTTTTATAAAATCTATAGGGGCTTCGAATTGGTGTTTTGTATCATCAAAAACAGCACCTTCTCTTTTCTTATAAGCCTTAACAGCACTTGAGAGCTGATCTTTGACATCAATAGATTCTTCAGATGATTTGTTTTTAACTTTTTCAAATTGTTTCTTTCTTTGTTCTTGTTTTTGTTTTGCTGCAGCTTTTAATTGTTCTTCTCTTTTTGTTTGCTGTTCTTTTAATTGCTCAGATGCTGCTGCTCTTTTTGCTTCAATATTATCTGAATAGCTCTTAGTTGTTGTGCTAACAGGTGATGATTTTCCTTTAGAAGTAACTTTGACACCTGACTCTGAAGTAACAGATTTAGAAGATGAGGGTTTAGAACCTTTTAAAAATTTTAAAAGTGCTTGTTTGTCAGATGCAGTTACTTCATCAGAGTTTTTTTTATGGCTTAGGCCAGCTTTTTGCATTCGCTCTATAAGAGCTTTATCAGAAATCTTTAATGTTTTTGCGAAATCTTTTACTGTTATTGCCAAAATAATTTCCTTTTTAATTAAACCAATGTTCTCTAGCTTTCATAATCATTTTAGATGCGTCATCTTCATTGATATCAATAATATCTTGAAGCTCATCTATAGATAGCTCTGCTAAATCATCTTTATTTTTTATACCTTGTTTTGATAACTTTTGAATATTTTCTTCTTCTAAATTTAAATCTGTTAGAGATTCAATATTATCTTCCTCTTCTGTGACTGCGCCCATTGCATCTAGAAGTGCTGCATCCTCTGAAGCAGACTTAATTCTATTTATCTCATCATCTGATTCAATAAAATCTTTAAATAACTTATCGTCAGCATAGGCAATCTCATCAAAAGATTTCATTCCAACACTAATTATTTTTTCAGCAATATCATCTTTGATATCCAAACTATCGATAATCTTTGCTAGAAACTCTGTTTCATCAACCTTAACTTTTGCTTCAGCTTCTTCATTGCTAATAATATTTAAATCCCATCCAACTAATTTTGATGCCAAACGAATATTTTGACCTCTTGACCCTATAGCTAAGGCTAGATTGTCTTCATTTACAGCTATATCCATAGATCGAGACTCTTCATCCATAACAATTGATTCAACTTTTGCTGGTGATAAAGCATTTATAACTAGCTGAGCAGGATTATCATCGTAAATTATTATATCTATTCTCTCATTACCAAGCTCTGAAGATACCGCCTGCACTCTAGAGCCTCTCATACCGACACATGCCCCAACAGGGTCTATCCTTCCATCATTTGTCTTAACTGCAATTTTTGATCTAGATCCTGAATCTCTAGCAACGCCTCTTATCTCAATTACATCTTCATTTATCTCTGGAACCTCTATACTAAATAACTCTGTTACCATTTCAGGGCATGAACGATTGAGCATTAATTGAGGGCCTCTTCCTTCGACTTCAACAATCTGAAGAACTGCTCTTATCCTGTCATTGATTTTGTATATTTCTCCAGGCATTAATTTATCTCTTGGTAATAAGGCCTCTGCCTCATGAGTTATATCTACAATAATATTATCCCTGGTTACTCTTTTGACAGAACCGGATACAAGCTTATTATTTTGCGATCTGAATTGCTCAACGATCTTTTCTCTTTCAGCTTCTCTTACTTTTTGAAGCATAACCTGTCTAGCGGCCTGGGTCTCTATCCTACCAAATGTTATATTTTCTTGAACTTTTGTATAAATTTCACCGATTTCAAGATTTGATTCCTCTTTTGATATGTGAGTCTCATGATGAAATTCATCATCTTCTTTTTCAAAAACAATCCAGTTTCTATAGGTTGCATATTCGCCCGTTTCTCTATTAATTTCTACAAATAAGTCAGCATCTTCATGGAAATGTCTTTGAGATGCAGAAGCTATTGCAACCTCAATTGCACTAAAAATAACATCTTTTTCCAACCCTTTCTCTGTAGAGACTGAATCTACAACTGCTAAAATTTCATTACTTTGCATGATTATATTCCTTTATTAGGTCATTATAGTTTGGTTTAAGTTTGCATAAATCTATATCTGTAAATTTAAATTTCATTATATTTGGTTGATTTATACTTTTAATTGAAAAACATAAATCATCGCACTCTGATAATGTTCCAGAAAATTTTCTTTTTCCTTCTATTAATTCTCTAGTTTTGAATTCTAATTCCATTCCTATGTAATCATTTAATTGGCTAATATTAAAGAATTTTCTATCAACTCCAGGTGTTGAAACTTCTAATACATAATCTTCACCTAAAGTAGTATCTAATATAGGTTCGTAATTAAGATCTTTCGAAACATTTTCACAATCATTGATATCAACACCTTCTTTTGAATCAATAAATACTCTTAAGGTTGTTCTTCTTTTTCCTCTTAATATCTCAATACCCCATAGAATACAATTATTCCTATTTACAACAGGTTCGATAATATTTCTATATTCTTCTACATTCATTTTTATACAAAAAAAGGGCATTTGCCCCACAAAAATTTATTTGACTGTGGTAGCGGGGGCTGGATTTGAACCAACGACCTTCGGGTTATGAGCCCGACGAGCTACCAAACTGCTCCACCCCGCAACGCAGCGAACATGAAGTTTATGAAAGTAACTTAGATAGGTCAAGTTTTTTATATTAGAAGAAATATAATATTGTTATAATCACGTTCTTTTGCCGAAGTGGTGGAATTGGTAGACACGCTAGCTTGAGGGGCTAGTGAGCGTAAGCTCGTGCGGGTTCAAGTCCCGCTTTCGGCACCATTTAATTCTTATTCAATAGGAATTTCTTCAGATAATCCTTCTTCAAGAGCCTCTTCGATTAAAGGAGTCTCAAAAATTACTTCTGAATTTTCGCTTTTATATAGATAAGCTAATAATAAAGAAAGTGCTAACCATATAGCTACTAATATATATGTAAGCCTTCCAAGAAAATCAGATGGACCTAATGCTCCAAACATGGAGTTTGAAGATCCTCCACCAAAAGCAGAACCTAAATCAGAGCCTTTTCCTTGTTGCAATAAGACTAAGACAACTATAACAACTGCTAAGATGATACATATTGATTTAATAAAAATTATCATGTTTTTTTAGTACTATTAAAAATGTTAACTATTTTTGCAAAGGTTGTCCCATCTAGCGATGCTCCGCCAACTAATGCACCATCTACAAACTCTTCTTTAAAAAAGCTTTCAGCATTTTTATCTGTAACACTCCCGCCATACAAAACTGTTGGTATAAGGTTGTTTGCAGAATTGGATTGTACAACATCTTTTATGTATTTATGAATTTCATTTATATCTTTTGGTTCTGGTGTAAGACCACTTCCAATTGCCCAAACGGGTTCGTAGGCAATCGTAAATGATTCATCTAACTCAAGCCCATTAACTATCTCAAGCTGATTTTTAAGTATATCTTTGGTTATACCCTTATCATTTTCTTCTTTAGTTTCTCCAATACATAAAACAGGCATAATTCTATTATTAAGACTTTTAAGTTTTTCTTTTATCAAATCATTGTCTTCATTAAATATTTGTCGCCTCTCAGAATGTCCTATTATTGAAAAATCACATTCCATATCAATCAACATATCAACCGAGATTGCACCGGTCCTTGAGCCATCTGAATGGTCTACATCTTGCACTCCCCATTCAGCAAAATTAAATTGACTATCTTCTCTGTCAAAATGATTTAAGTATATTGATGGTAGAGCCAGCCCTATAAATATATCAAAATCATAGTTTTCAAAATTAAATTCTATGTTATACGCTTCAAACCATGAAAGTACCATTTCTGTACTTCCATTACATTTCCAATTAGCGATTATCATGATTTTGACCTTATAATTTTTTCAATATCACTAGCAAATTTTTCTGCTACTTGTTTTTCAGAAGCTTCTACCATAATTCTTATTTTAGATTCAGTCCCTGATGGTCTAACCAAAATCCTTCCAACAGTCATATCTGATTCAATCTCTTTAATTAATGCTTTGAGGTCTTTATCATTAACCACATCCTTATTATTTACTGAAACAGCCTTATTAATCTGAGGTATCTTTTTGTAATTAGAAAGCACTTCTTGGGGGCTTTTTTCTAACATTAATAAAGAAGATATAACTTTCAAAGCAGCAATAGTTCCATCGCCTGTGCTAACAAGATCTTTGCATATAATATGCCCAGAGGCTTCTCCTCCTAACATCCAGCCTTTTTTCGTGAGCATTTCAGTAACGTATTTATCTCCAACATCAGCTCTTAAAAATTTATAACCAAGTTTCGTAATTCCATCTTCTAAACCTAGATTGCTCATAAAAGTTCCCACAACTCCAGACCAAGCACCTGTTCTATTAGGATTTGCAAAAGCAAGAATATATAAAAGATCATCTCCATCTAATATATTTCCTTCTTTATCTACTAAAATTACCCTATCACCATCACCATCAAGGGAGATCCCATAATCTGCTCTATGTTTAATTACAGCCTCTTGGACAACTTCAGGATTGGTAGATCCACAATCTTGATTAATATTGTATCCATCCGGTTCTGTACCAATTTTTATTACTTCTGCGCCTAATTCCTGGAATATTTCTGGACTTACCTTGTAACATGCTCCATTAGCACAATCGATAACAATTCTAAGAGAGGAAAATGAAATATCTGGAGGTACTGTAGATTTACAAAATTCAATATATCTTGGTCCTGACTCATCAAATCTATATGCTTTGCCTATTTTAGAGGTCTCAACTGGAGTAAGGTTTTTAGCAATATTTTTTTCAATCTTTTTTTCTATATCTCTTGAGATTTTTTCACCATCTTCATTAAAGATCTTTATGCCGTTATCTAAAAAATCATTATGAGAGGCACTTATAACCACGCCAAATTTATTTCTTAATGTTTTTGTAAGATAAGCTACGCCTGGGGTAGGAAGAGGCCCTAATAGATTAACATTTACGCCTGAAGCTATAAAACCTGCTTGAAGTGCAGATTCAAGCATATATCCTGATATCCTAGTATCCTTGCCTATAACAACCGTTTCCCAACCTAGTTCTTTCATTACGAGCCCAGTTGCATGACCAATCTTTAAGCATGCTTCAGGAGTTATTTTGTTTTCGACAGGTCCCCTAATGCCGTCGGTTCCAAATTTTAAATTCATGGGAAAGAATTATAACTCTTCAGCAGTGCCTTTTATCGAAGATTTTTTATTAGATTTATCTGAAGGAGGATTATCAGACCATCCTTCTGGCTCTCTAGGAGTTGCTCCGGCCATAATATCGTCTATTTGAGGAGCATCAATTGTTTCATATTTTAAAAGCGCATCAGCCATGACATTTAACTTATCTAAATTCTCTTTTAATAATTTCTCAGCTCTTTTGTAACATGAATCAATTATAGCTTTGACCTCTGAATCAATTAATTTTGATGTTTGGTCACTTCTGGTTTGAGTTGGGTTTGAAACAGATCTTCCCAAAAATGGGCTGCCTTCATCTTCTCCATACTTAATTGTTCCTAATTCATCTGAAAAACCCCACTTAGTGACCATATTTGTTGCAATACCAGTAGCCACCTCAATATCATTAGATGCACCAGTTGTAATACCTTGTTGTCCGTTGATAATGCTCTCTGCAATTCTTCCTCCAAATAAAGTAGTAATTCTGCCAAGAAGATATTCTTTACTTTGCATATAAGTGTCTTCTTCAGGTAAAAACATTGTTACTCCTAGTGCTCTTCCTCTTGGAATTATGGTTACTTTATATACAGGATCATGCGTTGGACATAATCTTCCAACGATAGCATGACCCGCTTCATGATATGCTGTTATTCTTTTTTGCTCTTCACTTAAAATCATAGACTTTCTTTCAGCACCCATCATTATTTTATCTTTTGCTAGATCTAAATGAGATTGGTCAATCTTCTTATCAGAATATCTTGCAGCAAATAACGCTGCCTCATTTATTAAATTAGCTAAGTCAGCCCCAGAGAATCCTGGCGTTCCTCTAGCAATTACTAATGGATCAACATCTGCATCTAAAGGTACTTTTCTCATATGCACTTTTAAGATTGCCTCTCTTCCTCTTATATCTGGTAAATCAACGACTACTTGTCTATCAAATCTTCCTGGTCTTAATAAAGCAGGGTCTAAAACGTCTGGTCTATTAGTTGCTGCAATAACTATAACTCCGTCATTTCCTTCAAATCCATCCATTTCAACTAATAGCTGATTAAGAGTTTGCTCTCTTTCATCATGACCTCCGCCAAGGCCTGCACCTCTATGTCTTCCAACAGCATCAATTTCATCTATAAATACAATACATGGAGATTGTTTTTTAGCCTGATCAAACATATCTCTAACTCTTGAAGCGCCAACTCCTACAAACATTTCAACAAAATCTGATCCTGATATTGAAAAGAAAGGAACTCTTGCTTCTCCAGCGACTGCTCTTGCAATTAATGTTTTACCTGTACCTGGAGGACCAACCATTAAAACGCCTCTTGGTATCTTTCCACCAAGTTTTTGAAATTTTGTAGGGTCTTTTAAGAAATCAATTAATTCTGAAACATCTTGTTTAGCTTCTTCGCAACCTGCGACATCTTTAAAAGTAGTTTTTACTTTTCCGCCTTCCATTAATTTAGCTTTACTTCGACCAAATGACATTGGACCACCTTTACCAGAAATTCCGCCTTGCATTTGCCGCATAAAAAAGAAGAATATTGCTAAAAGTAAGATTATAGGGAATGCGCCTACAAGTAATTGAGAAAAAATAGATGGTTGCTCTACCTTTTCATATACAGCTATAACTCCATGCTCTTCGATTGCATTATCGACAGCCTCATCTTTTTTAAAGATAGGGTGTGTGGTTTCAAATTTAGACCCATCAAGTCGATCTCCAATTATCGTCATTTGATCGCCCTTATATACGACCTTAATAATCTTATCTGATAAAAGTTCCTGCTTAAATTGACTATAACTTATTTGCTCTCTTGAAGATGAATTTTCTATATTATTAAACACATAAAACATCAGCGATCCTAGGATCACCCAAACAACAAGATTTCTTATAAAACTACTCATGAATTACTTTGCTCCAAATAAATATATTTCACCTGATTGCTTTTTTGATGCAGCAGGCTTATAAGTTTGAACTATATTAAAAGATAATTCCATATCTTTTCTTAAACTTCTTAACATGTTGTTTTGGAATGTTTTAATCACCACTAAGCCACCTAAATCTAAATAATCATTTGCAATCTTCAAAGAAAGTTTATTTAGCATATAAACATTCTCGGTATCAACTGCGTCAATACCACTTAAGTTGGGGGCTATATCAGAAATTACAAGATCGAATTTTCTTTTTAAATTATTTATTGGTGCTATAGAATCAATTTCTTCAATACTCTCTTTAAAAAAGAAAACTCCCTCGATTGGTTCCATGTCAAGGATATCTAAAGCATAGACTTTAGATTTTGGAAAATTCTTAATAATATATTGGGACCAACCACCTGGGGCACTACCAATATCTAAAACATTATTGAAACTTTTTTTAAATTTAATCTTGTTTAAGATTTCTTCTAATTTAAAAACTGCTCTTGATCGGTATCCCATTTGTTTGGCTTTGTTGGCCCAATTATCTACATGCATTTATTTATTTAAAGATGTTTAACTTCT
Organism: uncultured SAR86 cluster bacterium; assembly: GCA_902583575.1. GTDB lineage: Bacteria > Pseudomonadota > Gammaproteobacteria > Magnimaribacterales > D2472 > SAR86A. Next base: position 128,588 of record CACHWY010000001.1, on the reverse strand, counting down.
AAAATTTCATACTTTAAATTTCCTGATGGTGTTTGTATATTAATTTCATCATCAACAAACTTTCCTACTAAACCTTTTGCAATAGGAGTATCAATAGAAATTTGGCCTTTATCAGGATCAGATTCTAAATTACCAACAATTTTATATTTAATTTCTTTATCATTTTCAATGTCATAGACAATAACAGTAGACCCAAATATAACTCTGCCTGTCTCAGGTATTTCTTTTACATCAATAACTTGAGCATTTGTTAAAGCATTTTCCATTTCACTAATCTTAGCCTCAATTAATCCTTGTAATTCCTTTGCTGCATGATATTCAGCATTTTCTTTAAGATCTCCATGAGCTCTAGCTTCAGCAATAGCATTAGAAATTTGAGGCCTTTCAACAAATTTTAAATTAGAAAGTTTTTCCTTTATTAAGATTTCACCTTCTTTTGTAAGTGGTACTCTACTCATAGAAGAATTATAACAATATAGAATATTAATTATTTATTTCTTGAAGAGTGCTATAAGTCCAATCATCTTCGTTGTTCTGCAATGCATCAATAATAGCAAAAGCTCCAAACATTGTTGTAGTGCAAAAAATTTTATTTCTTAGGGCGCTTTGCCTTATTGATGCAGAATCTTTGATTGATTGTGTTCCTTCTGTTGTATTAATAACAAGATCTATTTCATTGTTTAAAATGCTATCTACAACATGGGGCCTTCCTTCCATAACCTTATTTACTTTTCTTACCTTGTATCCAAGATTATCTATATATTCGGCTGTTCCAGCTGTCGCTATAATATTAAATCCAAGTTCGATTATGGCTGGAACAAATTTATCTAAATATTTTTTATCTGAAGCTTTAACGCTTATAAAAACAAGGCCTTTTCTTCTTAAAACCTTATTAGCTCCTTTTTGGGCTTTAGCATATGCTTCTCCAAAATTTGGACCAATACCCATTACTTCACCAGTAGATTTCATTTCAGGTCCTAAAATTGGATCTACATGAGGAAATTTATCAAAAGGCATGACTGCCTCTTTCACAAATGAGAGCCCATCAGGTAATTTTGAAGAGAACTGCTGATTTTTTAAGCTTTTTCCTATCATTGCTTTAGAAGCAACCTTTGCAAGAGAGTTGCCAATTGCTTTTGATATAAATGGAACTGTTCTAGAAGCTCTAGGATTGACTTCAATGATGTATATTTCCTCATCTTTAACAGCAAATTGAATATTCATTAATCCTAAGACATCTAACTCCTTCGCAATACTCTTAGCTTGACCAACCATCTTTTCCTGGATCTCATTTGATAAACTATAAGGAGGAAGAGAGCATGCTGAATCCCCTGAATGAATACCCGCTTGTTCAATATGTTGCAAAATTCCACCAATCTCTATGTTTTTCCCATCAGAAACTACATCAACATCAACCTCAATAGCATCGGTTAAATAACTATCTAATAGAATTGGTTTGCTATTTGAAACTTCAACTGCTTCATTCAAATACTTTTCGAGTTCTTTAGTATTATTTACTAATTGCATCGCTCTTCCACCTAAAACATATGAAGGCCTTACAACAATTGGAAATCCAATTTCTATAGCCTTCTTTATGGCCTCGCTTGTATTTTTTGCAGTGTTGTTAGAAGGTTGTTTCAAGCCCAATTTTTTAACCAATTCTTGGAATCTTTCTCTATCTTCGGACCTATCAATTGCGTCTACATTAGTACCTAAAATATTTACCCCCTTCTCTGATAAAACATCAGCTAATTTTAATGGGGTCTGGCCACCAAATTGGATAATTACTCCTTCTGGTTTTTCTATATCAATAATATCGAATATCTTTTCTGCGGTTATAGGCTCAAAATAAAGTCTATTAGATACATCGTAGTCCGTTGAGACGGTTTCTGGATTACAATTAACCATTATTGATTCATATCCTTCTTCTTGCATAGCTAATGAAGCGTGAACACAACAATAATCAAATTCTATTCCTTGTCCAATTCTATTTGGACCGCTGCCTAGAACCATAATTTTCTTTTTTGAAGTTGGGTTGCTTTCACATTTATCTCCATATGAAGAATACATATAACAAGTCGAAGTAGCGAATTCTGCTGCGCATGTGTCTACTCGTCTAAAAATTGGTATTATTTCTAATTTTTTTCGAAGCTCTCTAATATCATCCTCATTTGATCCAACTAACTCAGCTATTCTATTGTCAGAAAAGCCCTTTTCTTTAATTTTCCTAAGATATTTCTTGTCTAATTGCTTGAGTTTTATATTAATTAAATTATTTTCAATATCTATTAACTCTTTTATTTGATCTAAAAACCAATAATCAATTTTTGTTAAAGAAAATATCTTCTCTAATGACCAATTATTTCGGATTGCATCCGCTACATAGAAAAGCCTTTTAGGGCCTGGAATAGTTAACTCACTCTGAATCTCTTCTTTTGTGAGATCTGATGCTTTTGTTTTTATTGAATTAAGCCCATTTAATTCCTCTTCCATGCTACATAAAGCTTTTTGCAATGATTCTTGGAAGTTTGAACCAATAGACATAACTTCTCCAACTGATTTCATTTGGGTTGTTAATTTTGGACTTGCTTGAGGAAATTTTTCAAACGCAAATTTTGGTATTTTAGTAACAATGTAATCTATGCTTGGCTCAAATGAGGCTGGAGTTAAGCCACCTGTTATATCATTTTTCAATTCATCGAGGGTAAAACCAACTGATAAAAGAGCGGCTACTTTTGCTATTGGAAATCCAGTAGCTTTTGATGCTAAAGCAGAGGATCTGCTTACTCTTGGATTCATCTCAATAACAACCATTTTTCCATTTTCTGGGTTTATAGCAAATTGAACATTTGATCCTCCTGTGTCTACACCTATTTCTCTTAAAATTTTAAAAGATGCATTTCGCATTATTTGAAATTCTTTATCTGTAAGTGTTTGAGCAGGAGCTATGGTAATTGAATCACCGGTATGAATACCCATTGGATCTAAATTTTCAATAGAACAAACAATTATGCAATTATCCTCACAATCTCTTACAACCTCCATCTCATATTCTTTCCAACCTATAAGAGATTCATCAATCAATAATTCATTAGTAGGAGATAACTCTAATCCTTTTTCACAAATTGCTTTAAATTCGCTAATGTTATATGCAATACCTCCACCAGTTCCTCCCATAGTAAAAGATGGCCTTATAATGCATGGGAATCCTATTTCTTTTTGAACTTTTAGTGCGTCAACCATTGAATGAGCTATCCCTGATGCTGGTGTCTCCAGATCAATTGCTTTCATTGTTTCATCAAATAGCTGCCTATCTTCTGCCTTATCAATTGCTATTCTATTTGCACCTATAAGAATGACATCATGTTTCTTTAGTATGCCTTTTTTATCTAAAGTTAATGCTGTATTTAAAGCCGTTTGGCCTCCCATGGTTGGTAAAATTGCATCTGGATTCTCTTTTTCTATGATTTTTTCAATTGATTGCCAGTGAATTGGCTCGATGTAGGTTGCGTCAGCCAATAAAGGATCTGTCATTATGGTGGCTGGATTTGAATTAACTAAAATTACTCTAAATCCTTCTTCTTTTAGGGCCTTGCATGCCTGCGCCCCAGAATAATCAAACTCGCAAGCTTGTCCAATTATAATTGGGCCAGCGCCAATTATAAGTATCGATGAAATATCTTTACTTCTTGGCATATTCTTTAATCATTAAACTAAATTTATTAAAAAGGGTTTGTATTTCTTGAGGGCCTGGACTTGCCTCAGGATGTCCTTGGAAGCTAAAAGCAGGTGAATCCTTGAATTGTATACCTTGAAGGGACTTATCAAATAATGATATATGTGTTACTTCTATGTTTGCAGGGAGAGAATCTATATCAACTGCAAATCCATGATTTTGACTAGTAATAAAGACTTCTTTTGAGGAAATATCTTGAACAGGATGATTGGCTCCATGATGCCCAAATTTCATTTTGTAAGTATCTGCTCCCCCAGCAAGAGCGAGCAGCTGATGGCCTAGGCAAATACCAAAAATAGGTATTTTTTCTTCTAAAAATTTCTTAATATTTCTAATTGCATAATCACAAGGCTCAGGATCACCAGGCCCATTTGATAAAAATATCCCTTTAGGTTTTAATTTAATAATTTCTTCATATGGAGTTTTAGCATTTACAACCCTTACTTCGCCAACATGTTCAGCTAAAAGCCTCAGAATGTTTTCTTTTATACCGTAGTCATATGCAACAACTGGCAAAGATTCATTAGATTTTTTATTTTCAGGCCAAATTCCTTCATTCCATTTGTATTCAGAAGCCGAAGAAACAACTTGAGCTAAATCCATCCCTTTTAATCCCTTGAATAATTTAGCTTCCTTGATTGCATCCTCATCAGAAATAACAGATAAAGAACCTATACAACAATTCATTGCACCCTTTTCTCTTAGCTTAGATGTAATTTGACGAGTATCAACTTCTGAAATAGCCATAACATCATTTTTAGATAAGAAATTTTCAAGCGAAGTGTCTGATCTCCAATTACTTGGTTTTTCACAAAAGTTTTTAACAACCATACCAGAGGCATGAATTACTTTAGATTCATTATCCTCTTTGTTTATTCCTGTATTCCCAATATGCGGATGTGTAAAAGTAATAATTTGTTTTTTATATGATGGGTCAGTAATGATCTCTTGATATCCTGTCATGGAAGTATTAAAAACAAGCTCGCCTACATCGAATTTTTCTTTTCCAAAACCCTTTCCATAGAATACACTACCATCTTCAAATGCTAATATGGCTTTGAAAGACATTAAAATAACCTCATTTTAATAGAGAATTTTGAGAAAAATTGTGGTTGACTATTTAAAGAATTTTTTAATTTTAATGAGCTAAAATAATATGCTGACATTAAAATTGTACTTTATAGATTAAGTTGTCTAATGTCTATATGTAAATGATAAAAAACTATGAAAATATCAATAAAATCTTTAAATGATATTGAAAAAATGAAAGTAGCCGGAAAATTAGCTGCTGAAGTTTTGGATATGATAACTCCATATGTTATTCCTGGAATATCAACAGGTAAATTAGATAAGTTATGTTATGAACATATAGTCAATGTTCAAAATGCAATTCCAGCAAATATAGGATACAAAGGCTATGAAAAAACAATATGCTCAAGCATCAATCAAGTTATATGTCATGGTATCCCAAATAATAACAAGATTCTTAAAAACGGCGATATTTTAAACATTGATGTTACTGTAATAAAAGATGGATGGCATGGTGATACCTCTAAAATGTTTTTAGTAGGTAAATGTGCGCCCCATAATGAAAGATTAATTAGGGTTACTCAAGAATGTCTTTATAAAGGAATAGAAGTTGTTAAGCCTGGGGCATATTTAGGGGACATTGGTCATGCCATTCAAAAACATGCCATGGAAAATCACTATAGCGTAGTAGAAGATTATTGTGGCCATGGCATAGGAAAGGTCTATCATGAGGAACCTCAAGTCCTTCATTACGGAAAAGCAGGGACTGGGATCGAAATCAAGGAGGGAATGTGTTTTACGATTGAGCCTATGATTAATCAAGGAACAAAGTATTGTAAAACTCTAAATGATGGTTGGACTGTTGTAACTAAAGATGGGAGAAACTCTGCTCAGTGGGAGCACACGATAGCAGTTCTGAAAAATGGAGTGGAAATTCTTACCAAAAGAAATGAAGAATTTGCATGAAAGAACAAATTGCAACAATAAACAATGACTTCATTAATGATTTCTCAAATATTTACCTTGATCCTTCTAAAATAAATAAATATCTCAATAATTATTCAACAATTATTGAAAAAGATATCAAAGATAGCTTCATTAAACTAAATCTCAATAAAAATTTTGTAATTTATGCTAATGGAGGTTTTGGAAGAAAAGAAATGTTTCCAAGTTCAGATGTAGACATATCTATTATAGAAATTAAAAAAACCAAAAATTATGAAGATCTAGAAAAATTTATCTCATATTTATGGGATCAAGGATATAAAGTCGGGCATTCAGTTAGAACAATAAAAGATATCAAGAAAATCTCTAAGGAGGATGTCAAAGAATACACATCTTATCTAACTAGAAGACCTCTTATTACAAATAATGTTATAGATAAGAAAATATCAAATACTCTTTTAAATTTATGGGATAAAAAGAAATTTTTTAATACGAAACTGCAGGAGCAAAAAGAAAGACATAGCCAATTTCATTCAACTGCATATAATCTAGAGCCCAATTTAAAAGAATCACCTGGCACATTAAGGGATTTTCAAACTGCTTTATGGATACTGCAGCATTGCTTTGATTTAAATTCAATAAATGAGATATCTGAATCAGATATTTTTAAAGATGAAATAAAAAATGCTATTGACGCGTATAATTTTATTCAATCATTAAGATTCGCAACAAACATAATATCAAAAGAAAATAGATTAAATTTTGAAACACAATTAGAAATTTCTTCTTTAGCTAAATTAAGAAAAAATAAAACTAATAAGAAAGTTGAAGAAATGATGAAAAGGTATTATGAAATGGCATCGGTATTATCTCATTTTAATAATATTGTCTTTGAAAAATTTAATGAAATAAATTCATCTAGTTTTAAAAAATACAAAGGTATATACAAACATAAAAATAAAATTGGAATTAATGTAGCTGACCTTAGTAAGAGCAAAGAATTAATATTTAAAATATTTATTGAAATTGGTAAAAATAAAACAATTAATTTAATAGATACGGAAACAAAATCATTATTAAAAAGAAATGCAAATTTAATTGATAGCCAATTTAGAAAAAATAAAACTTTTGCTAATCAATTTTTAAAAATATTAAGATCAAAGCACAATTTGTCATCAATTCTTAAAACAATGAAAGATCTAGGTATTTTGCAGAAATATATTCCTGAATTTGGAGAAGTTGTAGGCCAAATGCAATTTGACCTATTTCATGTTTATACCGTAGATGAACATACTTTTAAACTTTTAAGAAATATGAGACAAATGAAACTTCATGAAGAAAAAGGTTTCGAAATTGAACACGAGTTAATAAATAAGATTCCTAAAATTGAAATTTTATATATTGCTGGTCTATTTCATGATCTAGGTAAAGGTAAAGGAGGAGATCATTCAAAAATAGGAGCTAAAACAAGCTTTAATTTTGCTAAAAGGATTGGAATGTCTGACACTGATGCTAATTTAATTTCCTGGCTTGTAAAAGAACATTTAATTATGTCATCCATATCACAGAAGAAAGATATATCAGACAATGGAACTATTAAAGAGTTTGCTAAAAATATACAACAAATCGAAAAATTAGATTATTTATATTTATTAACTGTGAATGATATCAGGGCAACCAACCCAGCATTATGGAATGGATGGAAACATCAATTGCTTAAAGATCTATATAAGCTCACTAGACTAAGAATAAATAAAGAGCCTATGCAAGTATCTTCAGAAATTGCTTTAGATCGAAAGACAAATGTAATCAAGAGTATCGAGAAGAAAGATCATAAGATTTTAGATAATTACTTTGATCTGCTTAATAATAATTATTTCAATAAGATTTCAACAGAAGCATTAAGATGGCAAGCAAGACTAATAATAGATAACAATAATAAAGACATGATTATTGGATGCAGGAAAAGATTTGAGAATTTGATAGAAATTTTTATTAAAGTGAAAAATACGGAGGGTCTTTTTTTAAAAATGGCTAGAATTTTAGAGCATTCTGGACTTGAGGTGATTGATGCGAATATCTTTACTTCAAAAGATAATGCTTTTGCTGCAAATACATTCATAACAAAATACAATCATCATGATAGGCCCTTTACTAAAGATGAATTAAAAGAATTAGCACAAAGAATTAAAAGAAACTTTAAAGATTTCTCAAAAATACTTCAAATTCCAAAAAAGCCAATAAAAAAAGTAAGTTTTGAAAAGATTATAAATATCTCGCATTCTATCAATAAAGAAAAGGATAGAGATATGATTACTATAGAAACAGCTGACAGGCCTGGACTTCTTGTTGATATTGCCAAAGTATTTTTTAAAAAAGATATGTCTATCTTCTCTTCAAGAATTAATACATTAGGAGATAAAGTAGAGGATACATTTGAAATAGAGGGTAAAAATAAAGCAAAAATATCTAAAATCAAAATAAATGGAATTATTAAAGCTTTAAAAGAAGTTGTATAAATAAAATAAATTAATTTTATAATTAGAGAATGAATATTAAAGCAATAGGAATAGCAAAGAAATCATCCAATGGTGATATTTTGGATGTATTTTATCCAAACATAGAATTTGGTAATAAAAAAATAAACAATGAAATCAAGAACATAAATAGTAATGATAAAGAAATAATAATTGAATGCACTCAAGAAGACTTAAATAGACCAATAGAGAACGTTCAAGAAGCCTATTTAAAACTCCATCTTCTTTCTTATAAGTTAGTTATGCCTAATTCAATAAATCTTGATGGATTATTTGACTGCCTTCCTAACGTCGCGTGGACAAATATAGGTCCTATTGGTATTGATGATATAGATCTAAAATTGCAAGAATCAAAATATGGAAAAAATAATATCTTTATTAGATCAATAGATAAATTTCCTTGCCTAACTGATTATATTATTCCTAAAAATGTCAGAATTGCCGACGCATCAAGAGTTAGACTTGGAGCATATTTAAGCGAAGGAACAACAATTATGCATGAGGGTTTTGTAAATTTTAATGCTGGCACATTAGGCAAAGCAATGATAGAAGGAAGAATATCAGCTGGTGTGGTTATTGGAAATAACTCTGACCTTGGAGGTGGCTCTAGCACAATGGGAACATTATCAGGAGGAAACAACGTCAAAATCTCTATTGGAGAAAATTGTCTTTTAGGAGCAAATTCTGGTCTTGGCATTTCCTTAGGAGATAACTGTACAGTTGAAGCAGGATTATATTTAACTGCTGGAACTAAAGTACATCTAAACGATGGTAAAGGAAAGATAAAAAAAGCTTCTGAAATTTCTGGACATTCAAATCTTGTATTTTTAAGAGACTCATTGACTGGTAAAGTCTTAGCAAAGGAAAATAAAAAATCTATAAAGCTTAATGAAGAGCTACATAATAATGATTGAACTACTTCAAAAGCTAATTCAAATTAAATCTTTATCACCAAAAGACATGGGTTGTTTTGATATTATTGAAAAAGAATTAATTGATTTAAATTTTAAATGTGAAAGGATTAATTATCTTAATGTAGAAAATCTTTATGCAACTATTGGTGACAAAGGAAAACTTTTTTGTTTTTTAGGTCATACTGACGTCGTTCCAACTGGTCCAGAGGATAAATGGAAATACCCACCCTTTTCAGCAACTATTGATGGAGACCTTCTATATGGAAGAGGAACGGCAGATATGAAAGCTTCTATTGCAGCTTTCATTGAATCTTCAAAAGAGTTTCTTGACTCTAATAATGATTTGAATTTTAGATTAGCAATCTTATTAACATCAAATGAAGAAGGCACTGCTAATGATGGATTTATAGATAAAATTATAGAGAAAATGATAATAGACAATGAAATTATAGATTTTTGTCTTGTAGGTGAGCCAACTTCAACTGAAAAAGTAGCTGACTGTGCAAGAATTGGAAGAAGAGGTTCTCTTGGGGGTCATTTAAAAATACTAGGGAAACAGGGACATATCGCATATCCAGAAAAAATTGTTAATCCAATTCTCTTATCAGGTGACTTGATTTCAAAATTAAATAATAAAATTTGGGATAATGGGAATGCTGACTTTGATCCAACCAGTTTCCAAATTTCTAATATTAATGGTGGTACTGGAGCTCATAATGTAGTCCCAGGAGAACTTGAAATAATATTTAATTTTAGATTTTCACCCGAATCTAATGAAGAAAGCCTCAAATCTGATTTTGAATCAATACTTGATGAGCTAAAGCTAAATTATGATTTAAATTGGGACTTAAATGGGCATCCTTACTATACAGAAAATAATTTTTTTAAAAATATTGTCACCAATTCAACTGAAGAAATAACTGGTTATAGGCCTGAGTTAAACGCAAAAGGTGGTACCTCTGATGGACGTTTTGTTGCAAAAATGGATACTGAGATTGTTGAGCTAGGTCCTGTCAATAAATCGATTCACCAAATAGATGAGCACATAAAAATTAGTGAACTGTGGACTCTTAAAGATATTTATAAAAAAATTTTAATCAATCTGAATCAAAATCTTTAGATCTTTTCTTTCTATCATATTTTGTTTTATCTTTATGAGTTTTAGGCTTATGAAATTTATCCATATTTTTCTTAACAGGGTTACTTTTCTTTTTAATTGGCGCCATGCATTAATTTTTTTAGAAGGGGAGTAATAACTGCCAAGAATATCCCACAGCCTATCGCCATTAGCCCCACATCAGTATAAACATCCATAAATGATTGTTTTTGAGCAAGACTGAAAACATCTCCTGACCCTCCAGATGACTCTGCTGCTGTAGCTCTAGCAATTAATCCAGCTACATAATTTCCGGCTGCAGACGCAAAAAACCACATCCCCATCATAAATCCAACAATTCTTTGTGGTGATAATTTAGTTACTGATGATAGTCCAACAGGAGATAGACATAATTCTCCTAAAGTGTGTAACAGATAAATTAATATTATCCAAAAGATCCCGGTTTGAAGACCTTCAGAAGATTTCATACCATAGACCAGTGCTAAAAATCCTAATCCAACAAAAACAATACCAATTGAAAACTTAATTGGCGTAGAGGGCTCCATATTTCTTTTTGCAAGGGCTATCCATAACATAGCAAATAAAGGGGCTATAGTAAAAATAAAGCCTGCATTCAAGGATTGGAACATAGATGCTGGAACTTCCCAACCAAAAATGACTCTATCAACTCCTCTATCAGTGAGGATATTTAAAGATGAGCCAGCTTGTTCAAAGAGTGCCCAAAAAATTAATGAGAATAAAATTAATATGCCTACAACTATTAATCGATCTCTCTCTTCAGGATCACATTTAAATAATGCATATAATAACCATGCTCCAATAAATATTACGCCAAAACCTCCTAAAAGTTGTCCTACAAGTTGTGAGTTTTGAACAAGAAACCATGTTACCAAAACCATAAAAATGCCTGATATATAAGCCCAATATTCATAACTTATTCCATTCATCTTTTCTAAGTACTTGTTAGATGGAGGTTCTGCAAGACCTTCAAGATATTTTTGACCCCATAAAAAAATTATTAAGCCAAACAACATTCCAATTCCGGCAGCGCCAAATCCATAAGCCCACCCCACTTGTTCTCCTAAGTAGCCACATAAAAGAGTTGCTGTGAATGCGCCTATATTTATACCCATATAAAAAATAGTGAAACCAGAATCTCGTCTTGGATCACCCTCCTTATATAATGCTCCAACCATGGTAGAAATATTTGGCTTTAAGAATCCAACTCCAGATACAATTAAAGCAAGTGATAAATAAAATATTTGCTCGCTACTTTCGACTGTCATCCCTAAATGACCAAAAACTAAGAGTATTGCTCCATAAGTGACTGCTTTTTTTGAACCTAAAATCTGATCAGCTAACATGCCACCAAAAACTGGCATGATATAAACTAAAGAAGTATATGCCCCATAAATTAAATAACTTGTTGCATCTGTAAATTCCCAATGTTTGGTTAAGTAAAGAATTAGGAGCGCTCTCATTCCATAATATGAAAATCTTTCCCACATTTCTGTAGCAAAACATACGAATAAGCCTTTTGGATGGCCTAAAAAGTCAGAAGTTGTATTCATAGCAATTTATTTTTTTTAATAATTTAGTACTATACCAAAATGAATGATAAATCATACATCGTATTTCCACTTAAGAGGATTTTAGCTACCGTATATGACTTATTTCTTTTATTGGGTGTCTGGTTTGGAGTAGGCTCATTAGCGCTCTGGGTTAACGGAGGCGAAATTCTAAATCCTTGGGTTGGATTATGCTTAGTTTCTATTAGCACATGGGGCTTTTATAGTTTTTTTTGGATCCATGGTGGTAAGACTCTAGGAATGGCTGTATGGAAATTTGAAATATATAGTTTAGATAACAAAAAGTTAAGCCTATTACAAACAACGATTAGGTTTTTATTCAATTTAGTCACATTTTTTCTTGCTGGATTGCCCTTATTATTGATTTACTTTTCTAATGAAAATCTCTCATTAAGCGATATGGCATCGAAAACCTCTTATCGTAAAATTTAAATTTTTTTATAAGAAAAAATGCTAAAAGCAATCAAAATAATTGAGGGGATTAATACACCTATTAATACCGGCAATCCATAAGATATAAACACCCCTATAGATAAATCTTGAATTAATTTATAAATAAAGGCCCCTATTACAGCGACTACTATACGACCTCCAAGGGTTGAATCTCTTAAAGATGTAAAAATTAATGACCCAAAATAAATTACTAACACCAGTATTGAAAATGGTAATAAAACCTTTTTATAAAATGCTTTATCTAAGTGTTTCTTGTAAAGAATATCTTTCTTTAGTGAGCTGTTAGAAAATACTTTTCTATATCCCTGTATATCTCTTAATTTTATATGATCAATATTTTTAAATGATATTTTCGACTGAATAGGGATCTCAAAAATTTCAGAATCAATAAAATTTTTATTACCGTTAAAACTTTTTATTTGAAAGTCAGCATCAAAGAATATCTTCTCCTTATTGATGGTAGCGGTATCAGATTTAATATAATGCTCTATCTGTTTATTTTTTGTTTTAATAAATCTAACTTTATAAAGCTCATCATCAATAATATTTTCAAAACTCAGAAATGATTCGTTGTATTTTATCCACTTAATTTCATTAGGAGATGCATTCCCTTCAATTAGGATACTTTTGTTTACTTTTGAATTTAAATAGATTTTTTGGAACCATACTTCATCTAAAATTATTAATGACAGGGATAATATTAATGCTCCTATTGAGCTAATAAATATAATACTTAGAGGTGATCTGCCGGATGATCTGAGAACATTTAGATTTCCCTCTTGATGTGATATCCCCAAAGATATCATTACCCCCAATAAACATGCACCATCTATAAAATCAATCAGTCTATGAGGCATTGAATTTAATACATATTTAAAAATATTTAATACGTTGTATTTATTAGAAATATTTTCTAACTCTGATATAAAAATAAATATTGAATCTAATACCCCAAACATAATTAATATAAAGAATGAAAAATAAAAAGAACGCTTTATTAGGTATATATTAAATATCTTGATCATCTTACTATCCAGAAAAAGATTAGAGTGATAAAAATAAATAAAGCTATTCTTAAATAATTTTTTCTTTTAAATGAATCTAAGAAACTGGATATGCTAATAAGATTATTCTTAAATATTAAAAAGACTGCAAAAATAATAAAGAATAAATGTACATACCATATGTACAAATGGCTATTAGAAACTTCGCTATCAAATGACTCCCTTCCTAAAATTAATAAACTTAAATACAAAATATAAACGAATATAGCTGGCAACAATACTGATAACCTCCCCTGCCTTGGGTCAACTTTTGATAAATACACTCCGATGATTAATAAAATAAAAATTGTTATTGGTATAGAAATATTCCAATACATTTCAGACTTTGATGATTTTGCAGAAAAATCAAACAACTTAGATAAAGATAATCCTGATATAGTTTTTAAATCATTGGTTATGGGAATTTTTAGACTACCAAATTGAGATGTTAGTATAGATTTGTCATGAAAAATATCCTGATAAACTGATCCTTCGTTAAAATTTAATATTATCGATTTATCTTTTTTTTGATAATTTAATTCTTTAGCAAGAATAAATGAGGAAGTATTTTTATTAGTAACATATATAACTAAATCTTCTATAGAATTACCGTCTTTATCTTCAGCATATATAAAATTATCTTTTTCATTAAATGAAAAAAGTTCTTTGGGTCTAATGGATTCTAATTGCTCCTCAAAAGAGTCTATGGAAACTAATTCTTTTGATAGCTCTTTTGTGTAAGGAGCAATATACATACTCAAAATCAACGTAATAAAAAAGAAAATCGTTGATTGTGGGATTAAAAACTTAATTAAATCATTTCGAGATAGTCCAATTGAGAAATATCCATAAATTTCTCTATCAACATAAAGTCTACTAATACTAACCACCACACCCAAGAAAAAAGATAGCGGTATAAGTAAAGTTATAAAATCTGGAAACCGTAAAGCAACAATTTTATATACTAAATTTGGATTAATAGCTCCTTCTGCAGCTTGTTCAAAGTAACCTACAAATCTTGAGCCAATAACTAAAAAGAAGAAAATTGTTAAAATTCCTAGGGTGGATTTTAAAACTTCGGCATTCAAGCTTTTAAAAAGAATATTTTTTTTATATATGCCTTGTGAACTCTGATGCATTACAATAAATATCTTACCAGTATTGAATTAAAAAGGAGATAAGAAAATGACATATAAAGTTCTCAATAACATAACTTTAAAAAATGTTAACAATGGAGTAATATCAAATATTGCAACTGATTTGCTTGTAATTCCAGTCAATAAAAAGCTTACTACTTCAATAGAATTTAAAGAGCTAGATAAAAAAACAGGTGGATACATTTCAAAATCGGCAAAGGACTCTTTAAGCCCTGGTAATCAAAGTCACTTATTGACTTCACTGGATGGAGTCAAAGCAAAGAAAATTCTTTTATTTAGAGACATCGATCAAAAAAATGATATTTATTTATGGTTAAACAAGTATAAATCTATTGCAAAAACTGCAAATTCAATTGGTTGTAAGAATATCTCAATAATGGATGGGCTTAACTATCCAAAAGGCAAAGATAAATATTGGTTCTTAGAAATGATTGCAAGATCAATGGAATCTGGAGCATATATTTTTTCTACCACAAAAAATAAAACAGCAAAATCTGAAAAAGTTGGAAAAGATCTAGTTTCTAGCCAAGTATCACTTAAAAGCGTTTCCTTAATTACAACAAAACTTTCTACTGCAGAAGTTAAGAAAGCAAAAACTTCTATTTCAATTGGCTTTTCAGTTGGCGAAGGTGTAAATACAGCAAAACATCTAGGCGACTTACCTGCAAATCATGCAACTCCAAAACTTATAGAAAAAATTGTAAAAACAACTGTTAAAAATTACCCAAGCTTAAAAGTAAAAGCTTTAAATGAAAAAGACTTAGCAAAACTTAAAATGGGATCATACTTAAGTGTGTCTAAAGGCAGTGATGAACCGCCTAGAATGATAATTATTGAATATAAGGGAGGTAAAAAAGGTGAAAAGCCAGTTGCTCTAGTTGGAAAAGGAATTACCTTTGATACTGGAGGAATCTCTATTAAACCTAGCTCAGGCATGGATGAAATGAAATGGGATATGTGTGGGGCTGGAACTGTTTTTGGTGTTATGTGTTCACTTGCAAGCATAAAAGCAGATGTTAATGTTGTTGGTATCATGGCATGCGCTGAAAATATGCCCTCTGCTAAAGCTACAAAGCCTGGTGATGTTGTTACATCAATGTCAGGTCAAACAATTGAAGTACTTAATACTGATGCTGAAGGAAGGCTGGTTTTGGCAGATGCCCTGACCTATGTTGGCAGATATAAACCATCTTATGTAATTGATATGGCAACACTTACAGGAGCAGTAGTAATAGCCCTAGGAAGTCATGCTAGTGGTGTTATGGCAAATAATCAATTCTTGGCAGATAAAATTATTGAATCTGGAGAGGCAACTGGTGATAGAGCATGGCAATTACCTTTATGGAATGAATATAAATCATGTACAAGAACTAATTTTGCTGACTTAGCTAATATAGGTGGAGGAAGAGAAGCAGGAACTATTCATGCTGCAGCATTTTTATCAAAATTTACTGAAGACTATAAATGGGCCCATATGGATATTGCTGCATCAGCATGGTCTAGCTCCCCAAAAGGTGGAACTGGAAGACCCGTACCATTAATCTGTGATTTAATTTTAAATAAAAAACTTAAATAGCCCTAAATAAGAATGGATAAAAGGTACGACCCTATTGAAGTTGAGGAAAAATGGGTTGATATTTGGTCAAAAGAAATCCTTACAAATAAGGATGCTAAGGAAACTTTTTCACAAGTAATCCCTCCTCCGAATGTAACAGGTACTTTGCATATGGGGCATAGTTTTCAATATGCAATTATGGATTTTTATACCAGATATAATCATATGTCAGGCAAAAAGGCTCATTGGCAAGTTGGTTCAGATCATGCAGGCATTGCAACTCAACTTGTTGTAGAAAACAATTTAGCCAAAGAAAGCATTGATAGAAAAGATATTGGTAGAGAGAAATTTATAGATGAAGTTTGGAAATGGAAAGATTTCTCTGAAAATAAAATTCAATCTCAAATTAAAAGACTAGGATGTTCTGTAGATTGGAATAAATATAGATTTACTTTTGATGAAAGATTTACTAAAGCAGTCAATAAAGCCTTCATAGACCTATATCGCAAAGATAAAATTTATAGAGGATATAGACTAGTTAATTGGGACCCTTCTCTAAAAACAGCAGTATCAGATCTAGAAGTTGTTAGGCAAGAAAAGAAAGGCCTTATATGGCATATAAATTATCCAATAGAGGATTCAAATAACTATATTACAGTAGCAACAACAAGACCTGAGACTTTATTTGGTGATATGGCAATTGCAGTCAATCCTAATGATTCAAGATATAAATCAATGATTGGCAAATATGCACTTCTTCCTTTTGTTAATAGAAAATTGCCAATTATTGGAGATGAATATGTTGACATGGATTTTGGTACTGGATGTCTAAAGATTACCCCCGGCCATGACTTTAATGATTATGAGATTGGGAAAAAATATAACTTGCATGAGAAGGATGGAACAGTTTTCACCTCAAAAAATATTGATGATTTTAAGCCAATTAATATTTTTAATGATGATGCATGGACAAATGAAAATGTTCCAGAACCATTTAATGATCTTGATAGGTTTAAAGTAAGAAAATTAGCAATTAAAGAATTAGATAAGCTAAAACTTCTAGTCAAAGAGGAGGAGTATGATATCAGTGTTCCAAGAGGAGAAAGATCAAATATTGTTATAGAGCCAAAACTTAGCAATCAGTGGTACGTAAAAACATCGGAAATGGCTAAAAAGGCTAATAAAGAAGTTAAAGATGGAAATATTAAATTTCATCCAAAGAACTGGGTTAAAACTTATTTTAATTGGATGGACAATATTGAAGACTGGTGCATAAGTAGGCAAATATGGTGGGGTCATAGAATACCTGCTTGGTATGATGAAGAAGGAAATATATATGTAGGTGAGAGTGAGGATGATGTAAGAAATCATTATAAATTAAATGATATAGAACTTACTCAAGATGAAGATGTTCTTGATACTTGGTTTTCTTCTAGTTTATGGCCATTTGGCTCTTTGGGGTGGCCGGAAAATACTGAAGACCTTAAAGACTTTTTTCCAACATCTCTTTTAGTTACAGGTTTTGACATAATTTTCTTTTGGGTTGCAAGAATGATGATGATGAGTATTGAATTTACTGGGAAGATTCCCTTTAAAGATGTCTATGTCACTGGCCTCATAAGAGATGAAAATGGCCAAAAAATGTCAAAATCAAAAGGAAATATTATAGATCCAATAGATTTGATATATGGAATTTCTGTTAATGATCTAGTGAAAAAAAGAACATCCAACTTAATGCAAGAAGGAATAGCTGAAAAAATTGAAAAGAAAACTAGGAAACAGTTTCCTAATGGAATAGAGTCATATGGTACTGATGCATTAAGAATGACATTTTTCTCGCTTGCTACCCATACTAAAGATATAAGTTTCGAATTTGGAAGACTTAAAGGCTATAGAAACTTTTGCACAAAAATATGGAATGCTGCTAGGTTTATTGATGGGTATCCTAATGAAAGAGATTTATTTAAGTCATTAAATGATAATGATAAATGGATTTATGAAGAATTCCAAAAAATGAAAGAACAAATAAACAAAAATATTCTTGATTATAGATTAGATTTTGCGGTTAACGAAATTTATGAATTTTTTTGGAATAAATTCTGTGATATTTATATAGAAGAATGCAAAAAATCAGGAAATACATCAAACTTAAGACCATTACTAAGAGAGATTTTGCATGTATTCCACCCATTTGCTCCATTTATAACTGAAGAAATAAGCAATTTACTATTTAAAGAAAGAATCATTTAATAATTAACCAGATCTTTTTTATAAAAACATTTGTATATGATCTATATCATCTTCTAAATAGACTTCGCCTCTTGATGCAAAACCTAGATCACAATAGAATTGCTCCAGTCTGTGTTGAGCTGATATCACAATCTCGCTATCTGGATATCTCTCCTTTAAGAAATTAATTCCTATTTTAGTAATATCTTTACCGATATCCTGTTTTCTTTGACTTTCCTGAACCACTATTCTTCCCATTGAAGAGCCTGCATACTTTATATTGGGTGGAAATGCCCTTAAATATGCAACTAATTTATTATCTTGGAAACCTAGCAAATGAAATGCATCCTGATCTGAATAGTCAGCATCAATATATGGACAGTTTTGTTCTAATATAAAAACTTGTTGCCTTAAATTTAAAATAGCATATAAATCATCTATAGATAATTCATTAAATTTTTTCCAAGCAAAATCAATCTGTCCATTCATTGGTAAATATTATTCATATGCTTTAATTCTTAATAAAATATATAATAACGGAACATTTTCATACAAACATTAAAAACTTATGAAAACTATTTATAATTTTTCTGTTCAAGATGCTGAGCTTCAAGATATTCCACTAAAAGATTACAAGGACAAGGTTTTGTTAGTTGTTAATGTTGCTAGTTACTGTGGTCTTACATATCAATATGAGAGTTTAGAAAAATTATATAAAAAATATCAGAATAAAGATTTTGAAATACTAGCTTTTCCTTGTAATCAATTTGCATTTCAAGAACCTGGAAATAATAAAGATATTAAAAAATTCTGTGATTCAAAATACGGAATAACTTTTAAGATCTTTAATAAAATTAATGTAAATGGGTCTAAAGAAGACCCCTTTTACACTTTTCTCAAAGAGAAAAAACCTGGCGTCGGCGGCACAAAACCAATCAAATGGAACTTTACAAAATTTTTAATAAATAACAATGGAGAGGTTGTGAATAGGTTTGGTCCTCAAGTAGAGCCCATGGAGATTGAATCAAATATTTTGGAACTTCTTTAAAATTATATATCCAAGCTCATTAATACTGCATCATCAGGATTTTTACCTGTGTAGTAATCAACCCTGACTGCATCTTGAATAAAATTAAATTTTTTATAAAAAATAATGGCATTATTGTTCTTAGATCTAACCTCAAGAAGTACTTTTTTTGCTCCCATAGCTTTAGACTGTCCTATCATTGATTTCATTAGTAAACTTCCTGCCCCTCTTTTCTGCCATTCTTTTAATACAGCTATATTTAATAAATGGCTCTCTTTTTTTACTACTGAAAAAATAATAAAGCCAACTATTTCTTTACCAGTTTTACATACCAATGATTTATGACCCACATCAAAAGATGAAAAAAAATTTTCTTTTGACCACGGCGAAGGATTGGTTTGTTCTTCAATTTTGAATGCCTCTTCCAGATCAGATTGATCCATCAATGAAATCTTAAGCATATATTTATAAATTTAATTGATTTTTAATTTCAATCCAAAGGTGTTTCTTTAATTCTTTTGAACTAATTAATTGGTCGATTGGTGGTGCTTTTATAAATTGAGTATCAAATATCATTTCATTTGAAATATTACCAAAAATAATTATTAACTTTGATTTTGAAAAATTTAATGTCTGCTCCTTTAGTTCTTCTCGTGAAGAAAATAAAATAGTTCCATTATTCTCTTTACCATCACCAGATTTAGTTGCTTCTATTATTGCTTTAATAAAATCTTGATGTTCTTTAATAAAATCTTCAAAAGGTTTATCAAGTAATGCTAGAATTAGCCCCTTTTGATAATAATGAAGGCCTTTTTCTATAGAATGAGGCATCTTAGATCTTAATGAATATCTTTTGATGCCAATCTCTTTTAATATAAGGTTAGTTTTTATATCAGGAGTAAGCATAAACAACATAATAACATTTAGTTTATAAAGAATGGACAACCCAATAGACAAATATTCAGCTTTTAAGCCCATTGAATTAAAAAATAGAAAATGGCCAAGCAAAATTATTAAAAATGCCCCTATTTGGTGTTCTGTAGATTTACGTGATGGTAATCAGGCCTTAATAGAGCCTATGGGCTCAGAAAGAAAAAATAGAATGTTTAATCTATTATGCAAACTTGGTTTTAAAGAAATAGAGGTTGGATTTCCATCAGCCTCCCAAACCGATTTTGATTTTGTTAGAGACCTTATTGAAAATAAAAAAATTCCATCAGATGTAAATATTCAAGTTCTAACTCAAGCAAGAGAAGAGCTAATAATTAAAACTTTTGAATCCTTAAAAGACGCACCTAAAGCAATAGTCCATTTTTATAATTCAACTTCAACACTTCAAAGAAAAGTTGTTTTTGATCAAGATCAAACAGGTATTAAAGAAATTGCGACCAATGCTGCAAAATTAATAAAAAATTTAGCAGAAAAAAATCCAAATACAGATTGGACTTTTGAATATTCACCAGAAAGTTTTACTGGTACGGAATTGGAATATGCTAGAGAGGTTTGTGATGAAGTTGTTGAGATTCTTGAGCCTGTAACTAAGAACAAAATTATTATTAATCTTCCTGCAACTGTAGAGATGTCAACTCCAAATATTTATGGTGATCAAATTGAATGGATGAATGACAATCTTAAGAATAGAAAAGATATTTGTTTAAGTCTTCATCCCCATAATGATAGAGGTACTGCTGTAGCAGCATCTGAATTTGGTCTTATGGCGGGAGCGGATAGAGTTGAAGGAACCTTATTTGGAAATGGTGAAAGAACAGGAAATGTTGATGTAGTCACAATAGCATTAAATATGCTCACACAAGGGATTGATCCTAAATTAGACTTTTCAAATATAAATTCTGTGATGAGAGAGGTGGAGTACTGTAATCAGTTACCAGTCCATCCAAGACATCCATATGCTGGGGATCTAGTATTTACAGCTTTTTCAGGTTCACATCAGGATGCAATTAAAAAGGGCTTTAATGCTATCAAGAAATCCAATGATCCAAAATGGGAGGTTCCATATCTTCCTATTGATCCAGCTGATCTTGGAAGAAGCTACGAAGCTGTTGTAAGAATTAATTCGCAATCTGGCAAAGGGGGCGTTGCCTTCCTATTAGAAAAAGATCATGGGGTTTCTTTACCAAGACGACTTCAAATAAGCTTAAGCCAAAAAATACAAAAATTAGCTGATAAATCAGGAAAAGAAATTAGCAGTTCACAAATATGGGATATCTTTGAAAAAAATTATTTAAAGCCTATTGATAATTTCTCTTATATCAAGCATTCATCATCTTCAAAAGAAGAAATTCATTCCCTTGAATTAACAATGAGTATGAATAATAAAGAAACGGTCATTAAAGGGTCTGGAAATGGGCCTATAGATTCATTTATAAATGGATTATGCAATAAAGTTGGTGTTGAAATAAAAGTAGCAGACTACCACCAATCAGCGATTTCATCTGGTTCAGATGCTAAGGCTGCAGCTTATATAGAGCTAGAAAAAGATAATAAGACATTCTGGGGGGTTGGAATTCATCCAAACACCACAAGGGCTTCTTTTGATGCAATTATTGTTGGATTAAGTAAGCTTTTAAAAAATTAATCAAAATTAGGTTCTCTTTTTTCAAGAAAAGCCTTTACTGCTTCTCTATTTTGAGAGCTGGTAGTTAATTCATTTTGAATTTCAGCTTCATTTTGAAATGTATCCCAATAACTTACATGAAGGGAATCTCGCATTAACCTTTTAGTATGACTTAAAGATTGAGAAGATCTTTTTGCTAATTTTTCAGCCCACTCAAAAGTCTTAGATTCTAATTCCTCAGCAGGGACTACTTTATTAGCAATACCATATTTTAGACAGTCCTGAGCTGTAATTTTCTTTGCTTCGATTGCATGCTCATATGCTTTTGAATAACCCATATATTTTGGAAGATACCATGAAAGGCCGCCATCAGGCACTAAAGCAATATTGCTAAATACAGATAAAATATAGCTATCTTCTGACATTACCCTTAGATCACATGACATTGCTATTGCAGCCCCAATACCTGCTGCAGGCCCAGAAATAGCACCAATCACTGGTTTTGGCATATTAATAATATTTTCAAAAAATGGTTTGTAGCCTCTGATAAGAGCATCTTTTGAACCTTTCCAGCTAGCTTTTCTTTCGCTAAGGTCTGCACCTGCTGAAAAACCCCTTCCCGATCCTACTAATATAACGACTCTTATATCATCATCATTCTTTACATCTTCAGTTGCTTTTTGCAAATCCCATACCAATTGCTCATTAACTGCATTCAATAATTTTGGTCTATTAAGCTTAATTACAGCAATTTTATTTTGCTTAGTTAATTCTATTGTTTCTAGATTCATCTTTGCTCCTCTGTTATCTTTTTGAAATTATAATATGTCCTTTTTCATATGTTATTTTTCCCGCAACTAGCTCTTTATCTGATCTTGACCATGTAACAATTGATTTTGGTCCAGGGCTTGAACTGATAAAAGTTTTAATGATTTCTTCCATAATTTTACTATTAGGTATGGAAATATTACATTCCTTAATAGAAAATCTCAAAATATCAGAAATGATTGATTCTGAAAGCTCATTTATTTTTTTTAGTTCAATTTTATTACCAATTAAATCACTATATTTTTCATAAAATAAATTACTATAAATAGTATTTCTCTCTCTAAAAATTGATGAAGTATTATTAATTCTTTTTGAGAAACCTTTCCACCTATCTTCAAGCATAGGAAAAATCTTGTTTCTTAAAAAATTTCTGTCAAATTCATTATGCATATTTGAATCATCTTCAATATATTGAATATTATTTTCAGCGAGATAATTTAAAATTTCTTTTTTTGTAATTTTTAATAGAGGCCTAATCAATCTCCCCTTTCCAATTTCTCTTGAAAATTTAGGCCCTTCTAATCCATCAACACCTGTGCCCCTAAGCAATCGCATGAAGATTGTCTCAGCGACATCATCGCTATGATGTGCTAATAATATTTGATCGCCACTTTCTAATAAATTTTCAAAAATCTTATATCTTGCCTTTCTTGAAGCTGACTCAATACCACCACCATCTGAAATTATTTGAACTGATTCAATTGTTAAATCAATATTTAATATAGAGCATATCTTTTTGCAATGATCTTCCCATTCTTTAGATTCTTTAGATAAATTATGATTAACATGAATAGCTTTAACTTCAAGTTGATGATCAATACTCATTTTGGCCAAAAGATGAAGTAATGCTGTTGAATCTGAACCACCGCTATAAGCAATATAAATCTTATTTTCAAGATCTACATTCTTTATTATTAAATCATGGTTTAACAATTTATATCTCAATAATATTCTTGCCGAATATATCTTCTAAAAAAAATAAATTTTCTAAGGTTGGAGAAAATTTAAAATCGTCCCCAAGATCTATTATGGCCTCAGATTCGTTGTTTATTACTTTAACATTTAGCTTACAAGAACCTTCTTTCCATAAATCTTTA
Organism: uncultured SAR86 cluster bacterium; assembly: GCA_902583575.1. Taxonomy (GTDB): domain Bacteria; phylum Pseudomonadota; class Gammaproteobacteria; order Magnimaribacterales; family D2472; genus SAR86A. The sequence continues at coordinate 104,757 of CACHWY010000001.1, read as the reverse complement.
TCAATAGAGTTAAGTCTTTCAGAAAAATCTTCTAATGAAGCAGCATCAGACTTTTCAATATCAATTAAAACTCCATCTGTTTTTTTAATTAATTCTGAATCAATAGTATGGATCTCTTTTACTCTCATCCTATACATTAAGCTTCCTAAATCATTAGTTCTATAATCATCAACTTCAACAATTCCTTTTAAAACTAATATTTGACCTTCTTTTAAAATGTTATGACAATTTTCTAATATCTCACTAGGTATTATCCCATCCATTGTGCCAGTGCCATCGTCAAAATTTATAAATGTAAGCGGCATGCCTTTTCTATCTTTAATTTGTCTTACGTTATTAATTAGGGCTACTAATGAAGCTTTCTTAATATCATTATTTAATTCATTTATCTTCTTCGATTTAATTCTTCTTATTTTGTTATCTAATGCCAATACGGGATGGCCAGAAAGATAATAACCAAGAGATTTTTTTTCCAATTCTAATTTTTCACTAAGAGTCAATTTTGGAATATTTTTATATTTTTCATATGGATCAAAATCTTCTTGGAGTGATGAAAATAAATCTCCACTTTTTAAATTTGAATTTAATCTATCACTAGAACCGTCTCTTAACATGTCATTAACACTTGCTATTGCTATGCTTCTTGAAGGAGCAAGAATATCAAATGCACCAGATTGTGATAATGCTTCTAAAGATTTCTTACCTCCTAACTTGATATCAATTTTTTTTGAAAAATCCCAAAGATCTTTAAAATTAAGATTATCTCTTTTTGAGCAAACATGTTTTATAAAAGTATCTGCAACACCTTTTATTGCGCCTAATCCATATTCAATATCCATTTCTTCATTTACCTTAAATCGCTTATTACTTTTTCTAATATTGGGCTTTAAAACTTTTATCTTCATTCGAGAACATTCATTTATAAGTGCATATATTTTGTCTGTATTTCCAAGCTCTGATGATAAAGCAGCGGCCATAAAATGCTCAGGATAATATGTTTTTAGAAATGCAGTTTGATATGAAATTAAAGCATAAGCAGCTGAATGAGATTTATTGAATCCATATTCAGCAAATTGATTAATTAAGTCAAAAATATGTTCAGCTTTTTTAGATTCTATATTGTTTTGTTTGCAACCTTTAACAAAAATCTCTCTTTGTTCTTCCATCTCTTCTTTTTTCTTTTTACCCATCGCCCTTCTTAAGATGTCTGCCTGACCTAATGAAAATCCAGCCAAAACTCTTGCCGCTTCCATAACTTGCTCTTGGTAAACAATTACTCCATAAGTTTCCTCTAGTACTGGTTCAAGAAGCTTGTGAGGATAAGTAACTGGACTGTCCCCATGTTTTCGATTAACAAATTCTTTATCCATCCCTGAGTTTAATGGCCCAGGTCGGTACAAAGCTAACAATGCAGTTATTTCTTCAAACTTTGTAGGCTTTAGTCTTTTAATTAAATCTCTCATGCCCGATGATTCAAGCTGGAAAATAGCCATTGTTTTACCAGATGATAATAATTTAAATACTTTTTCATCATCCAAAGATATTGAATTTATATCAAATTTATTAGAATCTTTTTTACCTTCATTAATAGATTTAATAGCTCTATCGATTACGGTTAGAGTTCTTAATCCAAGAAAATCAAATTTAACTAATCCAATTTTTTCAACATCATCTTTATCATATTGAGTCATTATTGATTCGGATTGATGGTCAACATAAACTGGGCAAAAATCAGAAATACTTCCCGGTGCAATTACTACGCCTCCGGCATGTTTACCTACATTTCTTGCAATACCCTCGAGCTTATAAGATAAATTTACAATTTCTCTAACCTCTTCGTCGCTTTTGATACTTTGTGCAAAAATAGGCTGATCTTCTTTTGCTTTATCTAATGTCATTCCAGGAGCAAATGGAATCATTCTTGAAATTCTATCACCAAGAGCATATGGCTTGCCAAGAGCTCTAGCTACATCTCTTACTACGGCCCTAGCTGCCATAGTTCCAAAGGTAGCAATTTGTGAAACAGCATCACTCCCATATTTCTTACTTACATAATCAATTACTAAATCTCTTTTTTCCATGCAGAAATCAATATCAAAATCTGGCATAGATAATCTTTCAGGGTTTAAGAATCTTTCAAATAAAAGCCCATGGTCTATTGGGTCCAAGGTTGTAATACCTAATGAAAATGCAACCAGAGAACCAGCACCTGACCCCCTTCCGGGACCAACTGGAACATCATTATTCTTAGACCATTCAATAAAATCATAAACTATTAAAAAATAACTGGAAAAACCCATGCTTTTAATTTGATCTAATTCATAATTTAGTCTTGCTAGATAATTCTTTTGTTTGTCTTTATCAAAATTTATAATATATTTTTGTAATCTATCATTTGAAAGCTTGATTAAATATGAATCAAAGTCATGCTCTTTAGGTACAGGATATTCTGGTAAAAAATAGCCTTTTGTCTTTAAAGAAACATTACATTTTTTTGATATTTCATTAGCATTGTCAACCAATGAAATACAATCATGAAATAAATTAGCCATTTCCTCAGGTGATTTGAAATATTGTTGTTCTGAGAATAATTTTTCCCTATTTGGGTCATTAAGTGTTCTACCAGTATTTATGCAAACTTTGGTCTCATGAGTATCAAAATCATCTTTATTAGAAAATAAAACGTCATTTGTTGCAATAACTGGAATCCCTTTCTCAATTGATATGGGTAGCGCCTTGTTAAAATAATCTACCTCATCGATTCTATTGGTTCTTTGAGCTTCTAAGGCAAAGTCATCATTAAAATTCTTCCTTAGTTCTTCAATTATGGCATCAGCCTCTTTAAAATTATCTCTTTTTAGATACTCAAAAATATGGCTTCCTTTGCCACCAGAAATGACAAAAATATCATTTTTTAATTCAATTAAATCATTGAACTTTATTATAGGGGTTTTGAAAGAGGTATTATTATGGGCATTCGAGATAACTTTCATCAAATTTTTATGTCCTGCATTAGTCTTAGCCAAACAAAGTAACTCATATGCGTTTTCATAGTTTTCAAAAATTACCCTAATTGAAGCACCCGATATCGGTTTTATACCTGCTGCTTCACATTTATTAAAAAATTTTACTAATCCAAACATATTAGATTGATCAGTTAAAGCTATCGAAGGGACGGAATATTTTTCAGCATTTTCAACTATTTGATCTATAGTTAATAGCCCTTGAGAGATACTATATTCTGAAGAAACTCTTAAATGAGAAAATAATTGGTTCATTTATCCAATACCCCCTTGAATGTTCTTCTATGGATTTTAGATAAACCAACTTTTTTTAATGACTCTAAATGTTTTTGAGTTCCATAGCCTTTATTTTGTTTAAAACAGTAAACTGGATATTTTTTATCATAACTAGTCATCAAATTATCCCTATAAACTTTGGCTATTATTGACGCTGCACTAATTTCTGCCTCAGTTGAGTCCCCGCCAATAATAGTCTTCATTGGAATATTCAAATCTGGTTTATATATACCATCGACTAAAACCATAGCAGGTTTTATTGGTAGGTTTAGTATAGCTCTTTTCATTGCCAATAAAGAGGCTTTTAAAATATTAATTTCATCGATTTCTGTATTTGATACAGATCCAAAACCAAAATATGAATTCTCTAAAATTAGTTCTGATAATTCATTTCTTTTTTTTTCTGTAAGCTTTTTTGAATCTTTTAGTCCTGGAATTTCTTTTTTTAAAATAACAGAGGCAGCTATAACAGGGCCTGCAAGAGCACCTCTTCCTACTTCATCAGTTCCGGCAACTAGATTTACTTTCAAAGTGAGATAATCTTCTCTGCCGTATTAGAGAAACCCTCTCCTCTTAGGATACTTTTTAATAATTCAGCATTCTCAGTACTTTCTTCAACTAATTTTGGCATATCTTTTAAAGCTTGTTTAATATTCGATAGGGTGCAATTGCCCTGAACAAGTTCGGGATAGTAGTCTTTTTTAAGTAAAATATTTGGGAGTCCAATATTTTTAATCTTCATCATTCTTGAAATAATTGAAAAATTAAGAAAATTTGTTTTATAGCAGATAATTGGCGGACATCCCAGAATAGCAGATTCTAGCGTAGCAGTCCCTGACGTAGCAATTGAAAATTCTGAAATTGATAGAAAATCTTGTATAGCATTTTCTTTTATTAAAATTGGAAGGTCTGAATTAGGTATTAAATTATTTATACTCTCTATCAGATTGTTATCAACGGCTGGGATTAAGTAAACATATTCATGATTGTGATTGCTATGGTTTTTTATAAAATCTAAATACATTGGCAACATGTATTTAATCTCAGATTCTCTGCTACCTGGTAATATAGAAATAAATTTATTATTGTGATCTAAATTGTATTTATGAAATACTTCTTTTTTTTCAAGCTTCTCAACATTTGAAAAAGGATGTCCTAGATGGATACTATTATGATTAACTTTTTTATAATAAATATCCTCAAAATCAAATAAACATACCGTTAAGTCTATAAAAGCCTGTATAGATTTAATTCTGTTTTGGCGCCATACCCAAACGGATGGACTTACAACCTGTATATTTTTATTATTATATTTTTTCTTAAGGGCTTTATGAATGCCCATATTGAAATCTGGTGAATCAATGCCTATAAAAAGATCTATTTCTTTATCTATAAAAAATTTTATAAGCTCATTTCTTAATTTTCTTAATTTTCTTAAATTAAGTAGTGGGTCTATTAGTCCCATAATTTGCAATTCAGAAAAATCAAACTTTGATTTGACTCCCAACTCTTCAAGCTTGGGCCCACCAACACCAAATAAGTTGACATTTGAATATTTTTTAATTTCTTGGATTATCCCAGCGCCTAGCGCATCACCAGAATGTTCGCCACAAACAACTCCTATATTTAAAGACTTGTTTTGGGTCACTTATCTTAGGATTCCTCTTTCAGATACTTCAATAGAGGAGATAAAAGTTTCTAGATATGAATCATTTGACTCACTATGTAATTCTTTAATTTTTTTAATAGCTTCATCAATCTTCAAGTTTTTCCTATAAAGTAGTTTATATGCCTTTTTCATTAAACTAATTGATTCTTCATTGATATTATTTCTTTTCATCCCAACTGAATTTAAACCAATTACTCTAGCAGGATCAGAAGCCACTTTAACAAATGCAGGAATATCCATAGTTATTGATGTATTCATGCCTGCAAAAGAAAAATCGCCCATCTTACAAAATTGATGAACTGTGGTTATGGCTCCTACATTAACATTGTTACCAATAGAAACATGTCCAGCAATTCCAGCAAGATTGGCAAAAACATTATTATCACCAACAGTACAATCATGAGCGACATGAGAATATGCCATAAATAAATTATTAGAGCCTATCTGTGTTATTCCCTGATCTTGTATTGTTCCTCTATGAATAGTAACGCCCTCTCTAAATATATTGTTATCTCCTACAATTAATTTTGTTTTTTCACCTTTATATTTTTTATCTGGTGTGTCATCGCCTACTGTTGCAAATTGATAAATAGTATTATTTTCACCAATTGTCGTTGGTCCTTTTAGTACAACATGACTTAAAAGCTTAGAACCTTTTTTAATTTCAACATCCTCACCTATTATACAAAAAGGTCCAATTTCTACTGACTTATCAATTTTTGATGAAGGGTGGATAATTGATGAAGAATGAATGTTCATGTTGTCTTCCTATCTGCGCATAGTATTGTTGCAGAACAAATTAATTCACTATTTAGTTCTGCTTTACAATCAAATTTCCAAATACCTCTTTTTTCACTTACTACTTTACTATAAAGATCAATATTATCACCCGGTCTAACTCTTTTTCTAAACCTTACTTTATCAACTCCTGCTAAAACATATATTGAACCCTCTTCAGGAGTTTTATTCATAAGTGAGAATCCTAATATTCCTGATGCTTGTCCAAGCGCTTCTATAATTATTACTCCTGGAAATATAGGGTTATTTGGAAAATGACCTTGAAGAAAATACTCTTCTTCTATAATAAGTTTCTTACAATGTATTTGATTATCATCTTTAATGCTAACTACTTCATCGATAAACAAGAATGGCTCTCTATGAGGTAGATATTTTTTAATATCTTCTTTCTTAATTTGCATCTTATTTATCTAATTTTTTAATTAAAGTGGCGGTTTTAGCCCAATCTTTATGGTCTTGGGCTGGCATTATTCCTATGTAGTTTCCAGGCTTACTTATATTCTTTGTTATTAAGGTATGCGCCCCAACACTAACATCATCACATATTTCTAAATGACCAAGAACGCCGGACAAACCACCCATTTGAAAATTCTTTCCAATCTTTGTTGATCCGGCAATAGCGCATGAGGCCGCGATTGCAGAGTTCTTGCCTAAAACTACATTGTGAGCAATATGAATTAAATTATCTAAAATTACTCCATCATGAATCTCAGTATCATCTAATGCCCCTCTATCAATAGAACAATTTGCTCCAATCTCAACATTTTTTCCTATCTTTAACCCGCCAAGCTGTTCTATCTTTACGTATCCATTTTTCGATGGAGCAAAACCAAAACCATCTGAACCAAGAACAGAACCGTATTGGATTGTTGTATTTGAAGATATACTGACGTTTTGAACTATGGAACAATTAGCATTGATAGTTACATTATCTTCAATAACACAATTTGGGCCTATGTAAACATGCGGACCAATATAAACATGTTTACTTATTACAGAATTCTCTGAAATAACTGCACTTTTATCAACAAATGGAAATGTATTATTTGACTCTTCTTTAAATAACTTGCTTAAAGTAGCGTAAGCTAAATACGGATCTTTAGATTTTAAATAGTTGAAATTCTTATCTTCTTTATAGTTCTCATCAACTAGAACAGCACAAGCTTTAGAATTTTTTAGACTACCGCTATATTTAGAATTGGTTAGAAAAGTTATTGAAGATTCTGAAGCGCTTAAGATAGTAGATAAATTATCTACCACACATTCAGGATCTCCGATAACAAATGAATCAGTTAATTTTGCTAATTCTTCTAATTTAAAGCTCTTCTGATTAGACACTACTCAGACTTTGAATCGCCCTCAACAGCAGCAACATCTAACATTGATGTAACATCATCAGTAAGATCTAGAGCAGGATCACTAAATAACATAGTTTCATTTTTAGCCAATAATACTTTAATTTGCTTAGCAGTAATTAATTCACCAATAATTTTTTGCATTACTGGACCAGTATCTGCAAAAACCTTTTGTGCAGTCTCTTCTTGAGCTTGTTGAATTTTACCTGCAAGAAACTCAAGATCTTTACCTTTTTCTTGAATATCTTTTTGCATTTGAGTAATTTCAGGTTGCGATAAGGTCTCAAGTTCTTTTTGTAATTTTTCTGCTATAGCCTGTCTTTCGGCTTGTAATGACTGAGCTTCTTCTAAATTAGAGGAATAATCAGCGTCTTCCTCTAAAGCTTTAAAAGCATCAGCGGCAGCTTGAGTAGACAATACAGCTGTTCTCATGTCAATAACCGCTAGGCCATCAACTGCAAGAACAGGAATAGCTACAAATAAAATTGTTAATAAATGAAGTTTTATTATATGTTTCATACTTACCCCTTATTGGATCTGACCATTTTATATTAACTAGAAAACATTTCCTACTGTAAATTGGAATTCTTCTGTCCTCTCTTGAGGACCTGCATTAGTTGGTTGTGATATTGCAAAACTCATTGGGCCAAAACCAGTAATCCATGTAACGCCTACTCCATAAGAATAACGTAAATCTTCTATAGAAGGTTTATAGCAATTTATTTGATAATCTTTACAGTTATCAGAGAATACATTACCAAAATCGAAAAAGAAAGCCGATCTCATAGACCTTTGATCTTCAATAAATGGTAATTTAAAAATTAACTGCATACTTCCTTCAATCTTGATATTACCCCCTATTGGAGCATCTCTATATCTAGAAGTATTATTAGCATATGGATTGTAATATGGCTCATCTGCAACACCATCACCATCTGTATCTACTAAATTTGGACAAGTGCCTTCCTCATAATTAAATTCATAACACGGAGCATCTGTACTTCTAGGACCCAGAGTATTAGATTCAAAGCCCCTTAAAGACCTTGGACCACCGGCATAAAAATTTTGGAAAAAAGGAGTCTGTTCTGTATCGCCATATGCATCTAAATAACCTATTTCACCCTGGAAACCAAATACTAATTCAGAGGATAAGGGTTGATAAAATCTTTGTCTAAGATTTAACCGATAATAATTTATATCACTTCCAGGTATTGTCGCGCTTAAACTTAAAGCTGTTGAAGAACCATCTGTAGGAAATAGTCCTCTATTTAGGGTTACCCTTTGCCAAGACACTCCTGCTGATAAAGTTTCGAAAAGATTGCCTTCAGCTGATACAAAATCATATATCTCTCTGGCTGGAAGAGTTCCTATATCAATATCAGTATTATCATATGTAATATCAAAATTTAAACGTTGAACATCTGATATTGGGTATCCGAATTGAAGTCCAAAACCATAAGAATTTGATAGATAATTTGCAACTTTAAATTCTCCATAATCGGTTTCTCTAGAATAGATGTTATAACCTAAGCTTACTCCGTCTTTAGTTGCGAAAGGATCTAAGAACGAAATATTATACATTTCACTATAAATATTTTTATTTATGCCAATACCTACAGTATTGCCTGTTCCAAGAAAATTTTGTTCTTGTAAATTAAATCCAAGCATTAAGCCAAAATCACTATACCCAATATTTCCGCCCAAGCTGCCTGTCGTTTCTTCTTCAACGCTATAAACAATATCGATCTGATCATCAGTACCTGGAACAGGAATTGTTTCAACATTAACTTCTTTAAAATATCCAAGTCTCTCAAGTCTTACTTTTCCAGCTTCAATACTATTATCTGAACTCCAAGCTCCTTCGAACTGTCTCATTTCTCTTCTAAGAACATAATCTTGAGTAATATTATTGCCAGTAAAAAGTATTTTTCTTGTATATGTTTTCTTCCCAGGCTCAACCGAAAATACTAACTTTACCTCGCTTGAATCATCTTCAACTTCAGTATTACCTGTTACTTCAGCAAATGCATAACCTCTATTACCCAATATACTCGTAAAAAATTCTTCAATACTGGTTATGGTAGCTTGAGAATATGTAGTCCCTTTTAGGGCATTTGTAATATCTATATAGGCCTCTTCCTCAAAAGGAATTTCTCCAATAACATCAACCTCATTTATAGTATATTTTTTCCCTTCAATAACATTAAACGTAATAAAGATAGATCTCTTATCTCTTGATAAGCTTATTTGTGAAGATTCGATTGAAAATTTCAAGTATCCCCTATCTCTATAGTAAGATTCTAATGTTTCAATATCTCCTTTTAATTTTTCACGTGAATATTGATTATCATTATTTAAGAATGAGAAAAATGATCCTTCCGATAACTCAAACCCATTAAGAATCTCTTCGGTAGTAAAAATCTCATTACCAGTTATGTTTATTTTAGCTATCTTTGCGCTTTTGCCTTCATCAACTTCGATATTAATCTCTATTCTATTTCTGGGTTTATTTATTTCTTCGATATCTACACTAGCACCATATCTTCCATTGGAAGCGTATGATCTTACTAATTCTGATTTAACTTTCTCAAGGGTTGACCTTTTATATACTTCCCCCTCTTTAACTCCAACACCATCCAAGCTCTCAATTAATTGTTCCGTTTTTAAAGCTTTATTACCTGATAAATCTATAGCAGATATTGATGGTCTTTCCTCAACAGTGATGATCAAGGTATTTCCATCTTTACCAATCTGAATATCATCAAACTGTTCTGTTGCAAATAAGGATTTTACAATATCATTAGATTTTCTAAGGTCTATCCTATCGCCAACACTTATTGGGATAACATTAAAAATACTTCCTGTGGATACTCTTTGTAAACCTATAATCCGAATGTCACTTACTAAAAATTCATCAAAAGCTGATAAATTAAAACTTAATAAAAAAGTAAGTATAATTAATTTGAATCCTTTCACTTTTTTACCTTAAAAAAATCTCGAAACATCATTAAAAACTGCAAAAATCATTAACATTACAACTAGAACTGCTCCACCTGTATATATCATATTTTCTGCTTTTTCGGGAAGTGGTTTTCCTCTAATAGCTTCAATACCCAACAATGTAAGTTGACCACCGTCAAGCACTGGTATTGGTAACAAATTTAAAACTGCAAGACTAATGCTAAGCAATGCCATTAAATACATAAATGGCAAAAGGCCTGCTTGGGCAGTATTTCCTGCCATTTGTGCAATTCCAATTGGACCGCTTAAATTTTCAGTGCCCATATTTCCAGATAGCATCTTTCCAATAAACTGCAAAGTTTTTAAACTTAAGTTGTAAGTTTCATAGATGCCTTTTGACAAGGATTGAGCTAAAGTCCTTGAAGTACCAAATGAAACGCCAAGTACTCCAATGGTTTTATCTGAATCCATTTGAGAGCCAATGCTTACAGGTATGGATAGCATCTGACCATTTCTGTCTATTTTAAATTCCATATTTGTATTTGGATTTTCTGATACTACAGAACGAATATCATCGGCAAAATTAATATTTGTACTACCTATTTTCAATACCTTGTCATTTAATTTTAATTTTGCAATTTCAGCAGAACTTCCTTGCAAGACATTACCTATAATAGGCTGCATTTTATATACAATATCTAAGCCTAAATACTCTATAGGATTTTCTTGAGATTCAGATGTTGGTAAAAAATCTGTAATGCTAACTATAATATTGATTGGATCCTCATTGGTTGATCTTGAGATTAGAAAGTTCAGATCCCCTGAAAAGCCTGCATAAGAAAGAAGTTCAAGATTGATATCTTTAGCATCTCTTACAACTGTATTATTTATTGACAATATTTTGTCATTTTCTTTAAAAGTCAGTTCACTTGAAATATTAATCTTATTGTTTACTTCGTTAATGACCGGGACGGTTTGAGGGTCAATTGTATTAAAAAATATTAGAGTAAAAATAAATATTGATAATAAGAAATTTGCTAGAGGGCCTGCAAACATAATAAAAGCCCTTTGCCATTTTGGCTTAGAATCAAATGTGTTTTGTAATTGCTCCTCTGACAACTGATTCTTTATTTCGGGCTCTAACTCTATTAATTTATTCGTGATCATAGATACGTATCCACCTAAAGGAATTGCAGAGAGAGCAAATTCTGTACCCTGTTTATCATATTTTCTATAAAAAACTGGTCCAAGTCCTATAGAAAATCTTTGCACATGTACTTTACACATGCGTGCAACAATAAAATGACCAAATTCATGGATTGTCACTAAGACGCCCAATAAAACTGCGAATGCTAATAAGTATATTAAAATATCCATATATTCTCTTTCCTAAGCAATGGATTTTACCACCTTCTGTGCTTCTATGCGTGTAAGCATATCAACCTCATTGATTGATTCCAAAGACAAATCATTAGACATATTGTTTTTATCAAAAGTTCGATAAATCACTTCATAAATTTCATCAAAGTTTATTTGTTCATTTAGAAAATTCTCTACAGCTATTTCATTTGCTGCATTAAAAATTGTTCCAAGTAAGCCACCAATATTACAAACCTCTCTAGCTATATCTTGTATTCCCATTCTATCTGAAGGGAATTCCTGAAATGATAATTCAAGGTTTGTAAAATCTATAGAATCAAAATTTATACTTAATCTGTTCTCATTAGATAATGCATGTGCTATTGGAATTCTCATATCAGGTTTGCTTAACTGGCATATACTAGAACCATCTACATATGTAACTATTGAGTGAATTATGCTTTGAGGATGAACCACTAGATCAAAATATTTCTCATCAAGATCAAATAAATACTTTGCTTCAATTAACTCAAGGCATTTGTTTACTAAGGTAGCCGAATCTATTGAAATTTTGTTACCCATTTCCCAATTTGGATGATTTAGTGCATCACTTTTTTTAACATTCTTTAAATCTAAAAGTTTTTTATTTATAAAAGGTCCTCCAGATGCTGTGATTGTTACCCTCTTAACATCATCTACTCCTTTCTCACCAGATAAACATTGAAAGATTGCATTATGCTCACTATCGATAGGAATAATTTCAGAATTACTCTCTTTTGCTAATGGTAGGATTAAATCTCCACCAGCTACTATGCTTTCTTTATTTGCTAATAAGATTTTCTTTCCTGAGCTTGCTGCTAAATAAGTAGCTTTAAGTCCTGCAAAACCTGATATGGCTGAAATAATAATATCTACATCTTGATGATTTATAAGATCTTTAAGCTCCCCATCTCCATTAAGATGTATTATGTCCTTTAATTGGTTATGATTAATAAAATCTTCCAAGGTTGCAGTATCTTCTATATAAATAAAGGAAGGTTCGAATTCATTTATTATTTTTGTTGCTTCATTAATATTGTTATTTAAGGAAATACCAAAAAGATTTAATTCTGATTTATTTTCATTAATAACGCTTAGAACACTCTTTCCAATACTGCCTGTTGCACCTAATAAAAGTATATTCTTCATAAGATAAAGATCATTATAGAAACTGGAATAACTATGAGATGAGAATCAAGTCTATCTAATATCCCGCCATGTCCTGGCAATATAGTTCCAGTATCCTTTACACCACTTTGTCTTTTAATGAAACTGATCAATAAGTCTCCGATAAAAGCTAAAAAACATAAAAATATAAAAAATAAAATTATTCCATAGTATTGAATTTGATAGCCAACAAAAATACCAAATAACATCGATCCTAATATGCCACCTATTAATCCTTCTAATGTCTTGTTGGGACTAATTTTTTTTGCGATGTATGTTTTGCCGAATTTAGATCCAATCAAATATGCAAAACTATCGAAGATTGCTGTATTAAGGATTAAAATTCCATACCCAACATATACGCCCTCCTCATACATGCCTGGTGAAATCACTAAAAGAATTGAAAAAAAATAAAAATTAAGAATTAAAAGAACTCCAATAATAGGTTTTTGTAACTTGCTTTTAAACCATTCAAACATTGCGAATAAGCATATGACTGTAATTAATACAGAAAATGCCCAAATATTTGCAGACAAAAGAATCAAAACTATTGGTAAAATTATTACTATTGAGGTGATTATTCTTTTAAATAAATTTGTTTTATATTCTTCTGCCAAACCTTCTACTCACTTTCTTAAAATTATTTAAACATTTCTTATAATCATTGGCTGTAAAATCAGGCCAATACTTATCAACAAACATTATTTCTGCGTATGCTATCTGGAATAGCAAAAAGTTGCTTATTCTATTATCCCCACCCGTTCTAATAAGAAGATCTATTTCATCAACAGGTACTGAAGAATTTCTATTAATAGTCTTTTCATTAATATCTTTTATCTTTATTTCTTTAGAAAGTACTTTCGATGATATATTTTTCACAGTATCTACAATATCTTGTTTACCTCCATAACCCAATGCGATGTTTAAATCTAATTTACCAGACTTACATTTAGTTGTATTTTCAGCATAAGCAATCTTCTCAAGAATTTTTTTACCAAAATCATTTAGATGTCCAAAAAATTTCAAACTTACCTTCTGCTCTTTTAATTCGGGAGCTTGCTCATTGATAGCCTCAATTACTAATTTTTTTATAGCATTAACTTCGGCTTTAGGTCGTTTCCAATTCTCTGAACTGAATGCATATAATGTTAATGATTTAATATTTTGTTTTACTGATTCTTCTACAATTTTTTTAACAATTTCGACCCCTTGTTTATGGCCCTGGCTAATCTTTAATGAATTTTTAAGCGCCCATCTTCCATTACCATCCATAATAATGCCAACATTTTTAGGATAATTATTTTTTTTGGTATTCTTATTAGCCATAATGGCTCTCTAGATTTCTAGTAAGTCAGCTTCTTTGTTTTTAAGTTCTATATCAATAATTGAAATATGTTTATCTGTTTCTTTTTGAATTAAATCTTCTATTCTTCTTAGTTCATCTTCGGAAATCTCAGATGCTTGTTGCTCTTCTTTTGCTGAATTATTTGCATCTCTTCTTATATTTCTAATTGATACTCTAGAGTTTTCTGCTTCTGCTCTTGCTTGCTTGATATAATCTTGTCTTGTTTCTTCGGTTAATGCTGGCATCGTTACCCTTATTAGATCTGAACTTGTGCTCGGATTAAGTCCTAGATCTGAACTTAAAATTGCTTTTTCAATTTCAGGTATAAGATTTTTATCCCAAGGAGAAATTACAATTGACCTTCCTTCTTCAACGCTTATATTTGAAGTTTGATTGATAGGTGTAAGATTGCCATAATAATCTATTTTGATATCATCTAATAAAGCTGGATTGGCCCTACCAGTTCTAATTTTATTAAAAGCATTCCTTAAAGCTGACAATGATTTATCCATCTTCTCTGAAACTTCTTTTATTAAATTATCCATGCTAAGAGATCAGTGTACCTATTTTTTCGCCACATATAATATCTTTTAATGCATTTGACTTTGTTACATTAAAAACATTTATTGGAAGCTTATGGTCTCTTGCTAAAGTTAAAGCAGTTGCATCCATTACTTTTAAATTTTTTGTAATCGCTTCATCAAATGATAATGTATCAAATAATTTTGCATCTTTATTTAATTCAGGATCAGAATCATAAACACCATCAACTCTTGTAGCTTTTAACATTAGCCCTGCTTGAGTCTCAATAGCTCTAAGACAACCTGCGGTATCAGTAGTAAAAAATGGGTTACCAGTTCCTGCGGTAAAAATAACAACGTAACCATCACTTAACAACTGTATAGCTAGCCTTCTATCATAATGCTCAACAATACCTGACATTGAAATGGCTGACATGACTCTAGTTTTTATTCCTGCCCTTTCAAGAGAATCTCTTAATGCAATACCATTCATTACTGTAGCTAGCATTCCCATATGGTCACCCGCCACTCTATCCATACCAGCTTCATTTAACTTTTCACCCCTAAAAAGATTTCCTCCGCCTATAACAATGCCAATTTCAGCACCAATATCTTTACAAGACTTTACAGAAGTAGCCATATCATCAAGAATTTTTGGATCTATACCATGATCATCATTGCCAGCAACAGATTCTCCACTAAATTTAAGTAAAATCCTTTTATGTTCTAATTCAGCCATAATTTATTTTAATTGATCAGCAACCTCATCAGCAAAATCTTTTGTTTCAACCTCAATACCCTCGCCAACTTTGAGTCTTGTAAAAGATATAATTTTTGCATTTTCACTCCCAATATAATCTTGAATAGTCATTTCAGGATCTTTAACAAAACTTTGTGATAAGAGGGATACTTCTCCTAAAAACCTTTTAACTTTTCCTTCCACCATCTTTTCCATAATTTCTTTTGGCTTTCCTGATTCTTGTGCTTGATTCTCATATATAGCTTTTTCTCTATCCAATACCTCTTTATCAATTTTATCTTCAGATAAGCATATAGGATTAAATGCGGCTACATGCATAGCTATATCTTTAGCCATCTCATCACTCCCGCCTTCTATAGCAACTATTGATCCTAACTTTGAATCTGAATGAATATACAATCCAACTTTCATATTTGAATCTACATCAATTGTACTTACTCTTCTTAATTGAATATTCTCTCCAATTGTTTGAACTAATGATTTTCTATCCTCTTCTATTTCAGACTCATTGAATAAAGAAATTTCAGTGATTTTGTTATTAGAAATATAATGTTTTACCTTTTCTGCAAAATTTAAGAAGTTTGAGTCTTTAGCGGCAAAATCAGTTTCTGAGTTAATTTCTAAAATACTTGCATAATCATTTGTTTTAGCAGAAACCAGTACCCCATCCGCTGCAACTCGCGATGATTTTTTTTCAGCTTTTAGAGCACTATTAGATCTTAATAAATCTAATGCTTTCTCAATATCCCCTTCACAATCTACAAGCGCTTTCTTGCAATCCATCATTGCAACGCCTGTCATATCTCTTAATTCTTTTACTTGCGATGCCTTAATCTCCATACTCATTCTTCCTTTTTGTTCTCATTTGGAGGTTCGTCTTCTGTAGTATTAGTTTCAGTTTCATCAACTGAAATATCAACATCTTTGATCCCGGCTTCTTCTAATTTCTCATCTTCAAGTGGCTTACTTTCATCTTTTTTTGCTGTTTCTTCTTTTTTAGATTTCTTGATGACTGGGGTATCTGAAGAAGGCATAAAGCCTTTTGCGGATTCTATCCCTCTAGCACAAGCATCCGCAATTACTTTGGTTACCAATCTTATTGATCTTATTGCATCATCATTACCTGGAATTATCATATCAATACCATCAGGATTTGAATTAGTATCAACTAAAGCAATTATAGGAATGCCCATTTTTAAAGCCTCAAGAACAGCAATTTTTTCATATTTAACATCGATAACAAAAAGAGCATCGGGAAGACCTTTCATATCCTTAATACCACCAACACTAGCTTGAAGTTTTGAATGTTCTTTTTGGATCTCAACAGCTTCCTTTTTAATAAGTTTATCTATTCTTCCAGTTGAAATCATTTCTTCAATATCTAATAACCTCCTAATTGATCCTCTTATGGTTTTCCAATTTGTTAGAGTTCCTCCTAACCATCTTTTGTCCACATAAGGCGACCCAATTCTAGAAGCCTCTTCTTTTATGGTTTTACTTGCAGATCTCTTTGTGCCAACAAATAAAATCTTATTACCTTTAGAACAAATATCTTCAACCTTTAATGCGGCAGCATTAAGTTGTTCTTGTGTTAATTCTAAATTAATAATACTAATTTTTTTTCTTGTGTCATATATAAAGTGTTCCATTTTTGGATTCCAGAACCTTTGTTGATGACCGAAATGAACGCCTGCTTGAAGCAGGTCTTGTATTGATACTATACTCAATTTAATTCTCCTTTGGGGTTATTCTCCGATTCATAATAAAGCTGACTTTAAAAAGCACCCCAACTTTATGACAATAGAATCTTCGTGTTAAAAGTTTGAGTATTCTATAGAAAAATAGCGGTTTTTTAAAGATTTTTTTAAAATTTTAAATATCTTGGAATCTATAGATGCGTGGATCAAGTTTGCTAATCTGTTTAGCGGCATATAATGCTCCAGATGAAAAAACACACCTAGATAAAGCTTCATGCTTAAATTCTTTTATATCATCTTTTTTGATAAATGAAACTTTATGGATACCAAATACATTTTTTATTCTTTTTGATATTATTTCTATAGACTTAATATTCTTTTTATTATTAAAAGAAAGTATATGATCTTTTAATTCTATAGCTGTCCCTGAAGGAGAATCTATTTTTTCCGTATGATGAACTTCTTCAATTATGCAATCCATTAATTCTGAATTATTGCTTATATAGTTTTTTAATGATTTTTTTAAGTTTATTATTCCTTTACTCATATTTGAAGCTATTAAGATTGGTATCATTTTAGAAGCTTTTTCAATCTCTTTTATATGGTTATTTTTTAATCCTGTGGTACCTATTACTAAAGGTTTCTTATTTTCTAAGCAATCTTGTAATATTTTTAGAGTTGAATTTGGATGTGAAAAATCTATAACAACATCTGCTGTTATAAGATCTCCTTTTTCTACTTTAATCAAGGTATCATCATCATCAATTAATTTAATGATAGATGCTCCCATTTTCCCTGACTCTCCATTAATAAATATCTTTAACATTATTAATCTTTAATTTTAGAGATTGCTTTTAAGAATGTATCAGTTCCTGGATAATTCTTAGATTGATTTAGAGATTTATTTAATTCCTGTAATAATTGAATTTGTTTTTTATCTAAATTAGAGGGGGTTTCAACAACTACTCGACACAAAATATCTCCCCTTCTTCTATCTCTTACAATAGATGCACCTTTACCTTTAATCCTGAAGACTTTTCCTGTTTGTGTATTCGGAGGTATTTTTAATGATATGTTCTTTTCAAGCGTAGGAATTTTAATAGATCCGCCAATTACTGATATATCAAATGGTATTGGTGCTTCTATATATAAATGCCTGCCATCTCTTTCAAAAATAGAATTTTTCACTACCCTTATAGCTACATACAGATCTCCTGATTGCCCCCCCTTCATCCATTCTCCTTCTCCAGATAACCTTACTTTATCTCCATTATCTACTCCTGAAGGAATATTTACTGAAAGTGTCTTATTCTCTTTGATAGCTCCAACTCCTCCGCAAGTCTTACATTTATCTTTAATAACTTGGCCAGTTCCAGAACATACTGAACAAGTTTGTTGAATAGAAAAGAAACCTTGTTGCATTCTAACTTGGCCAGTTCCATTACAATTCATACATGTTACGGGGCTAGATCCTTTTGCGGCACCGGTTCCATGACAATCAGGGCACTCCCTATCCGAAGGTATTTTTATTTTTTTTTGAGTGCCAAGAACTGCTTCTTTAAGAGATAGCTCAATATTATATTGAAGATCTGACCCTCTTCTTTGGCGTCTAGATTGTGATCGAGTTCCAAAAACATCACCAAAAATATCGCCAAAAATATCATTAATATTTATATCATTAAAATTTGGGCCTCCGCCCATACCCTCTACTCCAGAATGACCAAATTGATCATATGCTGATTTCTTTTGTGGGTCAGAAAGAACATCATAAGCTTCTGCAGCTTCTTTAAACCTCTCTGCTGCTTCAGGATTATCAGGATTTCTATCAGGATGATATTTCATTGCCTTCTTTTTAAAGGCTTTTTTTAATTCTTTTTCTGAAGCACCTCGAGAGACTTCAAGAGTTTCATAATAGTCTCTCTTTGGCATGATATTATTCTATTTTTCTTCTTCTTTTTCTTCTTCTTTAACCTCTTCAAACTCAGCATCTACAGTATTATCTGAAACATCTTCTGATCCTGATTCTGCATCTTCTTGACCTTCGGGACTTTCTTGTTTGTATAATTTTTGAGTTAGTGGTGTTAGAACATCATTTAAGTTCTTAGTTGCTGATTCTATAGCTTCTAAGTCCTCTGATGATATTGATTCTTCTAAAGAAACAACAGCATCCTCTACTTGTTTTTTCTCATCATCTGATAATTTATCATCTGATTCTTCAATAGTTTTTCTTGTTGCATGAACTAACATATCAGCATTATTTTTTGTTTTTACAAGTTCTTCAAATTTTTTATCATCTTCAGCGTTAGCTTCAGCGTCTTTGACCATTTTTTCTATATCTTCATCTGACAGTCCACTTGAAGCCTTTATAACAATTGACTGCTCTTTACCGGTATTCTTGTCTTTAGCAGAAACATTTAATATGCCATTCGCATCTAAGTCAAAAGATACTTCAATTTGAGGAACACCTCTTGAAGCAGCCGGTATGTCTGTAAGATTAAATTGGCCTAAAGATTTATTTTGTGCCGCTTGGGTTCTTTCCCCTTGGATAACATGAACCGTAACTGCGGTTTGATTATCCTCAGCTGTAGAAAAAATTTGAGACTTTTGAGTTGGGATAGTTGTATTTTTTTCAATCAAGGGTGTAGCAACTCCGCCTAGAGTCTCAATACCTAAAGTTAAAGGCGTTACATCTAGTAATAAAACATCGGTTGTATCGCCTGATAGAACTGACCCCTGAATTGCTGCTCCAACAGCTACAGCTTCGTCTGGATTTAAATCTTTTTTTGGATCTTTCCCAAAGAATTCTGCAACTTTCTTTTGGACTAATGGCATTCTTGTTTGACCACCAACAAGAAGTATTTCGTTAATATCAGTCTTTTTAAGCTTTGCGTCCTTTAAGGCTAATTTAAGTGGTTCTAAACTTTTATCAACTAAATCCTCAACCAATGATTCAAGCTTTGCTCTAGTAATTTTGTGAACAAAATGTTTTGGGCCTGAGCTATCAGCTGTGATATATGGGAGGTTTACTTCTGTTTGGTCTGATGAGGAAAGTTCAATTTTAGCTTTTTCTGCTGCTTCTTTTAATCTTTGAAGAGCTAATGGATCGCTCTTAAGATCAAACCCAGACTCTTCTTTAAATTTATCAACAAAATAATCAATCAATCTTAAATCAAAATCTTCTCCACCAAGAAAAGTATCGCCATTAGTAGATAAAACCTCAAACTGATGCTCTCCTTCAACATCAGAAATTTCAATAATAGAGATATCAAAAGTTCCACCACCTAAGTCATATACAGCAATTGTAGAATCTCCTTTATTTTTATCTAATCCATACGCCAACGCTGCTGCAGTTGGTTCATTTATAATTCTCTTAACATCTAAACCTGCAATCTTTCCCGCATCTTTAGTTGCCTGTCTTTGTGAATCATTAAAATAAGCTGGCACAGTTATTACAGCTTCTTTCACTTCATGTCCTAAATAATCTTCTGCAGTTTTTTTCATTTTCTTTAAAATTTCTGCAGCTACCTGGGGAGGTGCAAGTTGTTTTTTAGATGCCTCAACCCAAGCATCGCCATTATCAGCTTTTATAATCTTATATGGAACCATATCTGCATCTTTACTCACAACTTCATCATCAAAGGTTCTGCCTATGAGTCTTTTAATTGCATAAAGTGTATTTTCTGGATTGGTTACTGCTTGTCTTTTAGCAGGAAGTCCGACCAATACTTCATCGTTATCAGTATATGCAATAACTGATGGGGTTGTTCTTGCCCCTTCAGAATTCTCAATTACCTTTTGTTGTTGGCCTTCTACAACAGCAACACAGCTATTTGTAGTACCTAAATCAATTCCTATAATTTTTGACATTTTTTCCTCTAATTTTTAATTACTGTTACTCTAGCCGGCCTTAATACCCTAGAGTGAAGCTCCCAACCTCTTTGAAATACTTTTCCAATATATCCATCTTTTTTCTTATTATCTTCATCCATAGAAACAGCTTCATGCTTTTCAGGATTAAATTCTTCATTATCAGGATAAATGGGTACCAATCCGAATTTATCAAGAGTAGATTCAAAAGATTTTAATGTTAATTCAATGCCTTCTTTGTCTTCTTTGGTTACATTTTCAGATAAATTACTTATTGCACTTTCTAGATTGTCAATTATTGGCAATAACTCTATTAGCAATTTCTCTATCCCATATTTATGAGCTTTTTCTACTTCAGAAAAGGTTCTTTTTAATGCATTATCTAGATCAGCATTAACCCTTAACAAGGATTTCTCCAACTCTTCATTTTGATCGAATAATTCTTCATAAGTTGGGGTTTCGATATTTTCTTTGGCTTCTTCTTTAATAACATTGTTATCTTCTAAATCTTTTTCTTTTCCATTAAAAGATTCTTCTGATAAAACATCATTATCATCTTTAATTGATTTATCTTTTTTATTCATATTTCATTCCAATATTGAATATATTGGGATTTAAAGTTTCAGTTCAAGGGTAAATTTACTAATCTAATTTTTTTACATGTAGCACAAGATTGTGGTCAACTAATTGATAACCGCTATCATTGGCAATCTTATGAAGTCTATCTATAAGATCAGAATCCTGAAACTCAAGAACTTTTCCAGTTTCTACATCAACCATATGCTCATGGTTTTCTTCAATAACTTCATACACAGCATGACTACCTTCAAAATGATGTTTTTTTACCATTCCTGCTGATTCAAACTGAGTTAATACTCTATAGACTGAGGCTAAACCAATGTTTTCACCTTTATTTAATAGTTCTTTATAAATATCTTCTGCGCTAAAGTGTGCCTCTTCTTGGATAGCAGTTGAAGCAAGAATCTCCATAATCTTTATCCTGGGTAAAGTAGCCTTTAGGCCTGCTTTTTTTAATTCTATATTCTGTTTATTCATGCTTTTAATTATACATGCTATAGCTAAATAATATTTTAGCGACTTTAAATATATAAGGCAGTATAATAAAAATTAAATATGAAACAACCCTTTGAAATAAACCTTGCTAAGGCATTTTTATCATTTATTTTAATTTTATGCATCTCATCATGCTCATCAATAAGTCCTTATAAAGTACCTATTCTTCAAGGAAACATATTTGAAGAAGAAGACTTAGAAAAATTATCAGAAGGTTTAACCAAAGAACAGGTTCAATTTATATTCGGAACTGCATTAATAAAAGATCCATTTCATTCCTCTAGATGGGATTATTATTATTCCATAAGAGTTGGTAATGATTTACTGAGTGAAAGTAAGTTATCTGTCTTCTTTAATGGGGATGATTTAGTAGAAAGTTGGATTATTGAGGACATGGAAGAATCCAACTAACCTTTTTTGTTTACTCTTTCTAGAAAAGATTTAAGAATAGCTTCGCAAAATTTTTCAATAACGCTATCAGGCACTAGATTATCTAATAAAAATGGGAGTTTAAATTTTGCTCTAAATACAACCTCGCATAATTGGTCTCCTTTTGTATGAACACTCCAGTGCCCTTCAAATGTTTCAAAAGGTCCTTCGACTTGTTCAATTTTGATATCTTTGTCAGATATTATATTTTTTGATTTAATCGAGTATTGCCTTAATAAAAAATCAAATTTTAATTCTCCAATTTCATAATCCTCATTTTTTTCAAGTAAACTTGCCTTAGAGCACCCAGGAATAAAATTTACATAATTCTCAAAATTAGCAATCTCATTAAATGCTAATTGGCCCTCTAATTTTAATAATTGAGAAAGCTCAAAATTCCTAATCACTTTATATAAGTTGAGATATAAATATAAATGCTACGCTTAATGGAGCAATAAACTTTATAAAAAATCTCCATAATTTATAGAATATTGGGTATTTGTTGGTTATCTCATTCTTAATTAAAGCTTCGTCCATAAACCACCCAACAAAAATTGCGATCATCATTCCTCCAAAGGGTTGGAGTATTTGTACAGAAATTAATTCCATATTGCTAAGAAAAGGATTATCTCCATTGTTGTCTGCAAAGATATTAAATCCTAGTGCTGTTCCGATTCCAATAATCCAACATAATAATGATATGAGTACAGCAGACTTCTTTCTAGATAAAAATCCCTCTTCGGCCAAATATGCTACACCAGGTTCTAAAATTGAAATTGAAGAGCTTAATGCAGCAATAGACAATAGAATAAAAAATAAAGGTCCTATTAATTGCCCAAAATCCATTTGATTAAAGGCAGATAATAAAGAAACAAAAACAAGGCCAGGCCCACTTCCTGGCTCTAGATTAAATGCAAATATTATTGGAAAAATAGCTAAGCCTGCAAGTATTGCTATAAGAGTATCTAAAGATCCTACGCTAAAGGAGGTTGACACAATCTCCTGTTCTTTAGGCATATAAGCACCATATGCCATTATTGATCCCATGCCTAAGCTAAGACTAAAAAAAGCCTGCCCCATAGCACTTAAAAATGTATCTGTCCCAATATTAGAAAAATCTGGAGCAAATAAAAAAGATAAAGCTCTCATAAATGCACCATTTATCATGGCATAAATCACCATAAATATAAGTAAAAAGCCTAACATTGGCATTAAAATCTTTACCATCCTTCCTATACCATCTTTCACACCAGCAGATACGATCAACATTGTTAAGAATATAAATACTGTATGCCAAAATAAAAGATTAACCGGAGATGAGATAACTGCTCCAAATTGTTCAGAAGAAGAAATTAAGTCATTAGGAAATGCTGAAATAAAAATATAATTTAAGCATATGCCTGCAATTACACTATAAAAAGAAAGAATTAATACTCCAGCAAAAATACCTGTCCATCCAACTAATTGCCATATTGGTGAATTTCCTGAATCAATTGCAGATCTTTTCATAGCATTAATAGGGCTATTACCAGATCGCCTACCAATTAATATCTCACTAATCATAATTGGAACACCTATTACGACAATACATAGTAAATAAATAAGAACGAAAGCAGCGCCGCCTTCTGTACCGGCCTTATAGGGAAACCCCCAAATATTCCCAAGACCAACAGCTGATCCTGTAGCAGCAAGAACGAATGTCCATTTACCTATCCATGTACCTTGCGATTTAAGTATCTTTTGCATAATTAATTTCTATAAATATGGGCTACTGTATGGATTTATCCAATACCATGAAGATATTAAAAAACTTATGCATACTAGTAAAGTAAGAATTTTTCTAAATCTCTTATAATCATCATCTTTTAATTTAAATTCTTCTGTAGATTTCTCAAAAATATAGAAAAAATAAAAACTGCAAATTGAAAAAAGTAAAGCTACTAAAATTTTTTCAAAATAAATTAATGACAAGATTAAACAACCGAATAAACTAAAAAGTATTCCTATGGAAAGATTAAATTCCTGATTTTTTTGGTCATCTTTCCATCCCCAAGGAATGCCTCCTAAGAAAGTAATAATTATTGAGCCGTACCCAATCTGAAAAATAATTAATGTCTTAGCTGCATCTCCACCAATTATCCATGGCACTAATGATAAAACTGCAAAAGGAATAAAACCGATATAGCCATAAGTAGATTTTATATTTGTGATATTCAATTTATTTTAAAAAATTATTGCACTTAGTATTTCAAAATACATAATAAAGTATGTCAAAGGAAAAACCTGCATTAATTGTAAAGAATAAAAATGCTTCAAGAAACTATAAATTAGATGAATCTTTTCAAGCTGGCATTGTTTTAGAGGGATGGGAAGTTAAATCACTAAGAGAATCAAAAGTTGATGTTAAAAATTCATATGTAAACATAAGAAAAGGTGAAGCATGGTTAATAGGTGTAAAAATAGACAGCCCTGCATCTCTTCAACAAGAAAATGTTGATACAACAAAATCAAGAAAGCTTCTACTTAATAAAAAAGAAATTGTGAAAATAGAAAGGTTAAAAGGAGAAAAAGGTCTTACTTGTGTTCTAACTAAAATATATTGGAAAGATAATCTCATAAAATGTGATATTGCAATGGGTAAAGGCAAAAAACATAGAGATCAAAGAGAGGATATCAAAAAAAGAGATTGGGAGCGCGATCAGGGCAGAATTCTCAAGAATTCAAAAAAATTCTCTTAATCGAATCAAAAAAAATATTCATGTATAATGCCTTTCCTTATGGGGGCGAATAGGGTTCGACGTTTCTACTGGACTCCGAAGCGCATGCCAAGATTGTAGTAATTCTTGTAAAACATGCTACAAAAAAAATAGTTGCAAATAACGACAACTACGCTTTAGCAGCTTAATGCTAACCGATGCAAGAATTGACTGTGGTTTGAAGCATCGGCTAAACACACAGTCTAGCCAAGCTATATTGCTTGGATATAGTTTGGTAAAACTAAATCAAGCTAGCTTTTATGCCCTGCTCTTCGGGTAATAAAAGTTAAAAATAATAGAATGAGCTATGCATGTAGAAGTTAGGCTGAAGGATTAACGGACGCGGGTTCAATTCCCGCCGCCTCCACCATTCAAGTTTGATAAGTTAATACTACACAACGCTTTTATTATGACAAACTCTTATGGCATTATAGAGTAAGTGAAATATTTAAATAAAAATGAAAAATTTTTTGCTCTATTGTTTTTATCACCTTTAGCATTTGTAGCTGAATTTTCATCTAATCAAGCTATTAGTTATATTAAAGAAGATTTACATAAGATTACTTCTTTAGATTCTGAATGTGTTGGTTTTTATTTTGGAAAATCAGATGATGCTAAAACATACTATTCGTTTGAATTAAGAGAAATCCACAATACTAAGTGTGGTGGAGATCCAGATACAGCACCATTGATAAATAGCGTTATAGTTTCAAATACCAAGAAAATCAGTGTTTTTAATTTATTGTGTAATGCTTATGTAGATATTAATGATTACAGTTGGGATATGGAATGTCCTAAAAGGAAATACTGTATCTACCCCGGTGAATCAAATAATCCGCTCCATACAAGTGCTACAGTATTTCAAGACCTTAGTACAATATGCCCACTAAAAGATGAAAAAGGTAATGATTTAATTGAATCTTATATAGAATAATATGGACATATTGCTAATAGATAATTAAACTACGCATCTTAATTATGGCTAATTCAAAACAAGCAATAAAAAGAGCTAGACAAAACTCTGATAAGTACAAGCTTAGACATGCGCAGCGTTCTGTAGTCAGGACTGCTGTTAAAGCTGTTAGAGAAGGTATTGAAACCAAAGATAAATCTAAGGCAACTGAATCATTTAAAAAGGCTCAGAAAGTAATAGATACTGCTGCTTCAAAAAAAGTAATTCATAAAAATTCTGCTGCAAGAACAAAAAGTAGATTAGCAAGAGCTATTAAAGAATTAAGTTAAGTCAGACTTATTATATAAAACTTCTGTTTCTAAAGATTTTAAGAGTTTATTAGTCCCCTTTCCTGTTGCTGCTGAAATAAAGAAAATATCTTTTGTTGGTATATTTAGTTTTGTATTTATTTCTTTTTCAATCAACCTAATCTCATCTTCTTGAATTAAATCTATTTTATTACAAATAATCCATGAAACTTTTTGCGTAAGATTATCTTTAAATGAATCTAATTCATTTTTAAGTAAAGTGATTTGTTTAACAGGGTCTAAATCTTCTGATGAGTATAAATCAACAAAAATAAGTAATAGACCAGTTCGGGATATATGTTTTAAAAACTTAATACCAAGACCAGCCCCATCAGATGCACCCTCAATTAAGCCTGGTATATCTGCAATAACATAACTTGATTCATGACCTTTGATTGTTCCTAGGTGTGGCCTTAAAGTAGTAAAAGGATAATCTCCTATTTTTGGTTTTGCTGAAGAAACTTTATTTAAAAAAGTAGATTTGCCAGCATTTGGAAACCCAACCAAACCTACATCTGCTAGAGATTTTAGCTCTAGCCTTATAGACCTTTTCTCTCCTTCAAAACCAGGTGTGCACTTTCTAGGAGCCTGATTTGTGCTTGATTTAAATTTTGCATTACCTAAACCGCCATCTCCACCCTTTGCTATCAAATATTTACTAGATTTCTCATTGCAATCGATAAGCTCTTCATCTGTTAAGTCATCATATATAACTGTTCCTAATGGAACCATAATAATCAAATCTTCGCCAGCTGCCCCAAATTTATTTTTTCCAGCACCTCGTTGACCATTCTTAGCATTAAATAATTTTTTATTTTGGAAATCTATAAGAGTATTAAGATTTGTATTTACTTTGAAATATATATCCCCTCCTTTGCCTCCGTCGCCCCCATCAGGACCACCAAAAGGAATATATTTTTCTCTCCTAAAGCTAGATGCACCAGAACCGCCATCTCCTGCCTTGATTTCGAGATAGGCCTCGTCAATAAAATTCATTGGTTTATGTTATTGAGGAATAACGTTTGCTGTTTTTCTTTTTTTAGGGCCTTTGTAAGTAAATTGAACAACGCCGGCTGACTTTGCAAATAATGTATCATCTTTACCTATACCAACGTTTAGACCTGGGTGTGTATTAGTCCCTCTTTGACGAATAAGAATTTCACCTGCCTTGACGGACTGGCCCCCAAAACGTTTAACTCCAAGTCTTTTAGAATTGGAATCTCTTCCATTCTTACTTGATCCACCTGCTTTCTTATGTGCCATTATTTACTCTCTAACTTTATATTTTTTATCTCTATTTGAGTATGTTTTGCTCTATGTCCTTTTTTTCTCATACTATGCTTTCTTCTTCTAAATCGTAATATTGAAATCTTATCTGATTTAACAACATCTTTAATTTCAGCAGTAACTTTCACATTAGATAAGTAAGGTTGTCCAACCTCCACTTTTTTACCGTCAACAAACAATAAAACATTATCAAAAGTGATCTTCTTACCCACGTCTTCTTTTAAAAGATCTATAGATAAAACCATACCTTTCTCAACTTTATGCTGTTTTCCGCCTGTTTCTATAACTGCATACATAATATAATCCTTTAAAGCCCGCAAAATATACGCTTTAATGAGTAATTTATCAATACTTATATAATATTTTGATGCATTAAACAGTAAAAATGAAGACAGAAAAAACAATAAAAAAAGAATTAAGACTTGTTGAAAATTTAATAAAAAAAGATTTTGTTAAAGAAAAGACAATTTCAAAGCTTTATGATCATGTTTTTAAGTCAAAAGGTAAGAAAATACGTGCAAAATTAAATCTCGTCTCATCTTCTCAAAATAGAAAAATTAATCAGAATCACCGAATCAAACTAGCTGCAATAATTGAACTATTGCATACAGCAACACTTGTTCATGATGATGTTGTAGACAACTCTCCAACGAGAAGAGGCATTGAATCTATTAATAATATTTGGACTAATGCGCATGGAGTCTTGATCGGCGACTATATATACTCTAAAGCATTTATGTATATGGTAGAGATTGGAAATAAAAAAATATTAAAAGAACTTTCAAATGCAACAAATGATATTTCACAAGGTGAATTAATCCAATTGGATGCTGTGAATAATCTTAAAATAACTTTAAATAAACTTAAAAAAATAAGTTACTACAAAACGGGGAGACTTTTTGAAGCATCAGCTAGAACTGGCGCACTTTTAATAAATGCTAATGACACATATGTTAAAAATATTAGTAATTGCGCAAAAGATCTTGGTATTCTATTTCAAATAAAAGATGATCTACTAGATTACTCAATAGAATCCAAAATTGGTAAGCCTAATTTTCAAGATCTAAAAGAGGGTAAAGTAACTTATCCATTTTTCTATGCATATAAAAATAGCAATTCAAATCAAAAAAAAGAATTAAAAAAAATGATTGGAAATAAAAAATTAAATCAAAAAAATACAATTAAACTAGTTGCCAATTTGGGCGGGATTGAAGAAACCAAAAATTTAGCTAAAAAATATTTCAATAAATCAATAAATTCAGCAGAAAAAATCAGAGATCTTAAAATTAGAGAAGAAATGATAGAATTAGCAAAAATTGCTATTAATAGAAAGAAATGAGTTTTACTCCTAAAAATAAATACTCCAAGGAAGAATTAGTATCATGTTCAAATGGTGAATTATTTACCAAAGAAGGAGATGGAAGGCTACCTTCTGATTTAATGCTTATGTTTGATGAAATATCAAACATTGATGATCATTCTGGAATTTATAAAAAAGGCTCAATAGAAGCAAATCTAAAAATCAATCCTAAATTATGGTTCTTTAAATATCACTTTAAAGAAGATCCCGTAATGCCAGGATGTCTTGGTTTAGATGCAATGTGGCAATTGTTAGGGTTTTATCTTTTATGGACAGGCTTACCTGGTATAGGAAGAGCTTTAGGAGCAGATAATATTAAATTCTTTGGGCAGGTTCTTCCAAATGCTAATGAAGTAATTTATAAAATAGACATTAAAAGAATTATTAATAGAGGAGCAATAGTTGGATTAGCAGATGGCGAAATGTTTGTTGATGGTAAAAAAATATATAGCGCTGAGAAATTAAAGGTTGGCTTATTTAAAGATCCAAGTAGTTTTTGATGAAAAATGTAGTTATAACAGGTTTAGGTATCAATTCATGCATAGGCAATAGCTATAAAGATGTGCTTGAAAGTTTACAAAAAGGTAAGTCAGGTATTTGCTTTAATGATACATATTCTGAAATGGGTTTTAGAAGCTGTGTATCAGGATCCATTAGTATAGATTTATCTGAAAATATTGATAGAAAACTATTAAGGTTTATGGGCGAGTCAGCCGGATATTCATATTTAGCAGCATTAGATGCATTAAAAATGGCAAATTTAGAAGAAAAAGATTTAGATTCTCCAAGGATAGGTATTGTGGCTGGATCAGGAGGAGCCTCTACAAGGATAATGGTTAAAAATGGTGATATAACTCGCGAAAAAGGTCCTAAAAGAATTGGTCCGTATGGAGTGACAAAGAGTATGTCTAGCTCTATATCAGCAATTCTAGCAACAGCTCTTAAATTAAAAGGCATTAATTATTCCATTTCTTCTGCATGTGCGACTAGTGCACATTGTATTGGTCATGCTGCTGAATTAATTAAAAGTGGGCAACAGGATATAGTTATAGCTGGAGGTAGTGATGATGAACACTGGACCTCTTCTGCCCTGTTTGATGCTATGGGAGCTTTATCTTCAAACTTTAACTCATCTCCATCAGAAGCATCTAGACCATATGACTCTGATAGAGATGGTTTTGTTATATCTGGAGGTTCTGGAATTGTTATTTTAGAAGATGAAGAACATGCAAAAAAAAGAAATGCAAATATTTTGGCCAAACTTTCAGGTTATTTTGCTAACTCTGATGGATACGATATGGTCGCACCATCAGGCGAAGGAGCTGTAAGATGTATGCAAGGGGCTATAGATAACTCTAAATGTAAAATTGATTATATAAATACTCATGGTACAAGCACTCCTGTTGGTGATGCAGCTGAATTAAATGCAATCAAGGAAGTATTTGGTGATGATTCACCTTTGATCAGTTCTACTAAATCTATGACAGGTCACTCTTTAGGGGCAACTGGTGCACATGAAGTAATATATTCAACCATGATGATAAATGAAGATTTTGTTGCGCCATCTATCAATATTAATAATTTATGCGAAGAAGCTAGAGGTTTAAATATTGTTACTGAAACTCAAGAAAAAAAATTAAATAATATTTTAAGCAATTCCTTTGGCTTTGGTGGAACTAATGCAAGCCTAGTAATAAGTAAATATTAATATAATTTTAACAAAGCTTCTTTAGAGTAAGGAATGACATCTTTCAATCTACCTTCTTTCATTTTTAAAACCCATTCATGATCTGATAATAAAGCTCTGCCTACTGCTAATAAATCATATTTTTCTTTTGAAATATCATCAATAGCCTTATCAATACTTGCAGGTTTAGAGGGGGCTGTCATATCAATAAAATCAGAATCTAGGCCAACACTACCAACACCTATCGTTGGTATATTAGAAATTTTCTTCGTCCAATATGCTAAATTTTCTTCAGATCCCTCAAATTCGCTTTCCCAGAAGCGCCTCATGCTTGAATGTAAATAATCTAATCCGGATTCAACTGGAGATGATAAGACCTTTTTTAAATCATCTGTTGTATGAGCTAATTTAGCCTCAAAATCATGCTGCTTCCATTGTGAAAATCTAAGCCCTACTATAAATTCTTGGCTTATATTTGATCTTAAAGCTTGAATTATTTCTGAAACAAATTGAGATCGTTTTTCTATAGAGCCTCCATAACTATCATTTCTAATGTTTGTACCTTCCCAAAAAAAGTTATCAATCAAATACCCGTGAGCCCCATGAATTTCTACACCATCAAATCCAATTTCCTCACAATATTTTGCGTCAGATGCATAAGCATTAATTGTTTGTTTAATATCTTCTAAAGTCATTTCATGTGCAACTTTTTTACCTGGCTTTACCAACCCAGAAGCTGTATGCCCAGGCACTTCTGGATTAGGCTGCATCCCAAGTTTTCTGAAGCCACCGCAATGCCATAATTGTGCAATAACAGAACCGCCATTTTCTTTAATTCCATTTACGACCCTCTTCCATCCTTCTCTAGCCTCTTTTGTATCTAGCCTTGGAACATTTGGGTATGCGCTGGAAGCTTTATGACTAACCTCGATACCTTCAGTAATTATTAACCCAACCTCAGCTTTAGCTCTTCTAGAATAATATGCAACAACCTCACTAGTTGGTATTCCTCCTGGTGATTGATTCCTTGTCATTGGAGCCATCACAACTCTATTTCTAAGGTTTAGATTTTTTAATTTATATGGTTCAAATAACATAATTAAGAACTAGTTATCTTTAAATTTAGATTTTCTCCAAGGAAAAATTGAAGGAAAATCAGAAGATATTTTATTTTTGAAATGTGGCTTTCTTTTTTCTAAAAATGACAGTACTCCTTCTTTTGCATCCTCAGATACTCCTCTAGAATCAATAAGCTTGCTTTCTATGATATGAGCATTCTCAGGACTAGATTCAGCCGAAAGACTCCATAACATGTGTCTTGTCATTGCAACAGAAACTGGAGCACTTAATTCGCTAAATTTTTTGGAAATACTTACTGATTCTTTAATTAGTTCTTCTTCATCATCAACCAAATAATTAACTAGGCCAATTTTATAAGCTTCTTCAGCATCAATCAGATCCCCTGAATAACATAATTCTAATGCTTTAGAGATACCAACAATTTTAGGAAGAAACCAGCTAGCACATCCATCAGGAACAATCCCTCTTTTAGCAAATACAAAACCAAATCTTGATTTCTTTACCGCGATGCGAATATCTGCAGCTAATTGCATTGTAGCCCCTACCCCAACCGCATCTCCATTACATGCTGCTATTACTGGTTTTAAAGAGTTATATATTTTTAATGTTAATATTCCGCCAGCATCTCTTCTATAATCAGATTCAAAGTCTGATCTTGTATCAAAATTCTTATCAAAAGTTTTATCGCCCATTGATAGGTCAGCTCCTGCACAAAAAGCTCTACCGGAGCCAGTTAAAACTAAAGAACTAATGTCATCATTTTTATTAACAAAATCAATAGCATCAAGCATGTCTTCAAACATCTGCATATTAAAAGCATTTAACTTTTCGGGTCTATTTAATTTAAGGATAGCAACTGAATCTACCTCATCTAAAACGATGGTTTTATATTCTTTAATCAAAATATAATATTAAAAAGGTATGTCGTCGTCAGTTAATCCAGGCCCACTATCATCTTCTGGGAATGGTGCATCTGAAGAATTGTTAGTATCTGAAGATTGTTCTGAAGTACTTCTTGAACCTAACATTGTTAATTGATTCCCTAAAACTTCTGTAGTCCATCTATCATTACCATCTTTATCTTGCCATTTTCTTGTCTGTATCTTCCCTTCAACATATACGCTAGAACCTTTATCTAAATACTTCTCTGCTATTTCTGCTAAATTTCCAAAAAAAACAACTCTATGCCATTCGGTTTTGTCTCTATTTTCTCCACTTTCTTTATCTTTCCATGATTCTGTTGTGGCTATTGATAAGTTTGCTACAGCAGTTTGGGTTGCTGTATACCGCATTTCTGGTTTTTGCCCTAAATTACCAACTAAAATTACTTTATTTACACCTCTACTCATAATTACCTCTTATAATATGTTAGAAGTTTAACCTAATTTAATTTTTTCATCACGGATTTTTTATATCATATGGATAGTATTTTTATCAAAGGTGCAAGAACGCATAATTTAAAGAATATTAATCTTGAAATACCTAGAAATAAGATAGTATTAATTACAGGTTTATCAGGTTCTGGAAAATCTTCATTAGCTTTTGATACTCTTTATGCTGAAGGTCAAAGGCGATATGTAGAATCTTTATCAACATATGCAAGACAGTTTTTATCTATGATGGATAAGCCTGATGTAGATCAAATTGAGGGTCTATCACCTGCAATATCAATTGAACAAAAGGCAACCTCACACAACCCAAGATCTACCGTTGGAACTGTTACTGAAATATATGATTACCTAAGACTTTTATTTGCAAGAATTGGTACTCCAATCTGTCCAGATCATAATGAAGAGCTCAAAGCTAAAACAGTCTCTGAGATATGTGATGAAATACTTGAATCAAGGCTTGGTACAAAAGTAATGGTCTTATCGCCAATAATTAGAGGTAAAAAAGGTGAGCATTTATCAACATATGAAGATCTTAAAAGAAATGGATATGTCAGAGTTATTGTTAATGGTGTCATTTATCCAATAGAAGAATTTCCTGAGCTAGAGAAAAATAAAAAGCATGACATTTCG
Organism: uncultured SAR86 cluster bacterium; assembly: GCA_902583575.1. GTDB lineage: Bacteria > Pseudomonadota > Gammaproteobacteria > Magnimaribacterales > D2472 > SAR86A. The sequence continues at coordinate 70,966 of CACHWY010000001.1, read as the reverse complement.
GTTATCCTAGACCGACTTATCTTAAAAGAAGGCGATAAAAATAGGTCAAGATTAGCCGAATCTATAGAAAGCGCCCTAAATTTATCTGGTGGTTTGGTAGAAATATCAATTAATGACTCTGAAACAGATTTATTTTCTTCAAACTTCTCATGCTCGAAATGCGGTTATGCAATTCCTGAATTAGAACCAAGAATGTTTTCATTTAACAACCCTTATGGAGCATGCGAAAAGTGCGATGGATTGGGCGTCTTTCAATACTTTAGCGAGAGTAAATTAATTGAGGATGAAGACGTATCAATATCGAATGGAGCCATAAAGGGTTGGACAAGACGAAATAGGTTTTATTACTATCAATTAAAATGCCTAAGTGAGCATTATAAATTTAGCCTTACGACAAAATGGAAAGATCATCCAAAAGATATTAAGAAAATTATTTTATGGGGTTCTGATGATAAAGTAGATTTTTCTCACAGATTTAGAAGTGGAAGCAAGATTGTTAGAAAACATAAATTCGAAGGGATAATTCCTAGTACTGAAAGAAGATTTAAAGAAACAGACTCAGATTTTATAAGAAATGAATTATCTAAACTTATATCGGAAAGCTCCTGTGACGAATGCAATGGATCAAGATTAAATATTCAATCAAGAAATGTATTCGTAGATAAAATACAAATACATACTATCACAAGTATGAAAATAATTGATGCTTTGGAATTCTTTATGGATATAAATTTAAAAGGAGCAAAAAAAGAAATTGCTGAGAAAATTATTAAAGAAATTTTAGATAGGCTAACCTTTTTAGATGACGTCGGACTTAGCTATCTTACTTTAGATAGGAATGCTCAAACATTATCTGGAGGAGAAGCGCAAAGAATTAGACTTGCAAGTCAAATTGGATCAGGTTTGGTTGGAGTAACATATGTATTAGATGAGCCGTCGATAGGTTTACATCAAAGAGATAATACAAAACTTATAAATACTTTAAAAAACCTTAAGAACTTGGGAAATACCGTTATAGTTGTTGAACATGACGAAGAAGCTATTAGATCAGCTGATCATATTATTGATATTGGGCCTGGAGCAGGTAAGCATGGTGGCGAAATATGTGCGGAAGGAGACATTAATGCAATTCTTAAAAATAAAAAATCTCTTACGGCTAAATATCTTAATGGTGAAAAAAGTATTCAAATTCCATCTAAGAGAAAAAAACCATCTGATAAAAATATAAAAATTATTAATGCTTCTGAAAATAATCTTCAAAATATATCTGTAAATATTCCTATTGGATTATTTACATGTATTACAGGTGTGTCAGGATCAGGAAAATCCTCATTAATAAATCAAACTCTTATGCCTATTAGTTCTTTCATTCTTAATAAGTCTAAATTAAATAGAGAAATAAAGTGCGATAAAATTGAAGGGCTTGAACATCTAGATAAAGTAATAAATATAGATCAATCACCCATTGGAAGGACTCCAAGATCAAATCCAGCAACTTATACAGGCTTATTTTCTTATATTAGAGAACTTTTATCTAAAACTGTTGAAGCAAGAGCTAGAGGTTATAAGCCTGGAAGATTCAGTTTCAATGTGAAAGGAGGGAGATGTGAAGCTTGTCAAGGTGACGGCATGATAAAAGTTGAAATGCATTTTCTTGCTGATGTATATGTTAAATGTGATGTGTGTAATGGCTCTAGATACAATGAACAAACATTAGAGATTAAATATAAAGGTAAAAATATTAGTGATATTCTTAATATGACTGTTGAAGAAGGATTAGAATTTTTTAGTGCGCATCCACCTATTTATAAAAAATTAATTACCTTGAACGATGTTGGTTTGGGTTATATAACACTTGGCCAATCTGCAACAACACTTTCTGGTGGTGAGGCACAAAGAATTAAATTATCAAAAGAACTATCGAAAAGAAGTACTGGTAAAACTCTATTTATTCTAGATGAGCCAACAACCGGCCTTCATTTTGCTGATATTGAATTATTATTAAATGTGCTAAAAAGATTAAAAAAACAAGGCAATACAGTAGTAGTTATTGAACATAATCTTGATGTAATTAAGACAGCAGACTGGATTGTTGACTTGGGACCAGAAGGTGGAGCTGATGGAGGAAAAATAGTATCGACTGGAACTCCAGAACATGTTGCGCAGAAAAAGACTTCCTACACCGGTCAGTTCCTCAAAAAGATTTTAAATTAAGCTGCTGATTCTTCTTCTTTTGGCACTAGTTCATCTGAAGCCTCAGAATCTTCTAATTTTCTATCAACAAGCTCTATATAAGCCATATCAGCTTTGTCTCCAGGCCTAAATCCAGCTTTAATAATTCGAGTATAACCACCATTTCTATCTTTTGCATTTACTGATATCTCACTAAAAAGTTTTGCAACAGCTTCATCAGAACGTAATTTATTAAACGCATGTCTTCTATTAGCAACATTATCATTTTTTCCAAGAGTAATCAGTGGTTCAATGAACTTTCTTAATTCTTTAGCCTTAGGAAGAGTGGTCTTAATAATATCTTTTTCAATAAGCGCTATTGCAAGATTTTTAAATAGTGCTTTTCTGTGTGATGAATTTCTATTAAGTTTTCTTCCAGATTTCCTATGTCTCATTTTTTATCCTACTGGCGGCCAGTTCTCTACATTCATACCCAAAGATAATTCCTTGGATGCTAAAACATCTTTTATTTCATTTAATGATTTCTTACCAAGATTGGGTGTCTTTAATAAATCAAACTCTGATCTATGAATTAAATCGCCGATTAAGAAAATACTCTCAGCTTTTAAACAATTAGTAGATCTAACAGTTAGCTCTAACTCTTCAATTGATCTTAATAAGATTGGATCAAAATCATTTTGATCTTTCTTCGCTTCTTGTTCAGCAATCGCATCAAGATCAACAAAAGAAGCTAATTGTTGCTGCAGAATTGTTGCTGAATGCTCAATTGCCATTTTAGGATCAAGAGTTCCATCTGTTTCAAGCTCAATTATTAATTTATCTAAATCAGTCCTTTTTCCAGATCTAGCATTGTCTACAGTATATGAAACTCTTCTGACAGGACTAAAAGAAGCATCAACTTTCAGTGCTCCAACAACCCTATCTTCATCTTCTCTTAAATCAGCAGGTTCATAACCTCTTCCATTTTTTACAGTAAGAGTCATCTTAAGGCTTACTTTGTCTACAATAGTAGCGATAAGAAAATCTTGATTAACAAGCTCTACATTTCCTGGTGCCTCAAAGGAAGATGCTAAAACATCACATGGCCCTTTTACATCCAAGCTTACCTCTGCAGAATCTCCTTCTATGAGGTTAATCGGCATATCTTTTATATTTAATAGAATATCTATTACATCTTCTCTTATTCCTTCTATAGTGCTGTATTCATGCGAAATACCATCTATTGCTACGTCTGTAACTGCTGCTCCAGGCATCGAGGAAAGAAGAATTCTTCTTAAAGCATTTCCTAATGTATGACCAAATCCTCTCTCTAAGGGTTCTAGTGTTACCTTTGATAGGGTTGGTGAAATATCATCAACTTGTATTTCTGTTGGAACTAATAAGTCTATTACTGATGTTTTCATAATTTTCTCCGCCTTTATAATTTTATTTTGAGTAAAGCTCAACAATAAGATTTTCGTTAATTTCTGTGCTTAGATCTGTTCTGTCTGGAACTGATTTAAATACCCCTTTAAAACTCTTTTCATCAACCTCTATCCAATCACACTCTTCTCTTGTAGCAGCAATTTTTAAAGCTGCAGCAATTCTTAAATGTCCTCTTTTTGATTCTCTTACTTCAATTTCATCACCTGGTTGAACTTGATATGAAGGAATATTGACAATTTTACCATTAACATTAAATGCTTTATGTGCAACCATCTGTCTTGCCTCTGCCCTTGTTGAACCAAATCCCATTCTGTAAACAACATTATCTAGTCTCTTTTCTAGCAAGGATAATAAGTTTTCGCCTGTATTGCCTTTTGAAGAGGCTGCTTTTTTATAATAGTTTCTAAATTGCTTCTCTAAAACACCATAAATCCTTCTAACTTTCTGTTTTTCTCTTAATTGCAAGCCATAATCTGATAATCTTCCTCTTCTTGCGCCATGAACTCCTGGAAGTGTATCCATGTTACATTTAGATTCAATAGCTCTTACACCACTTTTTAATAGTAAATCTGTTCCCTCTCTTCTAGAAAGTCTTAATGATGGTCCTCTATATCTAGCCATTTAATTCTCCTTTAAACTCTTCTCTTTTTAGATGGTCTACATCCATTATGTGGTAATGGAGTAACATCTGTAATACTTTTAATTTTTAAGCCACATGCATTTAAAGATCTGATAGCTGATTCTCTTCCGCCGCCAGGACCTTTTACTTTGACATCTAAATTAATCATTCCAAATTCCTTTGCTGCATTACCAGCCTTATCCGCAGCTATTTGTGCTGCAAAAGGAGTGCTTTTTCTTGAACCTTTAAAACCAGATCCGCCAGATGTTGCCCAACAAATCGTATTACCTTGCTTATCAGTGATTGTAACTATAGTGTTATTAAATGATGAATGTATATGAGCAACACCATCTGTAACTATCTTCTTATTTTTCTTACCTTTTACTGCCATGTCTAACCTCTCATTGGCTTTTTAGGGCCTTTTCTTGTTCTTGCATTATTCTTTGTATTTTGTCCTCTGGTAGGCAATTTTCTTCTATGCCTAATTCCTCTATAACTAGCTAAATCTTGTAATCTTTTAATATTGGTGCTGATATTACGTCTCAAGTCTCCCTCAACTACATAAGAAGATATAGAATTACGAATATTTTCAATCTCATTTTCTGAAAGATCAGATATTTTTTTTGTGTAATCAATCTTAAGGTCTACACATATTTTTTGAGCTGTCTTTCTACCAATACCAAAAATATGTGTTAATGAAATCTCAACATGTTTATTTTCGGGTATATTTACTCCTGCAATTCTAGCCATATTTAACCTTGCCTCTGTTTATGTTTTGGATCTGCGCTACAAATAACATATAGAACACCTTTTCGCCTTACTACTTTGCAATTTCTACAAATTTTTCTAACTGATGCTTTAACTTTCATATTATTTATCTTTTATAATTTTTTAAATTTGCTTTTTTCATTAAAGATGCATACTGAGATGACATCATATGAGATTGGACTTGAGCCATAAAATCCATAAGAACAACAACTATGATTAATACTGAAGTTCCTCCAATTGAAATTGTTGGCGATATGCCTGCGAAATTAATAAGAGCAAGAGGCAGCAAGCATATTAATGTTAAATAAATTGCTCCAAAAACTGTCAGTCTTGCTAATACGGAATCTATATAATTTGCTGTTTGTTCGCCTGGCCTAATACCAGCAATGTAAGCACCTGATCTTTTTAAATTATCCGAAACATCTTTTGTATTAAACGTTAGCGCTAACCATATAAAACAAAAACTAATTATCAATGTTGCAAAAACTAAAATATATAAAGGCTGTCCAGGGTTTAAGGCTAATGAAAAACTTTGAAGGAAGCTTAATGATTCATTTTCACCAAACCATGTAGATAAAGATGCAGGAAATAATAAGAACGTGCTAGCAAAAATTGCAGGGATTACTCCAGCCATATTCACCTTGAATGGAAGATGGCTTGTTTGAGCTTGCATTAATCTTCTCCCTTGCTGTCGTTGAGCATAGTTAACAGTAATTCTTCTTTGTCCTCGTTCAATAAAAACCACAACCGCAATAACAGCCATTGATAAGAGTCCAATCCCAATCAAAAGAAGGATACTTAAGTCACCTTGTCTAGATTGCTCTAGAGCTTGTCCAATTGCTCCAGGAATTCCTGTAAGTATGCTAGTTGCAATAATAATAGATATTCCATTTCCAATACCCCTTTCGGATACTTGCTCCCCTAACCACATTAAGAACATTGTTCCTGCAACTACTGAAAATACAGCAGAAACAAAAAATGATGGGCCAGGAACATAGGCGAGACCGCTGGCTGATAATGTCACTGCCAATGCTGATGCCTGAATAAAGGCTAATATCGCTGTACCATATCGTGTGTATTGAGTAATTGTATTTCTTCCAGCTTGTCCATCCTTCTTTAATTCCTGAAGATAAGGAATTGAGTTTGAGAATAACTGCATAATAATTGCAGAAGATATATATGGAACAACATTTAAAGCAAAGATACTCATTCTCTCAAGTGCGCCACCTGAGAATAAATTAAACATTTCAATTATTGTTCCTTGATTTTGTTGAAATAAAGCAGCTAGCCTATCAGGATCAATGCCTGGTATAGGAATATGAGTGCCGATTCTATATACAAGAATAGCAAAGAAAACGAATCGTAAACGCTTCCAAAGATCACTCATGTTTCCCTGTTCAGCCATTATTTATCTGCATCCTCATTTTTAAGTTCTTTTTTTTGTAAGTTATCTTTGGGTTTCATTTCTATAATTTTGCCGCCAGCTTTTTCAATTGACTCTTTGACTCCCTTAGTTAGGTTTATACCCTCAATAGTCACCTTTGATTTAATGTTTGTATCTCCAAAAATTTTTACTTTTTTAACAGACTTGCTAATTATTTTATTCTCCTTAAGAGTTTCTAAATTAACAACACTCATTCCTTCAATATTTTTAACATTTATTTCTTTAAAATTATTGTTAACTCTTGAGCTGAAGCCGAATTTTGGCAATCTCATTTGCAATGGCATTTGCCCACCTTCAAAACCTGGTCTTATATTACCCCCTGTTCTTGATTTCTGTCCTTTATGACCTCTACCAGCTGTTTTACCAGTTCCAGAACCAATTCCTCTTCCAACTCTTTTTCTATTTTTTGAAGTTCCTTCACTGGATATAGAATTTAGATTCATAATATTTGTAGTTTCTTCACTCATATTTAATTTTCCAATATTTCCAACATATCTGAAATCTTATTAATCATTCCTCTATTGCTAGGAGTATCAATAACGCTTACTGTTTCATTAAGTTTTTTAAAACCTAGGCCCTTTACACATAGTTTATGATTCTTAATTCTGCCGATGCCACTTTTAACAAGTTTAATTTTTATTATCTGTTCTTTACTCATGATATTTCTTCAACCTTCTTGCCTCTTCTGGAAGCTACTGTCTCAGGAGATTCCATTGCACTTAATGCATTAATTGTTGCTCTAACTACATTTACTGGATTTGTTGATCCATAGCATTTAGCTAAAACATTCTGAACTCCTGCAAGCTCAAGCACTGCTCTCATAGCTCCTCCTGCAATAATTCCTGTACCTTCAGATGCTGGCTGCATGTAAACGTTAGCAGAACCATGTTTAGCTTTGATTGGGTACCATAAAGTAGTGTTGTTTAGCTCTACCTCGACCATACTTCTTCTTGCATTTTCCATAGCCTTTTGAATTGCAATGGGAACTTCTTTTGCCTTCCCTCTTCCAAAGCCTACTCTGCCATTCCCATCTCCGACAACAGTTAATGCTGTAAATCCAAAAATTCGTCCACCTTTTACAACTTTAGCAACTCTATTAACTTGAACTAATTTTTCTTCAAGCGTGTCTACTTGTTGATTATTTATTGCTGCATCTTCTTTCATTATTTAAAACTCCAATCCTGCATCTCTAGCTGAATCTGCTAAAGCTTTTATTCGTCCGTGATACTTATATCCAGATCTATCGAATACAACTTTTTTAATGCCATTTTCTAGTGCTCTTTCTGCCACTTTCTTACCAACCTCAACTGCAGCCTCAAGGTTATTTGATTTTATTTTTAGATCTTTTTCTGTAGTAGATGCAGAAACAATAACTTTAGATCCAAGATTATCAAATATTTGTGCATAGAAATGCTGCGAAGATCTAAAAACTGTCAATCGAGGTGATTCCTGAACTTTAATATTAGCCCTAGCCTTCTTTGCTCTTCTTAATCTTGAGGTATTTTTAATACTCATTATACTGCCCCTGCTCCTGCAGCCTTCTTAGCTTCTTTTCGTTTAACTTGTTCATCAGAATATCTTACCCCTTTGCCTTTATAAGGCTCCGGAGGTCTAAAAGCCCTTATTTCTGATGCTGCTTGACCTAATATCTGTTTATTATGGCTTCTTAAAATTACTTCTGTTTGTGATGGGGTTTCTACTTCTACATCATCAGGCAATTGATACTTTATAGGATGAGAAAATCCTAATGTTAGCTCTAATAGCTTGCCTGATGCTTTTGCTCTATAACCAACTCCAATAAGTTCTAATTTCTTCTCAAAACCCTCTGATACACCAACAACCATATTGTTTAGTATTGATCTTGTGGTGCCTGCAAGAGCAACGGATTCCTGATTTTCTGAATTATAATTAATATTAATAACGTCATCTTTTATATCTATTGATATGGAAGATGGTAAAGAAAAATCTAATTCACCTTTATTACCTTTAACTAATACAACGTTATCACTCATGCTTACATTAACTGTATCAGGAACATTAATTGGATTATTAGCTACTCTAGACATTAAAAAACCTCACAAAGTATTTCGCCACCAACATTTCTTGCTTTAGCATCTTTATCAGTCATAAGACCTTGATTAGTAGAAATAATGAAGGAGCCAAGCCCCCCTTTTACAGAATCAATATCAGAAGCCCCAGAATATTTTCTTAAACTTGGTTTACTAATTCTTTTTATTTCTTTTATTACAGGTTTCTCATCATGATATTTTAATTCGATATCTATCATTGATTTATCTTCTGAATCAGTTTTTTTACAAGCCTTGAGATAACCTTCTGAAACTAATACATTTACAAGATCATGTTTTAATTTTGAGTAAGGAACAAGCACATTGGTCTTGCCACGCATTAAGCCGTTTCTAATTCTTGTAATACAGTCTGCTATTGGATCTTGAAAACTCATAATATTACCAACTTGATTTAACTAAACCAGGTATATCTCCTCTCATTGCGGCTTCTCTTAATTTAATTCTGCTTAAACCAAATTTTCTATATACAGCGTGAGGTCTACCTGTTACCTGACATCTTCTTACAACTCTTGAAGGGCTTGCATTTCTAGGAAGTTTTTGAAATTTAATACGCGCCTCATATCTTTCTTCTGAAGATAAGCTTTGATCATTCATTGCTTTTTTTAATTCAGCTCTTTTTTCAGAATACTTAGCTACCGTTTTAATCCTCTTTGCTTCTCTAGCTATCATTGATTTCTTTGCCATATTATTACCTTTCTTTAAATGGAAAATCTAAAGCTTTTAAAAGAGCTTTAGCATGTTCTTGGGACTTTGCAGATGTATTTATACATACATCCATACCTCTTATATTATCTATATTATCGTAGTTAATTTCTGGAAATATAATCTGTTCTTTTATACCAAAACTATAATTTCCTTGTTGATCAAATGATTTAGGATTTAGACCTCTAAAGTCTCTTTCTCTAGGAATCGCAATTTTGATAAGTCTCTCTATAAAGTCATACATCTTATTACCTCTAAGAGTGACCTTGCAGCCTAAAGGCCATCCTTCTCTAATTTTAAAACTTGCAACAGATTGTCTAGCTCTTGTTACAATTGGTTTTTGACCAGATATAACCGTTAAATTCTCTAATGCAGATTCAAGATGTTTTTTATCATTTGCTGCTTCTCCAACTCCCATATTGATAACTACCTTCGTCACTTTTGGTACTGCCATAATATTATTCAAACCAAGCTCTTCCTTGAGAGTTGCTCGAAGTTCTTTATTATATTTTTCTCTTAAATTAGACATTACTTAATTTCAGCTCCATTTGATCTATACAACCTTATTTTTTTTCCATCTTTGTTGGTTGAATATGAAATTTTATCTTTCGATTTCTTTTTTGGATTCCAAATTGCTAAATTTGATAATGCTATTGATGCTTCTTGCTCTACAACACCGCCTGTGATTCCCATTTCTGGATTCGGTTTAGTATGTTTTTTCACCATATTTATACCTGTAACAATAGCTCTATTTTTACTTTTAATGATTTCTCGTAAAGTACCTTTCTTACCGATATCTTTGCCAGCAACAACAATTACCTCATCTCCAGATCTTAATTTCGTTGGTATCAAATTTTTCATCTTATAAAACCTCAGGCGCAAGTGATAATATCTTCATATGCTTTCCATCTCTTAATTCTCTTGTTACTGGTCCAAAAACCCTTGTTCCTATTGGAGCTTTCTGTGCATTAATAAGTACAGCTGCATTTTCATCAAACTTAATTAGAGAGCCGTCTCTTCTTCTCACTCCTTTTTTTGTTCTAACTATAAGAGCATCAACTACTTGTCCCTTCTTAACTTTTCCTGTCGGAATTGCTTCACGAACAGCAACTTTAATAACATCGCCAATATTTGCATATCTTCGTTTTGAGCCGCCAAGCACCTTAATACACATAACGCTTCTGGCGCCACTATTATCAGCTATATTTAATAGTGATTGCATCTGGATCATTATGCTTTCTCCTCATTAACTGATTGTTTTGTATTATCAGAAATCAATATCCAAGTTTTTGTCTTAGAGATAGGTCTGCATTCCTTGACAGAAACAATGTCTCCAATAGATGCATCATTATTTTCATCATGAGCATGAACTTTGGTTGCTCTTTTAATAACCTTTCCATATATAGGATGCTTAACTTTTCTTTCAATCTTAACGGTAATAGTTTTATCAGCTTTATTGCTAGTTACTACGCCTGTTAAAATTCTTGGGTTAGTAGATTCCATTATTTTTCATCCTTTAATTTAATCTCATTAATTACAGTTTTTATTTGAGCTATTTTTTTTCTAACTTTTTTTAATTCGCTTGTTTCATTCAATTGTCCAGTTCTATGTTTTATTCTTAATCCAAACTGAGATTCTCTGGCAGAAACTAATTCAGCGTCTAGTTTTTCTAAATTTTTCTTTCTTAAATCTGCTAATTCTTTACTCATTTTTAATACCTTATTTAATAAAGTGTGTTTTTACTGGGAGTTTTGCTGAAGCTAATCTAAAAGCCTCTCTTGCTTGCTCTTCTTCTACCCCAGCCATTTCAAACATAACTTTTCCTGGTTGAACTAATGCGACCCAATATTCAACATTGCCTTTACCTTTACCCATCCTTACTTCCAATGGTTTCTTTGTTATAGGCTTATCTGGAAATATTCTTATCCAAATATTCCCGCCTCTTTTAATATACCTAGTCATTGCTCTTCTTGCTGCTTCTATTTGTCTAGCAGTAATTCTCCCTCTGCCAGATGCAACCAATCCAAACCTGCCAAATGCAACAGTATTACCATTTTGAGCCAAACCACGATTCCTGCCCTTATGCATTTTTCTAAATTTTGTTTGTTTTGGTTGTAACATTTTTTAATTGGTTCCCTAATTTGATTTGTATGGATCTTCTGTTATTTCGCCTTTGTATACCCAAACTTTAATACCAATAATTCCATATGTAGTTAAAGCTTCGGCAGTTCCATAATCTATATCTGCCCTAAGCGTGTGCAGAGGGACCCTTCCCTCTCTATACCATTCTGTTCTTGCTATTTCTGCACCATTAAGTCTTCCTGAAACTTCAATTCGAACGCCTTTTGCACTCTGTCTAAGCGCACTTTGTACAGTTCTTTTCATTGCTCTTCTAAACATCACTCGTTTTTCAAGTTGTTGCGCAACACCCTCAGCAAGTATTTGTGCATCTAGATCAGGCTTTTTAACTTCTTTAATATTAATTTGGCAGGTACCTTTAACAATTTTCTCGACTGCTTTTTTTAAATTTTCAATTTCTTCGCCACGTTTGCCAATAATAATACCTGGTCTTGCAGTATGAATATTTACAACAAAAGTATCAGCAGTTCTTTCTAATTCTATTTTGCTAATTGATGAATTCTTTAACTTTTTATTTAAGTGATCTCTCACTTTTAAATCTTGAATTAAATTATTTGGAAAGTCTTTTCCTTTTGCATACCAATTAGCTTTTTGCTTTTTAGAAACGCCTAATCTAAATCCATTTGGATTAACTTTTTGTCCCATTATTTATCTCCCTCAACCAATATAATTTCAATATGGCATGTCGGTTTTATTATTCTATCTGCTCTTCCTCTTGCCCTTGCCTTCATTCTTTTTAATCTCATACCTTGATTAACAATGACAGATTTAATAAATAATTTATCAATATCGGAATTGTTATTATTTTCAGTATTTGCAATTGCAGATTCTAAAAGTTTTTTTATAACAGCAGAGCCTTTTTGTTTGTTATAAACAAGAAAGTCCATAGCCTCATCAACAGGTTTACCTCTAATTTGGTCTGCAACTAATGCAGCCTTTTGGGGCGAAAGTCTAGTTCCTTTTAAATATGCACGAGTTTCCATTATTCTGCCTTCCTATCACCTGAGTGCATTTTAAAAGTTCGTGTAATTGCGAATTCGCCTAGCTTATGACCAACCATATCCTCATTTATAAATACTGGAACATGTTGTCTTCCATTATGAACTGAAATGGTTAAACCCACCATCGAAGGAATAATCATAGATCTTCTTGACCAAGTTTTGATTGGCTTTTTATCATTATTTGCCAATGCAGCTTCAACTTTTTTTGATAATGATAAATCTACAAATGGCCCTTTTTTTAGTGATCTAGGCATATTACTTTTTACCTCTTCTTCTAACAATTAAATTATCTGTTCTTTGATTTTTTCTTGTTTTATATCCTTTTGTCGGAACACCCCAAGGAGTTGAAGGATGTCTTCCACCAGAAGTTCTTCCTTCACCACCACCATGAGGATGATCGACTGGATTCATAGCCACACCTCTAACGGTTGGCCTGACACCTCTCCATCTTTTGGCTCCAGCCTTACCAAGAGACTTTAAATTATTTTCTTGATTAGAAACTGTTCCTAAAGTTGCTCTGCATTCCCATAAAACTTTCCTTGTTTCACCTGATTGCAATCTTAATGTTGCATAAATACCTTCTTTAGCTACCAATCTTGCAGATGTGCCAGCACTTCTTGCTAATTGAGCGCCTTTCATTGGCTTAAGCTCAACACAATGAACATTTGTACCTAATGGTATGTCTTTAAGTTTCATTGAGTTTCCTATTTTAATTTCACAATCATCTGATGAAATAATTTGATCGCCAATTTTGATTTTAGACGGAGCAATAATATATCTTCTTTCACCATCAAGATATTTTAATAAAGCAATATGAGCAGACCTGTTTGGATCGTATTCAATTCTCTCTACTACAGCTGGTATATCAAACTTATCTCTTTTAAAATCAATTAGTCTATAGTGCTGCTTATGTCCGCCACCTTGATGCCTGACAGTTATCCTTCCATGATTATTTCTTCCACCATTTTTTGATTTAGATTCAATAAGAGACTTTTGAGGCTTTCCTTTATATAAATCAGATTTAACTGATATAACCCCCCGTCTGCCTGGGCTTGTAGGTTTTGATTTAATAATCGCCATTAGTTAATTCCCTCAAATTGAATTTCAGAACCTTCGCTAATCGATACAAAAGCTTTTTTGTAATTTGATTTTCTGTACATTCCAAATCTATTCCTTTTTGTTTTGCCTTTTACAACTGATGTAGTAACTTTTAGAACTTCTACATTAAATAATTTTTCTACAGCCTGTTTTATTTCTCTTTTATTAGCAGAAAGGTCTACCTTAAAAACAATTTGTTTTAAATTTTCACCAAGAAGAGCCGTTTGCTCAGTGATAATTGGTGACTTTATTAGAGTAAATAATTTTTCGTTATCCATTTATCCACTCCTCAATTTGCTTTAATGCCTCTCCTGTTACTGCAACTTTTTGAGGTTTAAGAAGGTTAACTGGGTTAATTTCTCTAACAGTAATAACATCAACATTTGGAATATTTCTAGCTGAAAGATATAAATTTATATCCAATTCATCTGTAATTATTAAAACTTTACTTAATGAGAATTCATTTAAGAAGCTTGCAATTTCTTTAGTTTTTGGTTTTTTGAGAACTGGTTTTTCTATTGCAACAAGTCTATTCTGTCTAACTAATTCAGAAAAAATAGATTTAATTGCTGCGCGATACATTTTCTTATTAATTTTTTTACTAAAATCTCTTGGTCTAGATGCAAAAGTTACGCCACCACCTCTCCAGAGTGGACTTCTGATAGTTCCAGCTCTAGCTCTTCCAGTACCCTTTTGTCTGTATGGTTTCTTGCCGCCACCTCTAACCTCAGATCTGTTTTTTTGCTTTGCACTTCCTTGCCTTGAAGTTGCCATAAAACTCATAACAGCTTGATGAATCAATGGCTCATTAAACTCTTTGCTAAATACTTCATTAGAAATAGAAATATCTTTATTTTTTGTATTTGATAAAAGCTCTATTTTCATGATTTTTTAATTGAGGGTTTTATTTTTACTTCCGAGCCATTGAAACCAGGGACAGCTCCTTTTATATAGATAACATTATTCTCAATATCCATATCAACAATCTTTAAACTTTGAACGGTTTTTTGTACATTACCCATATGTCCAGACATCTTCTTTCCTTTCCATACCCTTCCTGGTGTTTGACACTGCCCGATTGAACCATGAGCTCTATGTGCTAGAGAGTTACCATGAGTGGCATCTTGCATTGAAAAGTTATGCCGTTTAATTACTCCTGCATAACCTTTTCCTTTTGAAATTCCTGTTACATCCACATACTGGCCAATCTTAAATATTTCAGCTGTAAGATGTTTTCCGACTTCAAAAGTCTCAGAATCATCTTCTAATTTAAATTCATTAAGGGATCCAGGATTTAAATTGATTTTTTTAAAGAATTCTTTTTGTGATTTTTGAAGATTTTTAGATTTTTTAGATTTAGATACAACAATTGCGTTATATCCATTCTTTTCCTTGGTTTTTATATCAGCAACAAAATTACCGCATACTGATACCGCAGTAACAGGTACTGATTCACCATCTTCAAGAAAAAGACGTGACATACCAGATTTTTTTCCTATTAAGCCTATGCTCAACTTTATCTCCTTTTACGGGGCTACAAACCCTCTATGGCCGCATTCGCGTTAAAATTTATTGTCCTAAGCTTATTTGTACATCTACCCCTGAGGATAGATCAAGTTTCATTAAAGCATCGACTGTTTTATCAGTCGGTTTGACAATGTCCATTAATCTTTTATAAGTAACAATCTCGTATTGATCTCTTGCATCTTTATCTTTATGCGGCGAAATCAATACCGTTGTCCTTTCTTTTTTTACAGGTAATGGTATTGGTCCATTAATTACTGCTCCAGTTTTTTTTACTGTTTCAACAATTAACTTTGCAGAAGCATCAATTAATCTATAATCAAAAGCTTTTAACCTTATTCTGATTGATTGATTCTCCATATTTTCCCTATTTTTTATTACCAATAAAAATATTTTTTACATTGAACTTAATGCAAAATGTGGCGTATTTTAGGCCTTTTAATGACGATGTGTCAACTTGTTAGACTGATTATTTTATTTGTATTTTATTAAATCGTTTTTGAATAGTTTCAAAGTACGATCAAGCATTCTTTTTGAGATAGGTTTATAAAATTTTCTTTCGAATATAGGCGCTTTAACAAGTCTATTTCCCTTTACATGCGGTAAGATCTTAAAATCTTTCACGCCAGTTTGTGAAATTATTGCATGTGAGCTATATGAACCTAAAGGATTTTCTTTTAATTCAGAATAATCGCCTCCTAACTGACTTTCTAACATAAAGAGATAACATTTTACTGCGGGGTAAGTAATTTTAATAAAGTCCATATCAGAAACAATTCTCTTTAACATAGCATTTTCAGCATATGCTTTGCATTCAATTGCCAAAACAAGTTCATTTTCTATAAAAACATGCTTATCAACAGAACATTGATATCCCTTATTTGGTTGAGAATCTAAAAAACTTTTAATCTCTTCGCTTTGAGATTCTATATATTCTTCTTTTACAGGAACCAAGATTTTTTCTTTAGATATTGTTATTTTATCCATATCACCGCCCAAATCCTTCCATGCCATTAAAGCGATTGAATGAGCTGCATATTCAACAAATAAGCCAGTATATGATCGGAGTATTCCACCAATCTTTCTATTATCAATCTTTGCTAATGCATCAGCATAGTCATATATATTTTTATAGAAAAATTCATAGGTATCCTTTAATTCTTCAGTATCATTAGCAAAGTTTAATGACTCTCCATTGCATAATCCCCTCATAATCGAAATCTTATTTTTAAATGCTTTAAATTTATTAGATTCCAATTTTAAAAAAGATTATTTTTTTTATGATCAGCTATTCTTTTTTTAGCTGTCTTGTTGTATTCAACTGAAGTATCAATGCCAATATAATTTCTATTAAGAATATGACTAACTAGCGTTGTTGTGCCTGCGCCATTAAAAGGATCAAGGACAACGTCATTTTCATAAGAAAATAATTTTAAAACTCTTTCAACAAGCTTAATTGGAAACATTGCTGGATGATTGTATTTTTTCATATCTCTTTCTGGTGCAATTGACCACTTTGCGTTTACCCACTTTTTAAATTCATCTCCTGTTATATCAATATCCTTGCTATCACCTGCTTTTTTAAGATTACCTTTGCAAAATACTTCTAAGAATTCCCAAGTATATTTCAAATAAGGACTTGAAGGACTTTTCCAACTGCCCCAAGCAGTGTATTTGCAATTATAATTATTTTTCTCCCACATTATTTCTCCCTTCCAGATTAAGCCTTTTTGAAAAAAATAATTACTGATCATATGATGTGAAGGTATGTAATCAGAAAAAAGTGGTTGTATATTAATTATGATTCTGCCTCCATGTTTAGTAACTCTTATGCATTCATCAAAAATTTCGAAGAGCACACCAAAATAATTCTTCCATTGATCAGTATCATTGTGGCCTTCATAATCTAATCCAAAATTATATGGAGGAGATGTAAATACAATATCTATACAATTATCAGGAAGTTTTTTTAATAAATCTAAACTGTCTGCAGTAATAATCTTATTAAGATATTTTTTTGGAACTTCGTTTGGTTTTTTCTTAAAATCTTTTGAATAATCAAGATATCCTAGGCGCTTTTCAACTTTTTCTTTTCTATTTTTTACTTTTCTTTCATCGTTATAACCTTCAAATACTTTTTTTCCAGATTTAACGCCATAGCTTTTACTTTTAGATGACTTCATAAGTTATACAAAATGAATTAATAAAGTTATTTTGTCAAGCTAATAACCTTTATATAGAATTATTTTTATGAACTTTTTAAACCTTCAGCGATGTTGTTTGGAACTTCACCATATTTGGTAAATTCCATTGTAAAAGTTGCCCTTCCTTGAGTTTGTGATCTTAAGTCAGTAGCATATCCAAACATTTCAGCTAAAGGAACTTCAGATGAAACTTCTTTACCTGAAGTAATATCTTCCATGCCTAAAATAATACCTCTTCTTCTATTAAGATCGCCAACTACATCGCCCATATGCTCTTCGGGCGTTACAACAACAACTTTCATTATAGGTTCCAGTAATGCTGGTTTAGCTTTATTTGCGCCATCTTTTAAAGCCATTGATCCGGCTATCTTGAATGCCATTTCATTAGAGTCAACATCATGAAAGGATCCATCATATAAAGTAGCTCTCAAAGCTAATAATGGATAACCAGCTATAACACCATTTTGCATTTGTTCCTGAATTCCTTTGTTTACTGCGGGGATATATTCTTTAGGGATTACTCCTCCAACGATTTTATCTACAAATTCATATTCATCATCAAGCCCTAATGGCTCTAATTTAAGCCATACATGCCCATATTGCCCTTTACCGCCACTCTGTCTAACGAATTTACCCTCAACTTCAACGGTTTCTTTGATTGTTTCTCTGTATGCAACTTGTGGCTTACCAATATTTGCCTCAACAGAAAATTCTCTTTTCATTCTATCTACCAGAACATCCAAATGAAGCTCTCCCATACCAGATATAATGGTTTGGCCTGACTCTTCATCGCTCGCTACTCTGAATGAGGGGTCTTCTTGGGCTAACTTACCCAATGCTAGTGACATTTTTTCTTGATCTTGTTTTGATTTAGGCTCCACAGCAACTGATATAACAGGTTCTGGAAAGTCCATTCTTTCAAGAACAATTGGTTTATCTGAGTCTGATAAAGTATCACCAGTAGTGATATCTTTTAAACCAATACAAGCTGCAATATCACCTGCCCTAACTTCTTTAATTTCCTCTCTATTATTGGAATGCATTTGAACCATTCTTCCAACTCTTTCTTTTTTTGATCTAGTTGTATTCATCACACCATCACCAACACTTAGAACGCCTGAATACACTCTAATAAAAGTTAACGTTCCTACAAATGGATCTGTCGCAATTTTAAAAGCAAGTGCAGAAAATGGCTCATCGTCAGAGGATTTTCTTGAATCCGATTGCTCTTCTTCTTCATTATTATTAGGTATAACACCTTCAATAGCCCTTACTTCATCTGGTGCTGGTAAAAAGTCAATTACTGCATCAAGGACGGCCTGAACTCCTTTATTTTTTAAATGCAGAACCACAAAGAGCTAATATAACTTCATTAGCTAATGATCTAATCCTTAAACCTTCTTTAATTTGATCAGATGATAATTCCCCAGATTCAAGATATGCATCCATAAGTTCTTCATTTGCTTCAGCTGCTGCTTCCACCATTTCTTCTCTTAATTTTGAACACTTATCCATTAAATTTTCTGGAATATCTTTAGAATCAAAGGTTAAGCCTTGATCGTCTTCATTCCAATAAATAGCTCGCATATTTATTAAATCTACAACCCCTTTAAAATCTTCTTCTGTGCCAATATTGAACTGAATAGGGACTATATTTGCTTGAAGACGGTCTTTAATCTGATTAACAACCTTTTCAAAATCTGCACCAGCCCTATCCATCTTATTTACAAAAACAATTCTTGGTACCTCATATCTATTTGCTTGTCTCCAAACTGTCTCAGATTGAGGTTCCACTCCTGATGTCCCACAGAAAACAACTACTGCCCCGTCTAAAACTCTTAATGAACGTTCTACTTCAATAGTAAAGTCAACGTGTCCAGGGGTATCAATAATGTTTATTCTATGTTGAGGATATTGTTGTTCCATCCCACTCCAGAAGCATGTGGTAGCAGCTGATGTTATAGTTATTCCTCTTTCTTGTTCTTGTTCCATCCAGTCCATAACAGCTGCACCATCATGAACTTCACCAATCTTGTGAGAAAGTCCTGTATAAAATAATACTCTTTCTGTTGTGGTTGTTTTACCAGCATCTACGTGGGCACAAATTCCTACATTTCTGTATTTATTTAATTCAGTATCTCTAGCCATGATTGATTAATTTTTAAAATCTGAAGTGTGAAAAAGCTTTATTTGCCTCAGCCATCTTATGAACATCTTCTCTTTTCCTATATGCAGATCCTTTTTGCTGTGATGCATCTTGAAGTTCACCTGCTAATCTAAGATCCATGGATTTTTCACTTCTTCTTCTTGCTGCTTCAACAATCCATCTCATAGCTAATGCCTGTCTTCTTGCAGGTCTAATTTCTACTGGAACTTGATAGTTCGCCCCACCAACTCTTCTAGATTTAACCTCAACTACAGGACTTACTTCTTCAAGAGCCTTCATAAAAACTTCTAAAGGATCATCTTTTGAATTCTTTGTAATTTGATCAAAGGCGCCATAAACAATTTTTTCAGCAACAGATTTTTTACCATCCTTCATTAAATTGTTCATAAATTTTGCTAAAACTATGTCTTTGTATTTTGGATCAGGTAATACTTTCCTTTTCTCAGGGCTTCGTCTTCTTGGCATAATTATTTACCTTTCTTAGCTCCGTATTTGGATCTTCGTTGCTTTCTATTTGCAACACCTGAGGTGTCAAGTGTACCTCTTACAGTATGATATCTAACACCTGGTAAATCTTTAACTCTCCCGCCTCTAATTAAAACCAATGAATGTTCTTGAAGATTGTGACCTTCCCCGCCAATGTAGGAAGTTACTTCATACCCACTGGTCAGCCTAACCCTGCACACTTTTCTTAAAGCAGAATTTGGTTTTTTCGGAGTAGTTGTATATACACGTGTACATACACCTCTTCGTTGAGGACATGAATTTAAAGCAGGCACATCAGTCTTCTTAAGTTTTGGTTTGCGAGATTTTTTAATTAATTGATTAACTGTAGCCATAATAATTTTATATATAGGCGGCGATTTTATATAGCTGATCGTTAATGGTCAACATTATTCTTCATCATTTTCTTGAAGTTCTTGTCTTAGAGCAGCTTCTATATCATCATCTGTTAAAACTGATTCTTCAAAATCACCTTGTTTCTTGCTTCTTAATTTATCATGGAATTCCATTCCAGTTCCTGCAGGGATTAATCTTCCAACTACTACATTTTCTTTTAATCCTCTTAAATGATCTTTCTTGCCAGTTACAGCAGCCTCTGTGAGAACTCTTGTAGTTTCTTGGAAAGAAGCAGCAGATATAAATGAATCAGTTGCAAGTGAGGCTTTTGTTATTCCAAGTAAAACTCTTTCATATTCGGCGGGTTTATTTCCTTCTGCTTTGACTTTATTATTCTCTTCCACTAACTCAGCATAACTAACCTGATCGCCTTGAATAAATTTGGTATCACAGCCATCAATAATTAATGCTTTTCTTAGCATCTGTCTTAAAATTGTTTCTATATGCTTATCATTTATAGAAACACCTTGAAGCCTATATACATCTTGAATTTCATTTACAATAAAATTAGTAAGTTCTGGCACTCCTTTTAGCCTTAAAATATCATGAGGGCTTAATGGGCCTTCAGAAATAACATCTCCTTTATTCACCCTTTCGCCTTCAAAAACATTCAATATTCTATGTTTTGGTATTAACATCTCAACATTTTGTGATTTTTTTGTAGCTCCTTCAGGAGTTATAACTACTCTAACTTTACCTTTTGTTTCCTTGCCAAAAGAAATTAATCCTGTCTCTTCAGCAAGAACTGCTGCATCTTTAGGTTTTCTGGCCTCAAACAAGTCTGCTACTCTTGGCAATCCACCTGTAATATCTTTAGTTTTAGATGCAACTAATGGCATTCTAGCAATAACTTCACCAGCTTTTATTTTTTGACCATTTGATAAATTAACAAGTCCACCAGCAGGTAAAGGATATACAGCAGGCTGTTTAAATTCACCCACCAATACTGGCTTTCCTTTTGAGTCAATAATTTCAATTGTAGGGACCAAATCCCTTCCACCCGAAGGTCTATCAGCAACTTCTATAATTTCAATACTCGATAATCCGGTTAATTCATCTGTCTGCTCTCTTACACTTAAGCCATCTTCAATGCCAATAAAGTTAACTTTACCTGCAGTTTCTGAAACTATTGGCCTTGTATATGGATCCCATGAAGCAATATACGTGTCCATTTCTTCAACCTCAGATTGATTTTTAACTTCAAGGGTAGCTCCATATGGAATCTTATATCTTTCAACAACCTTGCCCCATGAGTTTGTAATAGTACAAATAGCATTTCTTGATACTACTACTTGATTTCCATCTTTATTAGTGACAGTTTTTATGTCATCTGATAAATTCACAGTACCAATATTTCTGTTTCTTATTGCATTATCCTCTGATGAGCTTGAAGCTGCGCCACCAATATGGAATGTTCTCATAGTAAGCTGAGTGCCCGGCTCTCCAATTGATTGGGCTGCTACTACTCCAACCGCTTCACCTCTATGAACTAAATGTCCTCTTGCAAGATCTCTTCCATAACACATAGCACAAACGCCTATTGATGCTTCGCATGTCATAGGCGACCTAATCTTTAAACTTGATAAATTAAGTGCATCTATTACATCTAATGCATCCTCATCTAACATTGTGTTAATAGGAAAAATTTCTTTACCATCATTATCAAAAATTGGTTCAGCAATAACTCTTCCTAGAATCCTATCGGTTAATGCTTGAATAATTTCACCACCGTCAATAATGGAGGTGACTGTAATAGACTCTTTAGTCCCACAGTCTTCAATATTTATGACAGAATCCATTGAAACATCACACAATCTTCTTGTTAAATATCCAGAGTTTGCAGTTTTTAATGCGGTATCAGCTAACCCTTTCCTAGCGCCGTGGGTTGAAATAAAATATTGTAATACTGATAAGCCCTCTCTAAAGTTAGCAGTAATAGGCGTTTCTATAATTGAGCCGTCTGGTTTTGACATCAAACCCCTCATCCCAGAAAGCTGTCTAATTTGAGCTGGTGAACCCCTCGCTCCAGAATCTGCATAAATAAATACAGAATTAAATGAAGATTGATCAACTTTACTTCCATCTGGAGTTTTAGCTGTTTCAGTACTAATTTTTTCCATCATAGCTTTTGCTACTTGTTCATTAGCTCTAGACCAAATATCGATAACTTTGTTATATCTTTCGCCTCTTGTAACTAAACCAGAGTCAAATTGTTTTTCTATTGCTTTTACTTCCTTCTCTGATGAGTCAATGATTTGAGCTTTTTCTTTAGGAATAACAAAGTCATTAACTCCAATAGATGAGCCTGACCTTGTAGAAAAATCAAAACCTAGATACATAAGTTGGTCAGCAAAAATAACAGTTTTCTTTAGTCCCGCCTTTCTATATGAGATATCAACAAGCTTTGAGACTGATTTTTTATTTAAAACATCATTAATGTTCTCAAAACCAACCTCTTTGGGCGTGATTCTCCATATTAATATCCTGCCAACAGTTGTTTCTTCTAGTGTACTCTCGCCATTACCATGATCAATCCTTACTTTTATAGGAGAATGGATTTCTAGACTTTCTGTCTCATACGCTCTTAAAACTTCATCGGAATTACTAAAAACTCTTCCAACTCCTGATGCATTTGCATTGTCTCGAGTCATATAATATAAGCCTAATACAATATCTTGAGTTGGATTTATAATTGGAGATCCGTCTGCTGGTGAAAGTATATTATTAGTTGACATCATTAATGCCCTTGCTTCCAACTGAGCCTCCAAGGTAAGTGGCACATGGACTGCCATTTGGTCACCATCAAAATCTGCATTGAAAGCAACACATACTAATGGGTGTAACTGAATTGCCTTGCCTTCTATTAATTTTGGTTCAAATGCTTGCAAGCCAAGTCTATGGAGAGTTGGAGCTCTATTTAGTAAAACTGGATGCTCTCTTATCACTTCTTCTAGCACTTCCCATACTTCTGGAGTTTCTCTTTCTACTAATTTCTTAGCGCCTTTTATAGTTGTAGCAAGCTCTCTTTGCTCAAGCTTCCCGTATACAAAAGGTTTAAATAGCTCTAAAGCCATCTTCTTTGGAAGCCCGCATTGATGCAATCTAAGATTTGGGCCAGCAACAATAACTGATCTACCGGAATAATCTACTCTTTTTCCTAATAAATTTTGTCTAAATCGCCCTCCTTTACCCTTAATCATGTCTGCTAAAGATTTTAAAGGTCTCTTATTGGTGCCAGTGATAACTCGCCCTCTTCTTCCGTTGTCCAATAAAGCATCAACAGACTCTTGTAGCATTCTTTTCTCATTTCTAACAATTATTTCAGGTGCGTTTAATTCTAATAATCTTTTTAGTCTATTATTTCTATTAATTACTCTTCTATATAAATCATTCAAGTCTGATGTTGCAAACCTTCCACCTTCAAGAGGCACAAGAGGTCTTAAATCTGGTGGTAAAACAGGTAAAACATTCATAATCATCCACTCAGGCTTATTTCCAGAATTATTAAAAGCCTCTAATAATTTTAACCTTTTGGATAACTTTTTAAGTTTAGTCTCTGAATTTGTTTGAGGAACCTCTTCTCTAATAATTCTAATTTCATCTTCAATATCAAGCTCTTCTAATAATATCTGAACTGCTTCAGCTCCCATTCCAGCAGTAAATTCATCGCCAAATTCTTCATATTTTTCAACCCATTCTTCTTCGGTTAAAATATCGCCTTTCTCTAATTCTGTAAGGCCTGGATCAGTAACTATATAACTTTCAAAATATAATACTCGTTCAATTTCTCTTAAAGTAACATTTAAAAGCAGTCCTATCCTTGATGGCAATGATTTTAAAAACCATATATGAGCAACTGGAGCCGCTAACTCAATATGGCCCATCCTTTCTCTTCTAACTTTTGCTAGCGTTACTTCGACTCCACACTTCTCACAAACAACACCTCTATGCTTCATTCTTTTATACTTTCCACAAATACATTCGTAATCTTTAACTGGTCCAAAGATTTTTGCGCAAAAGAGACCATCTCTTTCTGGTTTGAAAGTTCTATAGTTTATAGTTTCAGGTTTTTTAACTTCACCAAATGACCAGGATTTGATTACTTGTGGAGATGCTAATCCCGCAGAAATTGAAGAAAAATCTTCTTGGCCAGTTTTTAAAGAGTTTAATAAATCTTTCAATTTTTTTCTCCTAGTTATCTAAATCTAAATCAACATTAATACCTAATGACTTAATTTCTTTGCTAAGCACATTAAATGATTCTGGGACATTTGCATCCATTTCATAACTTCCGTCAACAATATTTTTATACATTCTTGTTCTTCCGGATACATCATCAGATTTTACTGTCAACATTTCTTGAAGAGTATAAGAAGCTCCATAAGCTTCAAGAGCCCAGACTTCCATCTCACCAAATCTTTGGCCGCCAAATTGAGCTTTGCCACCAAGCGGTTGTTGAGTTACTAAGCTATATGAACCAGTTGATCTAGCATGCATTTTGTCATCTACTAAATGATTTAGTTTAATAATATACATATAGCCAACAGTAACTGGGCTATCAAATTTAGTTCCAGTCCTGCCATCATATAATGTGATTTGTCCGGACTCTGGCATATCAGCTAATTTTAAAAGTTCTTTGATTTCACTTTCTTTTGCCCCATCAAAAACTGGTGTAGCAATTGGTAACCCCTCTCTTAGATTTTCAGCCAATTCAACTATCTCGTTATTATTTAGAGAATTAATGTCTTCTTTATTAGTAGCATCGGTATTGTAAAGCTTGTCTAAATATGATTTTAATTCTGCTGGCTTAGCATTATTTTTAATCATTGCATCAATCTTCTGACCAATACCTTTAGCAGCGCATCCCATATGAGTTTCAAGAACTTGTCCTACATTCATTCTTGATGGAACTCCCAATGGATTTAAAACAATATCTACTGGATTTCCATCTTCATCATAAGGCATATCTTCAACCGGCATTATTTCTGATATAACCCCCTTATTACCATGCCTCCCAGCCATCTTGTCACCTGGCTGAATTCTTCTTTTGATTGCTAAGAAGACCT
Source organism: uncultured SAR86 cluster bacterium (assembly GCA_902583575.1). Taxonomy (GTDB): domain Bacteria; phylum Pseudomonadota; class Gammaproteobacteria; order Magnimaribacterales; family D2472; genus SAR86A. Next base: position 45,629 of record CACHWY010000001.1, on the reverse strand, counting down.
TTACGATTTTAATTACTCCTGGCGCAAGATCGTGACCTCTAATAATTTTTGTTTTCTTTTCTTCATATCTAGATTTAATATCTTTAATATATTGTTTATATAAAGTCTCTGTTTCTTCGATAGTATTATTAATGCTCTCATTTTTTATTTTTATTGAAAAAATATCATTCAAATTTAATGATTCTAACTTTTCAATTGTAAAAGTTTCACCTTTTTTAATTTCACCACTTCCTTTGGCTGCCTTTTCTGATTTCAATAATTCACAAAGTCTTTTTTTGGTTGCTTGTTCTACAACAGCGGCCTCATCATCAGCATCTTTTTTTGATTGATCTAAATGTTCTTGTTCTATGTCTTTAGTTCTTTCATCTTTTTCAACACCATCTCTGGTAAATACTTCTACGCCAATAACAGTACCTTTTGAACTTGCCCTTTGAGATGTATCTTTCACATCAGATGCTTTTTCACCAAATATAGCTCTTAATAACTTTTCCTCTGGAGATAGTTGTGTCTCTCCTTTAGGTGTTATCTTTCCAACAAGAATATCCCCTGGCTCAACTTCAGCTCCAACATAAACTATTCCACATTCATCAAGTTTGTTAAGAGATCCTTCTCCTACATTTGGAATATCAGCTGTAATTTCTTCAGAACCTAGTTTAGTATCTCTAGCAATACAAACAATCTCTTGAATATGTATAGATGTAAACCTATCTTCTCTAGCAACTTTCTCAGAAAGTAAAATTGAATCCTCAAAGTTATACCCATGCCATGGCATAAATGCAATTCTTATATTCTGACCTAATGCTAATTCACCATTATCAATTGAAGGCCCATCAGCTAAAATATCTCCCGCTTTAACTGAGTCACCTGCTTTAACAATTGGGCGTTGATTAATGCATGTGTTTTGATTTGATCTGGTGTATTTAATTAAATTGTATACATCTGACGCTGTTTTAGATTTTTTATCTGTAACCCTAACAACAATTCTTGATGCATCTACACTTTCTACTACACCAGTATTATTTGCAACTATACAAACACCTGAATCTCTTGCGACTACTGTCTCTAGACCAGTTCCAACAAGAGGTTTTTCTGATCTTAATACTGGAACAGCCTGACGTTGCATATTTGAACCCATTAGAGCTCTATTTGCGTCATCATGTTCTAGAAATGGAATTAAAGATGCTGCAATTGACACCACTTGTTGTGGCGATACATCCATTAAATCAATTCTTTCTGGAGACATTAATTCAAATTCATTTGCATGCCTAACCGCAACTAAATCATCAATAAATCTATTACTTTTATCTAACATCACATTTGCTTGCGCAATAACATGTTCTGCTTCGTCAATTGCTGATAAGTAAATAATCTCATCTGTAACTTTGCCTTTTACAACTTTTCTATATGGAGTTTCAATAAAACCATATTGATTAGTTCTAGAATATGAAGCAAAAGAATTAATTAATCCAATATTTGGTCCCTCAGGAGTTTCAATTGGGCAAACTCTTCCATAGTGTGTTGGATGAACATCTCTGACTTCAAACCCAGCCCTTTCTCTTGTTAATCCGCCTGGCCCTAAAGCAGATACTCTTCTTTTATGTGTAATCTCTGATAATGGATTATTTTGGTCCATAAATTGAGATAGCTGGCTAGATCCAAAAAATTCTTTAATAGCAGCTGTAACAGGTTTAGCATTAATTAAGTCCTGAGGGCCGAGCTCATCAGCCTCAGCCATACTCAATCTTTCTCTTACTGCCCTTTCAACTCTTATCAAACCAACTCTAAATTGATTTGCTGTCATTTCACCAACTGATCTAACTCTTCTATTTCCTAAATGATCAATATCATCGACAATATCATGCCCATCTCGAATATTAACAATGCCTTTCATCACCTCAATGATGTCTTGCTTATCAAGAATATGGGGATTATCTTTTTTTGCATCTAATTTTAACCTTCTATTGAATTTCATTCTTCCTACTTCAGAAAGGTCATAACGCTCTTCATTAAAGAAAAGATTATTGAATAAGGTTTCAGCTGAATCTTTTGTTGGTGGTTCACCAGGTCTCATCATCCTATATATCTCAACTAATGCTTCTAACCTGTTAGAGGTAGGATCTACTCTTAATGTGTTTGAAATATATGGGCCTTTATCTAATTCATTTATATAAAGACATTTTATTTCTTTAATTTTATGTTCTTTAATTTCTTCAAGGACTGTCTCATCTATTTCTGTATTTGCTGTTAGTAATACTTCGCCTGTTTCTTCATTAAAAATATCCTTGGATAGAACTTTGCCTATTAAAAATTCATTTGAAAGGGATATTTCAGAAGCTTTTGAAGTTTGCATTTCTTTTATATGTCGGGCTGTAATTCTTTTTCCTGCTTCGACGTAAACTTTATTTTTAACCTTAATATCAACGGGTAATGTCTCACCTCTAAGCCTTTCTGGAGCTAGTGCAGCCTTCACATTATCCTTATCAATAGTAAAAATATCTTCTTCATAAAATTCTGAAAGGATTTCTTCTGTGCCCATATTTAATGCTCTAAGCATAATAGTAGCTGGTATCTTTCTTCTTCTATCTATTCTGCTAAAGAGAATATCTTTAGGATCGAATTCGAAATCTAGCCATGAGCCTCTATATGGAATAATCCTTGCAGAATAAAGAACTTTTCCTGATGAATGAGTTTTACCTTTATCATGATCATAAAAAACTCCTGGAGATCGGTGTAATTGAGATACAACTACTCTCTCAGTTCCATTGATTATAAAAGAAGCATCATTAGTCATTAATGGAACTTCTCCCATAAATACTTCACCTTCTTTGATATCTTTTATATCTTTAAAATTAGATTCTCTATCATACAAAACTAACTTAACTTTTATTCTTAGTGGCGCAGAATATGATAAACCTTGAATAAGGCATTCCTGGACATCGTATGTATTCTTCCCTAATTCATATGAAACATATTCTAGGGCAGCATTTCCTGAAACACTTTTAATAGGGAACAGAGATTGAAAAACTTCTTCAAGTCCCTGTTTTTTTCTGGCTTCAGGAGCCACATCAGCTTGCAGAAATTCAGAATAAGAATTTGTCTGTGTCTCTACCAGGTTTGGTAAATCCATGACCTGAGCAAAGGTACCAAAGTTTTTTCTAATTCTTTTCTTTTCTGTATAACTATATGACATAAATGCGTCCTATTATTTAAATATTGTTGTGGTTATTTAAGCTCGCCAGTAGCGCCTGCTTCTGTTAGTTGCGCTAACATTGCTTCCGCTTCTTCTTTCTTAACACCTTCTTTCAATGTGCTTGGAGCACCATCAACCATATCTTTTGCTTCTTTTAAACCTAAGCCAGTAATAGCTCTTACTGCTTTAATGACTTGGACTTTTTGATCACCTGCTGCTGCTAAAACAACATCAAATGCATCTTTTTCTTCAGCTGCTGGAGCAGCTTCATCTCCTCCTGCTGCCGGTGCTGCTGCTACTGCTGCCGCAGCAGTTACACCAAATTTTTCTTCAATAGCAGAAATGAGTTCTACTAATTCCATCACAGACATTTCTTCTATTGATTTTAAAATATCGTCTTTACTAGTTGCCATTTTATTCTCCTTGTAATTAGGCTGACGCCTCTTTGTTGTCTCGAACTGCTGATAATACCCTTGCAAGCTTGCTTGGCACTTCATTTAATAAAGTAGCAAATTTACTTACAGGAGCTTGTAAAACATTAGCCAATAGACCATATGCCTCATCTTTTGATGGAAGTTTTGCCAATATATCTATTTGACTCCCATCAAGTAATTGCCCTTCAACAACCAAAGCTTTGATTTCCAGTTCATCAAAATTTTTAGCATATGTTTTAAGCAATTTAGCTGCTGCACCTGGTTCTTCAAAAGAAAATGCAAAAAGTGAAGGTCCAAATAGGACTTCATCTGAACATCCAAAATCAGTTCCTTCAAAAGCTAGTTTAGCTAATGAATTCTTAATTACCTGAATATGAATACCCGATTGATTTGCCTTAGTTCTAATTTCTGAAAGCTCAGAAACTTTTAAACCTCTAGCATCAGAAATTACAAGAGTAGATGCATTAGATGCAACTTCCTTAACTTCTGTCACTATTCTTTCTTTTTCACTCTTAGATAATGCCACAGCAATTCTCCAATTAAAGCCTTTCGGCTATTCGGCGACAAATTGCAAAATTACAATTTGCACACCACCTACGTAGGAAATTAAGTTTTTCAACACCTACGGTCTTCGACGGCTGCGTAAACGCAACAATCTAGTTTTGTATTTCTACAAAACTAAAACTTATACCAGCTCTCCAGGGTTTATTTTTATACCTGGGCCCATTGTGCTACTAATAGAAATATTACCTATAAATATTCCTTTAGCAGAAGCTGGTTTTAATTTATTTAATTCTTCTAATAATGCGGAAGCGTTTGCTTTTATTTTTTCGCTATCAAAAGTTACTTTTCCAATACTTCCATGAATAATTCCATTTTTATCTGTTCTAAATCTAACTTGTCCTGCTTTCACATTCTTTATAGCAGTTGTAACATCATCTGAAACTGTTCCAGTTTTTGGATTAGGCATAAGCCCCTTTGGACCAAGAAGCTGTCCTAATTTACCTACAACCTTCATTGCAGCATTTGTTGATATAACTACATCAACTTTTATCTCTTCTTTGCTGAATTTATCTGCAAGGTCTTCCATGCCAACATAATCTGCTCCAGCAGCACTAGCATCACTTGCATGGTCACCATCAGCAAAAACAGCTACTACAACTTCTTTACCCAGGCTATTTGGTAAAGTTACAGCACCCCTTACATTTTGGTCAGATTGATTTGGATCTACTCCTAATTTGACAGCAATATCAATTGATTCATCAAATTTTTCTGATTTTACAGATTGAATTATTTTCATTGCTTCATTAAGTGAATACATTTTTTCTACGTCATGTTTTTCTTGAAGAATTTTTTGTTTTTTTGTTAATTTACTCATAAATCAACTTCAACTCCCATGCTTCTTGCGGTACCTGCAATTATTTTTACTGCAGCATCAATATCATTTGCATTTAAATCTGGTTCTTTTGCTTTTGCAATATCTTCAAGTTGTGCTCTAGACAATTTTCCTACCTTTTCTCTATTTGGCTCACCGCTTCCTTTTGGAATATTTAATGCCTTTCTTATTAAAACTGCAGCTGGTGGGGTTTTAACTACAAAATCAAATGACTTATCTTCATATACATTAATTACAACTGGAAGAGGCATACCTTTCTCTGATTCTTGTGTTGCAGAATTAAAAGCATTACAAAAATCCATAATGTTTAGACCAACTTGCCCAAGAGCTGGTCCAACTGGAGGGCTTGGGTTTGCGCCACCAGCAGGTATTTGTAATTTTAAAACGTTAACTACTTTTTTTGCCATTATGTTTTCTCAATTTGTAAAAATTCTAGTTCTACAGGCGTAGCCCTTCCTAATATTTGAACTGATACCTTCACTATATTTCTTTCATAATCTACGCTCTCAACAACACCATTAAAGTCATTAAATGGGCCATCACAAACTCTTATAACTTCTCCAGGCTCATATATAGTTTTAGGAGCTGGAGCATCTTCACCAACTTCTATCCTGTTAATAATATTATTTACATCTTCTTCTGATATAGGCACAGGCTTATCTCTAGTACCTCCAATGAAGCCTGATACTCTTGGTGTAGATTGAACTAATTGCCATGAATCATCTTCTAGATTCATGTGGATAAGGATATATCCAGGAAAAAATTTCCTTTCTGTTGTCTTTTTTTCACCAGATTTCAGTTCTACAATCTGTTCTGTTGGAATTAGTATCTCACCAAATTTTTCAGACAAGCCATTTAATGCAATTCTTTCTTCAAGTGCAGCTTTAACTTTTTGTTCATACCCAGAGTAAGCTTGTATTACATACCAATCCATAAATTAACCTAAAACTAATTTTGTTAAGAAACTTAGAAGTGATTCAAGTCCCCAAAAAAATAAACATAAAATAACAATTGCAGCAAAAACTATCATAAAAGTTTGAGTGGTTTCCATTCTAGTAGGCCATACAACTTTTCTAATTTCTGTTCTAGATTCTTTCATAAGTTTAATTGAGTTAGAACCAAAATTGGTTAGCGCAATTAAACTTAATCCAACAATAAATAAAAATAAAACTCCTAACACTCTATATAAAAATGCTATTTCTACAAAATAACTATTGCCAACTACGGCAGCAGCAAATATAAGTATTGCTAATAACCATTTCAGATTATCTAGAGTTTTCGAAGTTGATTCTTTATTCATATTTCAACACTCTATCCTTCGTTCCAATTGGCAGGCCAGGAGGGACTCGAACCCCCAACCCCCGGTTTTGGAGACCGATGCTCTACCAATTGAGCCACTGGCCTAAAACTTATTTTCATAACTTTCAAAGACAAGCAAGCCGAGACACAAGTCTCGGCTTAAAAATCTAATTTTACTCTACAATTTTTGATACTACGCCAGCACCAACAGTTCTTCCGCCTTCCCTAATTGCAAACTTTAAACCTTCGTCCATTGCAATTGGAGCAATTAATGAAACAACCATTTTGATATTATCACCAGGCATAACCATCTCTACGCCATCAGGTAATTCACAAGCACCAGTTACATCAGTCGTTCTAAAATAAAACTGTGGTCTATAGTTATTCATAAATGGTGTATGTCTTCCGCCTTCATCTTTGCTTAAAACATAAATTTCAGCTTCAAACTTAGTATGAGGTGTAATTGAACCAGGTTTTGCAATAACTTGTCCTCTTTCAACAGCCTCTCTTTCGACTCCTCTTAATAAGACACCGCAATTTTCACCCGCTCTTCCCTCATCAAGCGACTTTCTAAACATCTCAACACCTGTACAAGTTGTTTTTGATGTTTCTTTAATCCCAACGATTTCAAGATCATCGCCAGTATTAACAATACCTGTTTCGATTCTTCCCGTCACAACAGTACCTCTTCCTGAGATTGTAAATACATCTTCAATCGGCATTAGGAAATTACCATCAACTGGTCTTTCAGGCTCAGGAACGTAAGAATCTAAAGTTTCAATAAGCTTTTGAACTGAAGGTACTCCTATATCAGAAGTATCTCCTTCTAATGCTTTAAGCGCACTACCAACAATAATAGGTGTGTCATCTCCAGGAAATTCATATTCATTTAATAACTCTCTTATTTCCATTTCAACAAGTTCAAGCATTTCAGGATCATCATTTTGATCTGCTTTATTCATATAAACTACGATATATGGAACACCAACTTGCCTTGCAAGTAAGATGTGCTCTCTTGTCTGAGGCATTGGACCATCTGCAGCACTTACTACTAGGATTGCTCCATCCATTTGTGCGGCACCAGTAATCATATTCTTAACATAGTCGGCGTGACCTGGACAATCTACGTGCGCATAATGTCTTGCTGTAGAAACATACTCAACATGAGAGGTAGCAATAGTTATTCCTCTCTCTCTTTCCTCAGGAGCATTATCAATATTAGCAAAATCTGTAGCCTCACCACCAAAAGCTTCAGCCGCGACCTTAGTTAACGCTGCTGTAAGCGTAGTTTTACCATGGTCGACGTGACCAACAGTACCCACATTAATATGTGGCAAAGTTCTTTCGAATTTTTCTCTAGCCATTTTTTCCTCTCTAAAATTGTTATAAATGGAGCTCATAACCGGACTTGAACCGGTGACCTCTTACTTACCAAGCAAGTGCTCTACCGCTGAGCTATATGAGCCCGCAAACAAGCATCCCATTTTTGGTGCCGTATTATCACTCTAAAAGAGCATAAACTCAACCTTTTTTTAAGATATTTTATAGTAATAAATGTTTGTTAAATTCAGTGGTGGAGAGGGTAGGATTCGAACCTACGTAGCCGAAGCGGCAGATTTACAGTCTGCTGGTATTAACCACTCACCCACCTCTCCATTTAAAGGTAGCTATTTTTGTTCTAGAATGACTTTAAGTCAACTAATTTTTTATATTGAAAAAGCTAAAAAAAGATAAAATTCTACAAAATTTGCTTCCAGATAGGGTAAATATTGATATTTTTGAAGAAATTGACTCTACAAATGATGAGTGTAAGAGAATCTCAATTGAAAATGATTTTCATATAGTCATTGCCGAAAAACAGACTAAAGGTAAAGGAAGGCTTGGTAAAAAATGGTCAAGTCCAGATACTGGCAACATATATATGTCTATTTCAACTGAAAAAGATCTATCTTGCGGCCCAATAAGCCTTTTTACTGGGTTAATTTGTAAAAAATCTATTGATAAAACGATTAATGAGGAAAAAATAGGCCTTAAATGGCCAAATGATCTTGTGCTAGAAAACAAAAAAATTGGTGGAATTTTAGTAGAAACAGAGTCATTTAATGAAAAAACTAGGACAATTATTGGTATAGGTATAAACCTTAATCTTCCCAAAAAAGAGTCATGGTGGGGAGATTTATCTAAATTTAATATTACAGGTAAGAGAGAGATATTAATTAGCGAGATTATTAATGGTTTTATTTCAGCCCCGGATAATCCTAATATTGAATGGTTGAATGAATGGAAAGAAGCTTGTATTCATATGAATCAAGAAATAGAAATAAATAAAAATGGTCAATTATTAAAGAATATAATCTTTCATGATATTGATGATAATGGAAACGCAATTATAAAAACAAAAGATGGTTATGATAAATTTACAAGTGGCGAAATAAACATTAAGGGCATCTATTAAAAATGATTCATTTTATAAAAAATATACCGATTGCAGATAACCATTCTGAAGAATTTAAAGAAATAATTTTTGGGGCGGGATGTTTTTGGGGAGTAGAAAAAAGATTTTGGGATATCCAAGGCGTCTACTTAACTTCAGTTGGTTATGCCGGAGGAAACACGAAAGATCCTACCTATGAAGATGTTTGTTATAAAAATACCAATCATGCCGAAGTTGTAAAAATAATCTATGATCCAAAAAGTATAGAATTAAATACATTACTTAAAATCTTTTGGGAGTGCCATGACCCTACCCAAGGAATGAGGCAAGGAAATGATGTAGGCACACAATATAGATCAGTTATTTATACTTCTAATGAAGATGATTTTAGGTATGCAATTGAATCAAAAGAAATATATCAATCTGAGCTAGTTAAAAATAACTTTAATAAAATTACAACTGAAATTGAAATTGCTCCAGAGTACTATTTAGCTGAGGAGTATCATCAACAATATTTAGCAAAAAATCCAAATGGTTATTGTGGCATTGGTGGAACCGGTTGCTCTTTCCCAAACAAATAATTTGTATATAATACAAACCTTCGCCACCTTAGCTCAGTTGGCTAGAGCAGTTGATTTGTAATCATCAGGTCGTCAGTTCGAATCTGACAGGTGGCTCCATTTTTATTGTCAAAATTCCTATAATTTAATAGTATAGGTTATGACTTCTGAAATAGACCCAACTAATAACAAAGACGAAACTCTAAAAAAAGATTTCAAAATTGGCCAATATGTCTACATCACAATATATGCTTTGCTGGTGATATCGCTTGTTGTTTTCTTCGGTTGAGATCGGATGGATCTTACAACATATGTAATTGGCAATCTTGTACTAATTGCGTTGTTGTATTGGGTTGTTAAAAATAAAGATAATTAATCTCTATATCCGTTAGGTTGATCTTTATTTTTTGTATACCTTTCGGTTAGTCTCGACATCCTAGTGGTTAAATCTATATCTTCACCATTTATGAAAACTTTCTCAGGCATTGAAGAAGGCTCAAGTGGGTCTGCATCCCAAATAATTAGATCTGCGATTTTTCCTTGCGCAAGATGTCCTCTATCACCGAGACCAAAAACTTCAACAGGTGATAATGTGAGTGCCTTCATTGCACCTGCATAAGACATTCCATGCGCAACAGCCACTCCCGCACCTTGCCTAATTAAATGATAATTATGATCTCTTGGAGCATTAAACATCAATGTGATTCCTTGTTTTTCTAATTTACCAGCTAAATTAATATTTGAAGCCAGCTCATCGAATGAACCTGGAATGTTATTAATTGGATTTATAATTAAAGGGATATTACTTTTGGCTATTCTTTCTGCTACTAATCCTGCTTCTTGAGCTCCCATAATTATTAAATTTAAATTATATTTTTCCTTAAGCTCAATCAACTTTAATAAATCTGATGCTCTATTAGCCTTCATTATTAATGGTAGATCGTTATTAACTAATTTATATAATGCTTTTACATCTCTTGGATGAAGGTCCATGAACTCAGCTATAGATGAATCATCAATTACTTCAGAAATATCTGCATTTGTTCTAATATCACCTTGCTCTAATGAAATAGCAAATTCTAATAAATCCTCTATTATTGAATATGTTTCAGCTCTAGAGCCATTGCTACTTCCTCCAACCCTTCCAATCATCACAATATCTGAAGAGCCAGTGATCTCTAAATTGCTATCAAGTACAAAAAATGATCCAAGCCCACCAATTGGACTGTCAGTATTTTGAGGTAAGGTTAAAGATGATGTAATCCCATTTGATCGATTCCATGGAATTAATACTGAATGCGGGTTAAAGGCATCATAAATACCAAAACCAATTTTATAAATATCTGAAGAATCATCCCTAGTTACACTTAAAGCCCCTATTTCAACAATCCCTAATTCTGAATCAGTAGCAATAATACCAGGCGTAACAATCTTTCCAGATGCATCAATGACTACATCTCCTCGAAGATTGGATTTAGATATTCTTGAAATCTTATCTCCTTCAATCAAGAGATTGCCTACAAAAGGATCATTATTTTTCCCATCATAAATAGTTGCATTTTTAATCAACACACTTTCTGAGTGAACCAAGCCGATAAAGAAAATGAATAAGGCTAATTTTATATTTTTAAAATACATGAACATGATTACTCTTCTATTCTATTTTTATTAGGGCTGATGATGCCTACATCAAAATCACTTGCTGGTTGGAAATTAGTATTTTTATCATAAGCAGTCGCACCATCAATAAATACTTTCTCTACTAGAGCATAAACACTAAAAGGATTCATAGACCAAATCACGACATCGGCATGTTTACCCACTTTAATAGAACCAGTCACATCGTCGATACCTGCGGCCTTGGCAGGGTTAATAGTGATCCATTTCATAGCCCTTGCTTTTGAAATATCAAAACCAGCCCTCAATCCTGCAGCAAGAGCTTTTGAAGCTTCTTGATTTAAATGTTGAATACCTATTGCGTCATCGGAGTGAACAATTGCACATCCTTTTCCATTTAAAGCTTGATCTACAATTGCAATATTAGCTTGCACCATATCATATGCTTCATGCTTGAACCCCCACCAATCCGCCCATAAAGCGCCACAGATATTATTTTCTGCTAATAAATCTGCAATCTTATAAGCTTCAACACCATGGTGAAAGGCTGAAATTTTATAGCCAAATTCATTAGCAATATTAATCATGGTGGCCATCTCATCTGCTCGATAACAATGATTTTGAACTGTGATCTCTCCAGCTAAAACACCAGCCAAAGTTTCTAGTTCTAAATCTCTTGTTGGCTTGTATCCCATTTGTTTTGCTTCCTCTGACTTTGCCTCATATTCTTGTTGCTTGCTTAAGTATGCTGTTGCTCTAATCCAAGCTTTTCTATATCCTGCAGCATTTCCCATTCTTGTTGATGGTGCTTGATTCCTGTTACCATAAACTCTCTTTGGGTTCTCACCACATGCCATTTTTAACGAATGAGGAGCATTAGGAAATTTCATTGAGTTAATAGTATTTCGTTGAAGATTCTTAACGGTTACGCCTCTACCACCTATTAAATTTGCTGACCCAGGTAATATATGGAAAGTTGTAACACCCCCTTTTAATGCAAGCGCATACTGAGGGTCTTGAACCCAAATAGAATGTTCAGCCCATACATCTGCTGTAACCGGGCTGGTCGCTTCATTTCCATCAGAACTAGTTCTAACTCCTGGAGCTGGATATACACCCATATGAGAATGAATATCTATTATTCCTGGAGTTACCCACTTACCAGCAGCATCTATAATCTTGAATTCATTGGTAACTGGTAAATCCTTGCCTATAGCAGCAATTTTTCCATCTTGAATTAATACATCGGTTTCAAAAAACTCATTTCCATCACCATCATAGATATTAGCATCTTGAATAAGTATATTTTCTGGAGGCAATGGTTTGTATGTCGATTCAAATGGATCACTTTCGACTGTTAAGGTAAAACTTAAAAATGGAATAAAAAGACTAATTATTATTTTATTAAATTTTTTCATGCTGTTCTTAATATAATCTATAATTAATAAATTACAAAAAAATTATTATGCAACTAAATTATTTCAATAGGCCTTACTTTGAAAATGGGGCTATAAAAAAAGTATCTGAAGTCTTAAAAGCTCAGGGAATAAAAAATCCTCTGATTTGCACTGATCCTGGTCTATCTTCTATAGGAATGACTGACCGAATTAGAAACATTATCTCTAATGAATTTTCTTCATCATTTTATGAAGAAACTCCTGCCAATCCAACAGAAAAAGCTGTAGATGAAGCTTTAGAATTATATAAAGCAAATGATTGTGATGGTGTTATTGGATTTGGAGGTGGGTCTAGCATAGATTTAGCTAAAGCAGTTGCTCTTATGGCAAATCATAAAGGCAGTCTTATAGATTATTCAGTGAATGAAGGCGGTTATGAAAAAATAACTGAGACAATGCCTATGATAGCCATTCCAACAACTTCTGGAACTGGTAGCGAAGTATCAGTTGGATCTTTAATTACTATGAATGATGGAAGAAAATTAATTTTTGCTAGTCCACATTTAATACCAAATGCAGCAATCTGTGATCCTGAACTTACAATTGGGCTACCTCCAGTACTCACAGCTGGATCTGGAATGGATGCTTTAACTCATTGTATAGAAGCTATTTTATCTCCAATTAATGATCCCCCTGCTGAAGCAGTAGGGATAGATGGAATTGAGAAAATTATTAAAGAAGAAAGTCTCATTAAGGCATGCAAAGATGGACAAGATAAAGAGGCAAGATGGAATATGATGATGGCATCTACAGAGGGTGCTATGGCTTTCTCAAAAGGTCTTGGAGCAGTTCATTCAATGAGTCATGCTTTGGGAGCTAATCAAGAACTTAGACTACATCATGGAACTCTTAATGCAGTAATCTTGCCATCAGTATTAAGATTTAACAAAGAGCATGTTGGAAATAAGTATTCAAGGATTGCTCGCGCAATGGGGAAAAATGAATCAATTGATTTAGCAAACGAAATTGAGAAATTAAATGAAGAGATTGGAATACCAAGTAATTTAGCAGAAATGGGAGTGACTGAAGATATGATTCCTAAGTTGGTTGCTCATGCTATAACTGACCCCAGTAATTTAACAACGCCTAGACTGCCTTCTCAAGAAGAATGGGAAAAACTTTTTCTTGAATGTATCTAATAAATGACTTGAAAAATGGAAAAATTAATGGTCTAGTATGCCTAAATCATGAATAAGAAGTACTTTTCATTAGCATTAATCTTTCTAGCAAGTCTTTCCTACGATAGCTTTGCTGGTCATTTTGATCATTTTGATCATTTTGACGAGGGGCATATAACAGAATGTCAGGCATGTGAAGAAAATGTAGATATTCAGGTTGTTGCTTCAAAAGTAAAAGATGATTATCAAAAAGTTTCCCTTAAAACAAATCTAACTTCTAGATTTGTTAGTTTTAATAAGAAATCAAATTTATCCAGAGCCCCTCCTTTAAATTAGTTAATTTTATTTTTTAACTAATTTTTCATTTAAGGAGGAAAATATGAAAAAATTTTTTAACGCAATTGTTGTTTTAATTGCTTTTCATTCAAGCGAAATAATTTCACAAGATGTAGAAGAGATTGTTGTTACATCTTCTTTTGTAGATGCTACTGAAGTTACTAACCCGCTATATGTTATTGATGGAGATGATATCTCTGATGATGCAACTACCAGCTTAGGTGATGCCATAGATAGTTATTTAGGAGTTTCAATTGCAGATTATGGTGCTGCAGTTGGACAACCAATAATAAGAGGTATGTCTGGCCCAAGGGTTAAGATTCTTAAGAATGGTATGGTTAACCGTGATGTATCTGGACTTGGTGTCGACCATTTGAATGATGTTGATTTAAACGACATTAATCAAATTGAGATTGTTAAAGGTCCATCTTCATTACTATATGCTAATGGAACAATTGGAGGAATCATTAATGTTGTTGATGATGCTATATCTTCAACTAATTATGATTCTCCTGAAGCAAACTTTGGATTAGAAACACAATCAGTTAATGATGGTGACTCTCAATCTGTAAGTTATAAAGAAAATATAGGAGGCTATAATTTTAGCTTTAGTTACAGAGATACATCTTTTGGTAATTACGATATTCCTAACGGTGCTGTAATTCATGAAGAAGAAGATCATGATGATCATGATGATCATGATGAAGAAGAGCATGAAGAGCATGAAGAAGATTTGGGATATGTTAATAACTCAGATTTTGCTGTTGAAGCAACAAAATTTGGTATATCAAAAGTCGCAGACTGGGGCTATCTAGGATTTGCGATAGACAATCTTGAGAGTGTTTATGGTATTCCTTTCCATGGCGATGAACATGGCGATGAACATGGCGATGAACATGGAGATGAAGAAGATCATGATGATCATGAAGATGAAGAAGGTCATGATGAACATGGTGAAGAGAGAATTTTCTCAACTACAGATTCTGAAACCTTTACAATCAAAGGCTCATATAACGTTGGTGGGAATTTAATCAACAAAGTTGACTTTACCTATCGTGACTCTGATTACACTCTTACTGAAGCTCATGAAGAGGAAGCTCATGATGATCATGAAGATGAAGAAGGTCATGATGATCATGATGAAGATGAGCATGAAGGGCATGCTCCAACAGTATTTGCAAATCAAGCAACGGAATATGGTGCAATCTTTGATATGTCTAATGCAGGCATGAGTCAAAAAATTGTAATTAATTTTGTTGATGAAGATAACTCAATTGTGGGTGAGGAAGCATTTATGAACCCTGCAAATAATGAAGAATTCACTCTTGGTTATTACATGAGCAAAGATTTAGATTTATTTAATGTTGATTTAGGATTCAGAATGGATCAAATAGATAGATCTGGAAGTGTTACAGATGAAGATCATGGAGATGTAGACTATTACAGTATTGATGATACAACTAATAGTTTTGCAGTAAGTCTTGGAAGAGACTTAACTGAAAATCTTAATGTTAATCTTGGCTATGCAAGTGTGGAAAGATTACCTTCAGTCATTGAATTATTTATGAACGGCCCTCATATGGCTACAGGAAGACTTGAAACAGGCGATCCAAATCTAAATAGTGAGACATCAAATAATTTTGATATTACATTTAACTATGAAAATAATGGCTTTTTTGCTTATGCAAGTTTCTACGTTAATGATGTTGATAACTATATAACTCTCATGGATGAAGATGAAGATCATGAAGATGAGCATCATGATGAAGATGAGCATCATGATGAAGATGAGCACCATGAAGATGAAGATGGGCACGATGATCATGATGACCATGGCCATGGAAATTTAATTCATGCAAACTATGTTCAAGAAGATGCAGAATTTGATGGATATGAAATTGAATTTGGTAAATCAATGGATTTTGGTTCTGGTGAGTTAACACTATCTTTTGGAAGAGACGTAGTAAATGCTGAATTTTCTGATGGACATAATGTTCCTAGAATTAATCCATCAAGAAACGTATATTCTTTATCTTATGAAGAAGATGATATTGTGTTCAAACTAAGTCTGAAAGATGTTGATGCTCAAAATGATTTTGGCGAAGGTGAAACCAAAACTGATGGCTATCAAATGCTTGATACTCGAATAACTAAAACATTTGGTATGGGTGGCAATAGTAAATTAAAAGTTTCATTATTTGGAAGAAATTTACTAGATGAAGTTGCTAGAAATCATTCATCTTTTGTTAAAGATCAGGTTCCATTACCTGGTAAAAATATCGGATTGAAGTTTAATCTAACTTTCTAAATAGATTTTCTTGTAATTTAATTTCCATTGGCCCTTTTAAGGGTCAATGGAATATTAATATAATTCAAAATTTTTGATATCTTGTAGTATAAAAAACTATAATCACTATCATGTTCATCAAGCCTAGATTCATATATCTATTATTTCTATCTTTTTTTATAGCTGCTGACAATATAGAAGAGCTTGTAGTGACCGGCACGATGATTAAAGATGCTGAGAATGACCTATCTCCTGTACAAGTTATAACAAAAGAAGATTATGAAAATCTTAATATAACTAACATAGCTGAAATTAGTAAATATCTAAATATAAGTTCTGGTTCTAGATTTCAATCAAATGCTTTGGCGGGTGTTGATCAAGGAATGGCTTCTATTACGTTAAGAGGATTAGATGATTCTGCAACGTTATTATTATTAAATTCAAAAAGACATACATTTTCAGGAACACCTTCAAATAAAGGTAATGGATACATAGATGTCAATATAGTTCCTGAAATTGCTATAGATAAAATAGAAATACTTAAAGAAGGTGCAACTTCAATCTATGGTTCAGATGCAATAGCAGGAGTAATAAACTTTTTTACAATAAAGAAGTTTGATGGTTTTAAAGTAAGAATAGGAAGCCAAACAACATCTAATTATGATCAAAATGATAATGCTATTGGTCTGTTGTATGGCACAGAAGTCTTCAACGGGGATTTAGTTATAGGAATAAACTCTTTGGAAAGATCTCCGTTATCAGCGAGTGAAATACCAGGTATTGCCGAATTAGGCTTAAGCACTCTAGGAAAAACATTTAAACTTCTTGGCCCTGATGAGGTTACTTCAGGAATTTATGTTGGCAGCTATCCAAAAGAAACAACATTTGTTCCAGATCCGGGTTGTGAAAATAATGGAGGTATCTTGGATGGATCATTTTGTAAATTTTTATATGGCGAAAGATTTAATATTGTAAATGATGAAAGTCATTTAAAAACTTATGTAAACTTTTCAAAAACAATTGGCAATTTAAATCATGATATAAATTTCATTACATCAAATGTAAAAGTTAATGACAATCCTCAATCACCCTCTTATCCTGCATTACCTTTTTTATCTAGAAGTCTACAACCAGAAGAAGGTGGAAGTCCGTTTAATGTTCCAGTGACATGGTATGGAAGACCTCTTGGATCAGAATTCAAATCTCCTAATTCTCCGAAAGATATAAAACAATTTAATTTTAATTACAGTATGTCTTTTTTAATTAATAGGCAAATTGATGCTGAGATTTCTATAACTAAAAGTGAGCATTCCAATGATCACTATCGACCAGACATTATTGACTCAAAATTTTTAGCAGCAATAAAAGGTAATGGCGGTCAAGATGGAAATAAAACTTGGAATATTTTTGACTCATCACAGAACCCTCAATCTTTAATAGAGTATGTTAGAGGGGCTGAGATCTCATCAAAAACCGCGGACTTAACTTCTATTAATGGAATATTTACATCGAATTATAAAAATTTTGAATATGCTTATGGATTTCAAATCAATAATGAATCTTTGGATGTCTATTATGATGAAATAAGCAGAGCAGAATTTGATAAAGATGGAAAATTGATAAAAACAGCTGACCTCTTCTTTCTCGGCGGAGGAATGAATCTCTCTAAAAGCAGAATAAGTAAAGCTATATTTTTAGAAATTGAAAAAGGATTCAATGAAAAGCTTGATATGAGGTTTGCTGCTAGATATGAATCAATGAATAATGAATCTTCATTTGATCCTAAATTGTCCTTTAAATATTTATTAGCAGACTCTTTATCATTGAGACTTTCAAAAAACACTGCATTCTCATCCCCGTCAATGGCTCAAATGTTTTCAAGTGAAATTAATTTAGGCAGCGTAAGAGATGTGAGTGACTCTGTTTTTGTAAGACAGGCATCTATCGGAAATCCTGATCTTAAGCCCGCTACTTCAAGTAACACAAATTTTGGCTTAATTTATGAAAAAGATGCTCTTAAATTAACAATTGATTATTGGGAAATAGATTATAAAGATAGAATTGAAGTTGAAAGCGCTCAAGCTATTTTATCTTCAGATCCAAATGGACCAAGTGTTACAAGAAACGAGTTCGGAGATTTAATTGGTGTAACTACTTCATACTTTAATGAAGAGAACACTTTAATAAGGGGCACCGACTTCAATATTAATTACCTCTTAGATATTAAAGATAATGGTTACCTTACATTTAGTCTTAAAGGTACAAAATTAGATAAATTTTTAACTCCAGGCCTTGCAGAAAATCAACAATTAAGAATGATAAATCGAGTTGGTAAATTTAATTTTAATGCTCATACCCATTCATTACCAAAGAATAGAATAAATTCATTTATTAATTGGAATTATAAGGATTATGTCTTTGGATTAACATCAAGATATATAGATGGATATGTTAATGAAAGAGCTATTACTGGTCTTGGAATTACTTATGGGTATGAAAATAAAATTGATTCCTTTCTAGTTCATGATTTATCACTAAGAAAAATATTGAAGGTTTCATCTGGAGAATTAAAACTTAATCTTGCATTAATAAATATTTTAGATGAATCAGCGCCTAGACTCTATGATGCTCCAGACTTTAGTTTTGATACAAGAGTGCATGACCCAAGGGGAAGAATGTTAGGGGCTAATATTGAATATAAATTTTAAATACGTCGATTCAATTAATAACATCTAATATTTTTAATCATGAGTAATTTAATAAATGCAATTAACCAAGCCATTTCTGACAATGATCTGCCCTATCAATGGCCTAAAAAAATTAATCATGAGCTAAAAAATATTACATTTGATAACAAATTAAAAAGAATAAACTTAAGCGAAAAACCTTTTATTACTATTGATGGAGAAGATGCAAAAGATTTCGATGATGCTGTGTGCTGTATTAAACAATCTTCAAGCTTCATATTACAAGTAGCTATCGCAGATGTAGCAGAAGTCGTTAGTCCTGATTCAGAAATAGACAAAGAAGCACTTAAAAGAGGCACCTCTATTTATTTTCCTAATAAAGTAATACCTATGTTGCCCGAAGAAATTTCTAATGATTTATGCTCTCTTGTTCCTAATAAAAATAGAAACGTTTTAGTTTGTGAAATGAATTTTGATTCTGAAGGAAATATAAATTCATATAAATTCTTTGAGGCTATTATTAATTCGCATAAAAGGTTTACCTATAATCAGATTGAAGATGCTAGCAATCTAAATGCAACATCAGATATTAATAACTCTTTAAAAGCTCTAAACGATCTTACAAAGAAACTTATAAGAAATAGAGTTAATAGATGGGCTCTCGAAATAAATACAACTGAACCGAATATTAAAATTGGTAAAGATGGAGATATTGCAGAAATCTTTTTACCAAAAAGACTATTTGCCCATCAAATGATAGAAGAGTGTATGGTTGCTGCAAATATATGTGCTGCTAAATTTATCAAAAAACATTATGGTTTTGGGGTTTATAGAGTCCACGAAGAGCCCGAAAAACTAAAAATAGAAAGTTTAAAGAAATTTTTTTCATTAAAAGGTTTGGCTTCTAAGTCTTCTCTAAAACCACTAGAAGTAATTAATAGTTTTATTAAGCATGCCAACAAAGATGAAGATAATAAAATGATGAATATCTTAATTCTTCAATCTCTTAAAAGAGCCCAGTACTCGACAAAAGAAATAGGTCATTTTGGATTGCAATTAGAAGAGTATTCTCACTTTACCTCTCCAATTCGAAGATATCCTGATCTGATATCGCATAGGCTAATAAAAAATGTTTTACAAAAAAATAAGCAAAAAATTTCACAAGATAAATTAGAGGAAACTTTAAATGAGTTATCTAGTTTAGAAAAAAGGGCTGAGTATGCATCTAGACAAGTGACTCAACAACTAATATGCCACTATCTTAAAAAGTTTATAGGTGATGAGTTTTCATCTATGATTGTTGGAATCACAGAGTTTGGTTTATTTTGTGAGATTGAAAAGCACTTTATATCTGGCTTATTACATGTTTCAGATTTAAGGCACGATAGATATTTCTTTGATAAAGAAGCTAATATGTTAAGAGGCAGAAGAACAGGAAAAACTTTTAGAATTGGCCAAAAAATTAATGTTCAATTGGCTAACGTTATTCCAGAAGAAAGAAAAATAGTTCTTGTACCAAAATAAAAATGAAAAAAAATGATAGTCTAAAAAGATCTGGGTTTCATAGTATTGAAAGCATAATAAAAAATAACCCTCATAAGATTAAAAAATTATTTCTGCCCTCTTCAAGAGACGATAAAAGGATTAATAACCTTATAGAGATGGCAAATAAAAATGATATAAGTTTTGAAATTTCAAAAAAACTAAAACAAGATCCAGAAGCAATAATAACAGCTGAAGATAATTTAAATTTTAAAGATTTTAAAGAGTTTTTAGATAAGGCTTTAGATAAAGAAGTATTGATTCTAATCTTAGATAATATTATTGATCCAAGAAATTTAGGAGCATGTATTAGATCAGCAGCAGTTTTTGGGGTTGATGCTCTAGTCATTAATAAACACCATTGCGCACCTTTAAATGAAATTGCTCATAATGTTTCAGCCGGGGGCGCTGAGGTAGTAAAAACTTTTTTTATTTCAAATTTAGTTAACTTTCTAAAACATCTTAATAAATCAAATATAAGCATTTTTGGTTTAAGTGAGCATGCCGATAAAGAATATACGGATTATGATTTTACAAACTCTTCTGCGCTTATTATGGGATCAGAAGAATTTGGAATAAGAAAAAAAACTTCTGAGAATTGTGATTATCTAATAAACCTTAGTGACAATAAAAATTTTAAAAGCTTTAATGTTTCAGTTGCAACTGGGATAATATTGTCAGAAGTATCAAGACAGCGTAAATGTTAAAGCAAAGAACACTAAGAAATTCAATAAAGGCAGTTGGCATAGGCTTGCATACTGGCAAAAATATTAATATGGAATTAATACCATCAGAAGCGAATTCTGGTATTAACTTCATTAGAACTGATGTTGACGAAAACTTGGTAATACCTGCAATAGCAGAAAATGTTGGTGACACCAGCTTATCCACTGCTTTAGTTAAAGATGATGTAAAAATTTCTACTATTGAACATCTCCTATCTGCAATCGCAGGCCTTGGTGTAGATAATTGTTTAATAAAAGTTAATGGTCCTGAAGTCCCTATAATGGATGGAAGCTCGAGCCCTTTTGTTTTTCTTATCCAGTCAGCTGGTCTAGAAGAACAGGATGCTTTAAAGAAGTTTATAAAAGTTAAAAAAGAAGTAACAGTCACTAGGGATGATGCATACGCAACCATTAAACCATTTGACGGCTTCAAGGTTTCTTTTAAAGTGAGTTTTGATCACCCTGTTCATAAAAGGCTGCCATCCGAATCAATTATAGATTTCTCAACCACATCATTTGTTAAAGAAGTTTGTCGTGCTAGAACTTTTGGTTCAATGAGCGAAGCTGAATTATTGAGATCAAGAAATTTAGCATTAGGAGCTAGTGAATCTAATGCAATTATATTTGGTGAAGATGAAATCTTAAATGACGAAGGTTTAAGATTTGATGATGAAATTGTTAAGCATAAGATGTTAGATGCTATTGGAGATTTATATCTTTTAGGTGGAAATTTAATTGGTGAATTTTCTGGTTATAAATCAGGTCATGAGCTTAACAACAAACTGCTTCGAAAAATTATTGAAGATGAAGATACTTATGAAACTATTGAGTTTGAAAATTCAGAAAATGCCCCAATTTCATATGTTAGGCCTCCTTTTGGAGACATTGAATGAGTGTTTAATTAATAATCACTTAAAAATATATTTAAAATGTTAAACTTTTTTTCTAACATCTTCGGCACCAGTAACGATAGAATTCTTAAAAAAATGATGGTGCATGTGAATGCGTCTAATGCTTTAGAAGAAGAATTATCACAAAAAAATGATTCTTATTTCAAAGAATTAAAAAATGAATTAAATAAGATTTATAAAGAGAATGATGAGAATATATATAGCATTCTTCCTTTAGCTTTTGCTGCGGTTCGAGAGGCAAGTAAAAGGACGCTAGGTCTAAGACATTTTGATTCTCAAATGCTTGGTGGTATTTCTTTGGCAGAAGGGAATATAGCTGAAATGAAAACAGGGGAAGGTAAAACACTCGTAGCAACTTTGCCAGTATATTTAAATTCTGCAATCGGAAATAAAGCTATATTAGTTACCGTTAATGATTATTTAGCAAAAAGAGATGCTGAATGGATGAGACCAATATACGAGTTTTTAGGTCTTAGTGTTGGTGTCGTTAATTCCAATCAACCAATTCAAGAAAAAATTGCATCCTACAAATGTGATGTAATTTATGCCACAAACAATGAACTTGGGTTTGATTATTTAAGAGATAATATGGCCCATTCAGTTGAAGAGAGAGTTCAATGTTCATTAGATTTTGCGATTGTTGATGAGGTTGATTCAATCTTAATTGATGAAGCAAGAACACCTTTAATAATTTCAGGTCCATCATCAGAAAGTTCTGACTTATATCAACAAATTAGAAAGGTAATCCCTAGGTTGAAGAAGCAGGAAAGAGAAGAAACTGAGGAGGAACCTCTATCCGATGAAGAAAAAGGACATTATTTAATTGATGAAAAAAACCGTAGTGTTGATCTAACTGATGATGGGTATATTTTTGTTGAGCAATATCTTGAAGAAGCAGAAATATTAGGTGAATCAGAAGGCCTGTATTCTGTATCTAATTTAAAAATCATGAAATTTGTTCAAGCAAGTTTAAGAGCAAATTTCTTATTTCAAAAAAATGTTCATTATTTAGTAAGAAATAATGAGGTTGTTTTGATAGACGAGCATACTGGAAGGACAATGCCAGGAAGAAGAATGAGCGAGGGAGTCCATCAAGCTCTTGAGTGTAAAGAGAATGTGCCTATTCAAAGAGAATCTCAAACCCTAGCATCGACAACATTTCAAAACTTTTTTAGATTATTTTCTAATTTATCTGGTATGACAGGAACAGCTGATACTGAGGCGCTAGAATTTAATCAAATCTATGGCCTAGATGTAATTATTATCCCTACAAATGTTCCAATGATTAGAACTGATCATAATGACTTAGTATTTCTTACAAAAAAAGCAAAATATAAAGCTTTAGTAGATGAAATCGAATTATTAAGAAAAAATTCTGCTCCCATTCTTGTTGGAACAGTTTCAGTTGAGTCTTCAGAGGAAGTTTCTGAATTCTTAAAAGCTAAAAAAATACCGCATCAAATTCTCAATGCGAAACATCATGAGAAAGAAGCAGAGATTATTGCCAATGCTGGTAAACCTGGAATGGTTACTATTGCTACAAATATGGCTGGAAGAGGTACTGACATTGTTCTCGGTGGTAAAAAGGAAGATCAATCAGAAGGAGATTGGGTTAAAAATAATGAAATAGTTTTAGATTCAGGAGGATTGCATATATTAGGAACTGAAAGACATGAATCAAGAAGGATAGATAACCAATTGAGAGGTAGGTCTGGCCGTCAAGGAGATCCGGGTTATTCAAGATTTTTTCTTTCTTTAGAAGATGACTTATTAAGATTATTTATTTCGGATAATAGAAGATCATTATTTGAAAGGATTGGCATGGGTGATGATCATATAGAACATAGAATGCTATCAAGAGGTATAGAGAATGCGCAAAAAAGAATTGAAAATAGAAATTTTGATGCAAGAAAAAACCTGCTTGAATATGATGATGTCTCAAATGATCAAAGGCAGGCAATTTATTCATTAAGAAATCAACTATTAGAAGAAGAAGATATAAGTGAAACAATAGAAGAGCTAATAAACCAAGAGTTTAAAAAGATTTCTAATACTTATATCCCTGAAGAGTCAATTGAGTCACAATGGAAAACTAAAGAATTGGAAGAGTTTTTAAAAGAAAGCTATAACCTTGAGACCAATATTCAATCATTGGTAAAAAATGATAAAAAACTTCTTCCGGAATCAATTGCTAATTTAATTATTGATAAGTCAAAAGAATGTTACAAAGAAAAATATAAATCTTTAGCTGAAAATAGGTTGCTTTTAGAAAAACAAATAATGCTTCAGGTGCTTGATGTGCACTGGAAAGAACATTTAGCAGAGATTGATCATCTTAGGGGAAGTGTTGGTCTGAGAGCATATGCTCAAAAAAATCCAAAAAATGAATTTAAACAAGAAGCTTACTCAATGTTTGAATTTATGCTGGATGAGATAGATGCTGAAACAATAAGAATTCTTTTCTCAATACAATTTAATACTGATGAAGTTTTGGACAATCTAAAGAAAGAAGAAAAAGATGAGGTAACTTTAGAGAAACCAAGTGCCCTATCCCCTATTGATGATTCTCTAGAAAGTGAACAAAATAAAGATACGACTTTAAATCAAAAAACTATAGTTAGAGATGAGCCAAAACATGGAAGAAATGAAATCGTATCAATTACAAATGGAAATGAAACAAAAGAGATGAAGTATAAAAAAGCTAAACCATTAATCGAATCTGGAGAATGGAGACTAATATAATTTATATTTTTAAAAACTCTTAATCTTCATAGAAATCTTCAGATTTAATTGGTCTAGAAATAATATTTTCTTCATTAGCCCAAGAGCCAAAATCTATTAATTTACATTTTTCTGAACAAAAAGGCCTATATTGATTATCTTTTGAAGTTGGACATGGTTTTTCGCAACGTGGACATTTATTCATTTATATTTATACCTAGTAATCTTTGATGTACTTTTATAACCTGATTTTTTAAATCATCTAATGTTGAGTTATTTAAAATAATCTCATCTGCTATTGACTGTCTTTCTTCTCTGGTTGCTTGGTTTTTTATAATATTTATTATGTCTTCTTTTGATTTTTCATCCCTTTGACTTGCTCTTTCAATTTGATAATCCTCATCACAATCTATAAGGATAATTTTGTCATAAAAATCTTGTGATTTTGTTTCATATATAAGTGGAACCATAATGATTTTATAAATACTGTTTGATTTTGTAATAAATTCAGTTATATCTTCTCTTACAAATGGGTGAATAATAGATTCTAGTTTTTCTTTTTTATTATTATCTTTAAAGATATCTTCTCTTAATAAGCCTCTATTGATATTATTATTTTCATCTATATAAATCTCACCAAAATTTTCAATAAATAGTTCTTTGGCTTTTGAATTATTATCTAAAATATCTTTTGAGATCATATCTGCATCTATTAGATCTATACCAAGTTCAATAAAAAAATCGCCAGCTGCAGATTTACCTGATCCTATTCCTCCTGTTAACCCTACTATCATGTATTAATTATAATCATAGACATAAAAAAAGGCCCATAGTATTTAAACTAAGAGCCTTAAAATAAAAAAGCCTGACGATTTCCTACTCTCACACAGGGAGACCCTGCACTACCATTGGCGT
>CACHWY010000001.1:0-17500 GCA_902583575.1 uncultured SAR86 cluster bacterium | reverse complement strand
AGCACAAGATTTCAGGTTCTATTTCACTCCCCTCGCCGGGGTTCTTTTCGCCTTTCCCTCACGGTACTGGTTCACTATCGGTCAGCATAGAGTATTTAGCCTTGGAGGATGGTCCCCCCATATTCAGTCAAGATTTCACGTGTCCCGACCTACTCGATTTCACTTAATTTAGTCTTTCACATACAGGGCTATCACCTACTATGGCTAAACTTTCCAGAATATTTTGCTGGACTAAAATAAGCTTAAGGGCTGATCCGGTTTCGCTCGCCGCTACTACCGGAATATCAATTGATTTCTTTTCCTCTAGGTACTTAGATGTTTCAGTTCCCTAGGTTCGCTTCTTATACCTATGTATTCAGTATAAGATAATATACTTATGTATATTGGGTTTTCCCATTCGGAGATCCTCGGATCAAAGTTTATTTACCAACTTCCCGAGGCTTATCGCAGGTTATTACGTCCTTCATCGCCTTATGCTGCCAAGGCATCCGCCTTGTGCTCTTCCTTTACTTGATCATATAACCTTAAAAAGGTTATTTTTCATTTTGAGAGTACTTAATAAAATATATTAACTACTTTTTAATTTGCAGTGATCTCATGTATACAAACTGTATACACTAGAAAATTACATACCATTTATTTTACATAACATTGAAATTTAAATATTTGATTACTCGTGTGGGCGTTTAAAACACTTCTTTCGTTAAGGAGGTGATCCAGCCACAGGTTCCCCTACGGCTACCTTGTTACGACTTCACCCCAGTCATGAAGCACACCGTGGTAAACGCCCTCCCGAAGGTTAGACTATCTACTTCTGGTGCAATCCACTTCCATGGTGTGACGGGCGGTGTGTACAAGACCCGAGAACGTATTCACCGCGACATGCTGATTCGCGATTACTAGCGATTCCGACTTCATGGAGTCGAGTTGCAGACTCCAATCCGGACTACGAGAAACTTTCTAGGATTAGCACCACCTCGCGGCTTAGCGTCCGTCTGTATTCCCCATTGTAGCACGTGTGTAGCCCTACTCGTAAGGGCCATGATGACTTGACGTCGTCCTCACCTTCCTCCGGTTTATCACCGGCAGTCCCCTTATAGTTCCCGACCAAATCGCTGGCAAATAAGGGTAAGGGTTGCGCTCGTTATCCGACTTAACGGAACATCTCACGACACGAGCTGACGACAGCCATGCAGCACCTGTATCTTGGCTCCAAAAGGCACACTCTCATTACAAGAGCTTCCAAGTATGTCAAGAGTAGGTAAGGTTTTTCGCGTTGCATCGAATTAAACCACATGCTCCACCGCTTGTGCGGGTCCCCGTCAATTCATTTGAGTTTTAGCCTTGCGGCCGTACTCCCCAGGCGGACAACTTAAAACGTTAGCTGCGCCACTGAAAGACATTGTCTTCCAACAGCTAGTTGTCATCGTTTACGGCGTGGACTACCAGGGTATCTAATCCTGTTCGCTACCCACGCTTTCGCACCTTAGTGTCAGTACAGATCCAGGAGGCCGCCTTCGCCACTGGTATTCTTCATAATATCTACGCATTCCACCGCTACACTATGAATTCTACCTCCCTCTATCGTACTCTAGTGAGTTAGTTTTGGATGCAGTTCCTAGGTTGAGCCCAGGGCTTTCACATCCAACTTAACAAACCACCTACGCGCGCTTTACGCCCAGTAATTCCGATTAACGCTTGCACCTTCCGTATTACCGCGGCTGCTGGCACGGAATTAGCCGGTGCTTATTCTGCAGGTAACATCACGGTTATAAAGTATTAATTTATAACTTTTTCTCCCTGCTTAAAGTGCTTTACAACCCTAGAGCCTTCTTCACACACGCGGTATGGCTGGATCAGGCTTGCGCCCATTGTCCAATATTCCCCACTGCTGCCTCCCGTAGGAGTCTGGGCCGTGTCTCAGTCCCAATGTGGCTGATCGTCCTCTCAGACCAGCTAAAGATCGTAGCCTTGGTAAGCTATTACCTTACCAACAAGCTAATCTTACGCAGGCTCATCTAATAGCGAGAGCTTCAAGAGAGGCCCTCTTTCTCCCTAAGGAGGTATACGGTATTAATCCGAGTTTCCCCGGGCTATCCCCTTCTACTAGGTAGATTCCTACGCGTTACTCACCCGTCCGCCGCTCTACTCATATCCGAAGATACTTTCTCGCACGACTTGCATGTGTTAAGCCTACCGCCAGCGTTCAATCTGAGCCATGATCAAACTCTTCAATTAATATCATGTTTGTTGATTTTTAAATAAAAAATCTAAATTTTATCTCGTATTTTGAACACCCACACGAGTAACCAAATATTTTAAAAAACTATCCGGCTCGAAGTCCGGAGGTGCTATTCTAACGGAGTTATATCTAAGAAGAAAGCCTTTTTTTTAACTAATTTTTTTCTTTATCAACAAGCTTTTCAGAATTTAGAAATTTCATCTTTGACCTTAGCTCTTTGCCAACTTTTTCAATTGGATGATCTTCTGTAGATTTTCTATTAGATTTCATAAAAGGTCCTCCTGACCCATCATTACTTTGCCTACAATCATCTAAAAATTCATTTGCAAAATTCCCTGATTGAATGTTATCTAAAATCTCTTTCATAGCTTTTTTTGTTTCATCTGTAATAATCTTTGGGCCGCTTAGGTAGTCACCATATTCAGCAGTATTAGATATCGAATAATGCATATTTGCTATTCCGCCCTCTTGAATTAAATCAGTTATTAATTTAGTTTCATGAAGACATTCAAAATATGCCATTTCCGGACTATATCCTGCTTCTACTAAAGTTTCGTAACCAGCTTTTATTAAAGCTGTCATGCCTCCACACAAAACTGCTTGCTCACCAAATAAATCTGTTTCAGTTTCCTCTTTAAAGCTTGTTTCTAGAACTCCAGCCCTAGTGCCTCCATTGGCCTTCGCATATGATAAAGCTACATCCTTTGCAGAAAATGAATTATTAGAAATAGCGTCTTGATAAATTGCCACTAAAGAAGGAACACCGCCACCTTTTAAATAAGTGCTTCTGACGGTATGCCCTGGTCCTTTTGGAGCAATCATAATTACACTATTTCCTTTTTCTGGAATAATTTTCTCAAAATGAATATTAAACCCATGAGCAAAAGCTAAGATTGCATCACTTTTTAAATTTGACTGGATGTTTTTATCATAAATACCCTTTTGGAACTCATCTGGGGCTAACATCATTACTAAATCAGCATTTTGTATGGATTCAGCAACTGGCATAACATTTAATCCAGCTTCAACTGCCTTATTCCATGAAGATGAGCCTTCTCTTAGAGCAACTGTTACGTTGACGCCTGAATCTTTTAAATTATTTGCATGAGCATGTCCTTGAGAACCATAACCTATAATAGTTACATTGAGCTTTTTAATGATTTCTATATCAGCATCATCATCATAATAAATTTTCATCTCGTAAGACCCCCTTTAAATAAGTACCTTCATTACCACTGACTGCGATAACATCTATAAGTTTGTTGATTTGTCTTAAAATTTGTCTCATTAAAGGATCATCTACTGTTGTCTTAATCTCAAGCCTAGATATCTCCCCTTCAGAAAATTTAGTATTTAGCTCATCCTCAATAAATTTATAAGGCTTGAAATCATTTATTGGTTCAACATGTAGACTCTCAATGTTATAACCTCTTTGATGGAATAAGCCAACAACTCTCACCAAAGCACCAGGCTTATTTTCCATTATTAAAGTAAGTTGCCTTTCTTCAATCATGTTTTTTCTCCTTTACCCAACCACATATCTTTAAGACTGCCATCGGGAGCAACTAACATTGGGTAAACGTGTTCATTTGGATCAACATATATATCAACAAAAACTAATTTATCTTTAATAGACATTGCCTCTTCAATACCTGCTTTTAATTGAGAATTTTTTGTAATTTTTATACCAACGTGACCATAAGATTCTACTAACTTTGTAAAATCTGGAAGTGAGTCTTCATAGCTAATTGATGAATGTCTTCCATCATAGTTCATATCCTGCCATTGTTTGACCATTCCAAGAGCTAGATTATTTATGTTAAATATTTTTATTGGTAATTTATATTGGGTGCAGGTTGATAATTCTTGTATGCACATTTGTATGCTCCCTTCTCCAGTTATGCAGATTACTTCTTCCTCTGGATATGCTAATTTCACACCCATTGCAGCAGGTAGGCCAAAACCCATCGTTCCAAGACCACCAGAATTAATCCATTTTCTTGGCTCATCAAAGTGATAATATTGAGCAGCAAACATTTGATGTTGACCCACATCTGAAGTTACAAAAGCATCGCCATTAGAGGCATGATAAATATGCTGAACGACTGCCTGAGGTAGTATTGGACTATCATCTGAATTATTCTTATATAGATCATGGTCGAGTCCATGCATTTCTTTCCATTCCGCTATTTGATTACGCCAAGCATCTAACCTTGAATCATTAATTTCTGACAATCTCGATTTAAGTTTAGCGTTCATTGCTTGTAAAGAATTTTTAACTTGACCAAAAACTGCTATGTCAGCTTCAATAATCTTTGATACAGACGAATGATCAACATCAAAATGAATAATTTGCGCATTAGGAGCAAATTTTTCAGGCGTATTTGTTATTCTGTCGTCAAATCTAGCTCCAATTGCAATTATAAGATCAGCATTATGCATAGCCATATTTGCTTGATATGTTCCATGCATCCCTAACATACCAAGAAAATTTTTATCGCTAGCAGGATATACACCTAACCCCATTAAGGTATTCGTAATAGGAGCATTTATATAACTATTAAGTTCAAAAAGTTCCTTAGCGGCATTACTTGAAATAGTGCCACCTCCTGCATAAATAACTGTTTGTTTTGATTTAATTATTGCTTCCACAGCTCTATCAATCTGAGATTGTTCTGGCTCAATTGGAGGATTGTATGATCTTATATTTACTTCACTTGGATATTTATATTCGAATAAATCTACCGGGTTTGTTAAATCTTTAGGGACATCTATCACTACAGGACCTTGCCTTCCTGATGTTGCTATGTAAAAAGCTTCTTTAATAATTTTTGCTATATTACTTTGATGGTCAACTGTGAAGCTATGCTTCACAATAGGACGAGAAACTCCGATCATATCTGTTTCTTGAAATGCATCTGTTCCGATTAAATGACTTTGAACTTGGCCTGATATAACAATCATTGGAATTGAGTCCATAAATGCAGTTGCAATACCTGTAATAGCATTAGTTGCTCCTGGACCAGATGTGAGCATTACAACCCCAGGCTTACCAGTAGCTCGTGCATACCCATCAGCAGCATGAGTGGCGCCTTGTTCATGCCTAACAAGAATATGTTGCATTTCTTTTTGATTAAAGATCGCATCATAAATATGCAAGGATGCTCCTCCTGGATAACCAAAAATATACTCAACCCCCTCTTCAATGAGCGATTGAATTAATATGTCATTTCCAGCTAACTTCATAATAATTACCTAAGCATGAGGTTTATACATTAATCATACTTATAAAAACAAGCTTTTTTAATATATTTAAATATGTTTTTTAAGCTGTGAGATTAATTTTTTTATATCTTGTGGAATGGGTGCATTAAAGCTGATGTCTTCATGTGTATCAGGGTCTGCAAAAGATAACTTGCTTGAGTGTAGTGCTTGTCTAGGAAAATCTCTTATAAGGTCAATTAATTCTTTAGGTGTATTTTTAGCAATATTCCCAGATGGGTTGTACGTCTTATCTCCAATAATAGGTAATTTTTTACTAGCTAAATGTATTCTTATTTGATGGGTTCTTCCTGTTTTTATTGACACATCTAACAATGAATAATTATTAAAATCCTCCTCTAATTTTATGAAAGAATAGGCTTCTTTACCATCAGGTCTGATAGACATTTTTGTTCTATTATTTTTATCTCTTCCTATCGGATCATCAATTGCAAGACTTCCAATAATTTTACCAACAACTGCTGCTATATAATTTTTTTTCACTTTTCTTTCTTGAAGTTCCTGTACAAAATAATTTCTAAACTTTTCTGTTCTTGCGACCAAAAGAACTCCTGAAGTGTCTTTATCCAATCTATGTACTATTCCCGCTCTAGGTATATTCTCTAGTTCGGGGAATTTATAAAGAAGACCATTAGCTAAAGTTCCATTATTAGAACCTGCGCCTGGATGCATTATTAAATTGCTTGGTTTATTTATGATCAAATAATCCTTTTCTTCTGTCATTACATCAAAATAGATATCTTCTGGTTCCCAAAAGTTTTTTTTCTCTGTTATAGGATTAATCTCAATTACATCATCAACATGAACATTATCTTTAGGTAAAGCAAGTTCGCTATTTAACAATATCCTTCCTTCAAGGATCCATTTTTTTAATTGAGTCCTAGAAAAATCTTTAAACATTTCTGAAGAAACTTTATCTAGTCTCATATTAGAGAATTCTGATGTCACTTTTTTACAATTGGTCATATGAACTTATTTAAAAAAAATTGTTCTAATTTTATGTTTTTAAAGAACAAAATGTAATTATGCAGGTAAAATGACAAATCAATAATGAAACTTTCAAAAAATATATATAAATTTGCTATTTTGTTGCCATTGGTAACTTTTATATTAATTTCGTGTAGATCGGATGGTCCTGAAATTGAACAGCCTGAAAAAATTTATTATGACCAAGCTCAAAGACGAATGAATTCTAATAATTACTTCGGGGCTATCGAATCTCTTGAGGCGATTGAAAGCAGATATCCATTTGGCAAGTATGCAGAACAAGCTCAAGTTGAATTAATTTATGCTAATTTTATGAATTCTGATAATGATGCAGCGCACGCCGCAGCTGAAAAATTTATTAGGCTTCATCCCAGACACCCTAATATTGATTATGCTTATTTTATGAAGGGTTTATCAAGTTATGCCCGTGATAGAGACCTTTTAATTAGAATCTCAGATACGGATCTTTCAAATAGAGATATATCGGGAGCAAAACAATCTTTTGCCGAAATAACAGAATTTTTAACTAGGTTTCCTGATAGTCAATATGTTCCTTATGCAAAACAAAGAAATATTTATCTTAGAAATATGATTGCTAGGAATGAGCTAGCAGCAGCTGATTATTACTTAACAATTAATGCATACGTAGGGGCAATAAGAAGAGCTAATTATGTAATTGAAAATATACCAAATTCAAGTGAAAACTATAGAGCCTTAAAAGTACTCGAGGAATCTTATGAAGCTCTTGGATATCTTGAGCTTTTAGATGATGTAAGAGTTGTCATAAATATTAACTACCCAGATGAAGAATCAAGGCAGACCTCTAATGATAGAAGTTGGTCATGGAATTTTCTTAAGAACTCTAGGCCAGATAGATCTAATTAGGGTTCAGTAATCTCATTAATCTTTAATTTTATTCAGCCATATAAACATTGCTGGAATATACAATAAGGCTGTCATGGTGGCGCCTAAAACTCCTATGCTCATTCCCCAAGCCAATGGTCTAAAGAATATACTTGCAAATATTAATGGCAGGAACCCACCCAACGTTGTTAAAGACGTTGTGATAATATGTCTGGTTGAACGAATAACCACCTCAATTAAATCTGCTTTTTTCATGGTGATTTGATTAGCTTTTTCTTTAATGTGAGATAAGACAATTATTGAATCATTAATGGACAGTCCAATTAAACCCAATGCACCAATTGTTCCAATAAATCCGTAATTTTGTTGGCCAATTTTTAATCCTAAGAATGACAGTCCGATAGAAAATATTGCGACAGATAAAATTACTGCAGTTTGTCTAAAAGAATTTAGAGCAAATACTAATCCAATCGTTATCAATAAAATATAAATAATTGCTGATGAAAATATTTGAGATTGAGATTCTCCTCTAGAATTTGCCTCGCCTCCTACCAATATTGAATATCCTGGCGGTAGTCTTCTTTCAAACTCTTTAAAGTTTTCCTCTAGGTATAGTTCCGTTTGATATGGCAATGTACCTGTCCATATCCAACCCTCAACATGATTAACCCTTTGACTATTTCTTCTTGTGACATATGAGCTTGTTTTATTTATTCTCGCCTCTCCATAATTTCCAATAAAGTCGATTCCATTTTGAGATGGTATAGAAAGGTAGTTTGTATCACCTATAATGTCAGATGAAGATCTTATGCCCTTTACTCTAATAGGTAATTCTTTATTCGAATCAAGCATTGAGCTGACAATAATCCCATTATTTTCTGCATATAACTCGTTTACTAGCAGTTCAGTATTTTTTCCAGATAGTGAAATATTAGAACTATTAAATTCAAATTCTATATTAGTATTTGAGTAACCATCTAAAGATTTCGTATGACTAACATCTGGTGCGTTATTAATAATTAATTCTAATTCTGATCCAAGAGCTCTCAAAACATTTTCATCATCGCCAATAATCGAATATTGAATATCAGAAAATACTGGTGGTCCTGATTGAAAGCTATCTACAAAAAGAATCAAATCTGGATTTTTAGCTACTAGCATTTTTGAAAGTTCTGGTAAATTATCAATCATTTCATAATAATCTTTTGCAAAAAAGACAGCTTGGGCATGATTATTAGAACCAGTTTTTTCTTCACCGCCAACTATATTCATTAATACCCTAGGCATCCATCTTCCTATAAACCAATAATCTCTATCTAATTCAATAAGATTACTATCAATTACTTGCTGTCTTAATAATTTGACTCTTTCAAGAGTCTTGATTGAAGATGAGTTTGTAGGCAGTTCTAAGTGAATGCGGAACATATCTCTATCATTTGTTGGAAAGAAGTCTTTTGGAATTGATCCAAATAATAAGAAACCTAATACGGGAAGCGATATTGAAATTAATAATGCTCGTCTTGGAACATCAAAAGCCCATGTAAGAAATTGTCGATATTTTTTAAGAATTTTCTCATTTTTATACCCTTCTTCATGAACATTTATATTTTCAAAAAAAGGTATGCGTTCCATATAACTCATCAAGACTGGAACCATTATTAATGCCAATAACAATGATGAAATAATTGACATAATAACTGTTAATGCCAGACCGCCTACAAACTCCGTACTTGAACCCTCTCCTGTAACTATAGGCATAAAAGCAAAAACAGTAGTTGCAGTTGCGGCAAGTAAAGGGGTTGAAATATGAACTAATGTTTGATTTATAGATTCTTTTATTGGCAGCCCTAGCGACCTCCTATATTTATAATCTTCAACAACAATAATTCCATTATCAATTAATAATCCTAAAGCAATAATTATTCCTGTAATAGATGTCTGATGCAGGGGTAGATCTATTAATCTGCAACCTAATAAAACCAATGAAACTGAAAATGGCAAGATAGCAGTTACTATTATTCCTGGCCTAACTCCTAGGAAAAAGAAACTGAGGCTTAAAACAAAAAAAGATGCTAATGAAAAGCTCTTAATTAGCTCGCCAAATTTACCAGAAACGTATATTGATTCATCATATATTTGTTCTATATGAAATTCTTCTGGCAATGATTGACGCATATCATCAACCTGTTCTTCTGCATTCTTTACATAGTCATAAACTCTTTGCGCAAATGATCCTGTTGCAGATACTGATATAACTCTTCTACCGTTATATAAAAATATATCTTCTATTGGGTTTGCTGGTTGCATTGAAACTTCAGCGATATCCTGGAGTCTAATAATTTCGGATTGGTTTATTACCTTAATTGGTATCTCGCCAATTTTCTGTGGACTAGTTATATTATCTTTTAATCTAATTAAAAATTCAGAGTACTCATCAGAAACTACGCCAATAGGTTTTTTATTATCATATGATCTAATTGCCGAACTAATGTCTTGGTATATTAATCCTAAAGATGACATTTTTGCCGAATCGACTTCAACAACTATTTCTTCTTCCGCCTCTCCATATATCGCTGTTTTTTCTGTGCCTGGAACAGAACTTAATTTTTTCTGAAGTTGCTGTGCCAACCTAGACATCATAATAATTGGCTCATCACCTTCGCCCTTCCAATCAATAATATATTCAACCGTTATTGGAGGTCCTGATGACCTTTCAAGTAACATAGTAGTGCCAATAGGTTTTTCTATCTGATCAATCTTATTTTGAACTTTTGACCAAACTTCTTCTATTAATGCAGGTGGAACACTTTGTTGCAACTCAACTATAGTCTCAGAAAAACCTTGAGTGATAATAGATTCTAGATCCTCAATATCAATCTCAACAATTTCTCTTAATTTGTTTTCAAGATTATCTACAATTTGGGTTTCTATTCTTTCTGGTGTAGCCCCAGGATAAGAAATAGTAACAGTCGCCCATCTCTCGGCCAACTCTGGATTTTCTTGAATTGGTAATGTGGATACAGAAGAAATGCCAGATAATAATATGAAAGCTAAAGTTAAAAAAAGTATTCTTGGCCTATCAAGGAATATAGTTATAAATTTAATCATTGCTAATTAACTTTCTTGCCTTCAATAATTTTAGCTGCGCCACCCAAAACTACTAAGTCACCATCTCTTAAAGTACCATTAACAAAAGCATAATCATCTTCAAAATATATTATTTCAACTATATCTCTAACTACAGTATTTTTGCTGTCTATCGTATATACCGTCCATAAACCTTGATCTGATTGAGATAAGGATTTTAGAGGTACCCAAGTTCCAGAAGCTTTCTTAATAATTTTCAATTGCAGATTTGCTATCGACCCTG
The DNA here is from genome assembly GCA_902583575.1 of uncultured SAR86 cluster bacterium. Lineage (GTDB taxonomy): Bacteria > Pseudomonadota > Gammaproteobacteria > Magnimaribacterales > D2472 > SAR86A. The sequence continues at coordinate 6,755 of CACHWY010000001.1, read as the reverse complement.
GATTAAAAAATTCATTAAATCTAAATATAGCTAATCTGCTATCTGATCCTCCAGGTGACATAGGAGCCAATCTAGTTAACTCTGCTTTAATTTCTTTTCCTTCAAAATCAAAATCATATTCTTTACCTATTTCCATGTCACTTAAATAAGTAACTGGCACAGAAATATGTGCTTCTACATAATTTGAATCAATTATCTCAAGAATAGGTATACCAGAATTTATCACCGTACCAGTATCTAAAAATCTACCTTGAATAACTCCATTAAACGGCGACATAAGACTAGTTTGTTCTAGTTTAACTTTAAAGAACTCATATTGAGATTTTGCAATGATAAAGTCAGACTTTGCTTTATCTAATTCTTGAATTGATATGTGGCCTTGCTTTCTTAGATCCTCAAACCTATTTAAAACCTGTTCTGACAAATCATAACTTGCTTTGGCTTGATTAAGTTGCGCAGCGGCTTCTCTATCATCTAATTTCGCTAATATTTCACCCTCTGAAACAGAATCACCTACATCAACATATATTTTATTAATCTTACCTGGGATTTCAAAAGCTAATTTAGATTGCTCTATTGGCAATAATTTCCCTGGAAATTCTTTTTTCATTGAGTAAGCATTTAATATTTTTACTTCAAGCACCTCTATAGCTGATATCTCTGCTGTGAAAAATATAGTAGTTAAAAGAATTTTGATTATTTGCTGCATATTTGACTTTATATATTAAAAATTCTAATGTAAGCAGTGTAAACATTAATATATAATGTATGCAGTGTCAACATTATAAATAGTAATTATGAAGAATTATCATCATGGAAACCTTAAACAAGAACTCATAGACTGTGCCTGCAGGCTATGCGAAAGAGATGGTTATACAAAATTAAGTATTCGTTCACTGGCCAAAGAAAGTGGAGTTTCACAAACTGCGCCCTATCGTCACTTTAAAACCAAAGAAGCCTTATATGCATCTGTTGCAACAGAAGGTTTTAAAAAACTTTCAAAAGCATTCAGTATTGATGTTAGTAAAAAAATTACGAAAAAGCATCTTGTTGAAATAGGATGTAAATACATTGAATTTGGTCTGAAAAATGCAAATACCTATGATCTTATGTTTGGTACTGCTGTTGGTAACTTTGCTGATTATCCTGAATTGCTTAAATCAGCAAATTCAAGCTATGAAAATTTAAGATTAAGTTTTTCTAAATTAGCCAATGATAGCGACGAAGTTATAGATTTTAAATGTATTACTTTATGGTCGATGGTCCATGGTCTTGTAGGAATATTAAGAAAGGTTCAGGTGATTGGAGATGAAGCCCTGCTGAATCCTGAACTCGGCCCTATGTCTACTGCTAATGTTATAGCTAGCAACCTTGAAGATCATTTAGATAAAGTTATTAACGGAATAATTAAAAATTAATTACTTATATTCGCCATCAACATAGGTGAGTGTAGATATTTCATCTGAATAGGTTGCATCCTCAACCATCCCTACAACTATAGTATGAGTATGATAAGAGGTTAACTTATCAACCTTGCAAAAAATATTAGCTTGGGCATTGCCTAGGAATGGAACTTTATTAGTATTCCAATTTTTATCATTAAATCTTTCGTCATATTTATTTTCATCAGAACATATATTAGAAAGCTCTTCTTGGTTCTTGCTTAACAAATTGATACAAAATTTAGATCCCTCTTTTAATGTGTCATGTATTCTAGAATTCTTATTAATACATACAAGAAGACTGGGTGGCTCCATAGATATTGATGTTACAGAAGAAACGGTGATTGCATTTGAGTTACCCTCTTCATCTTTATTAGATAAAATACTTACAGAATAAATATATCTGCGCATAGCTAATCTAAAATTATCTTGAATACTCATACTATGAATTATACTTAAAGAAAAATATTATAGATGAAAAATAGCATTAGAATTACTGGCGGCGATTTAAAGGGAAGAAAGGTTTCTTTCGATTTCAAAAATACAATAAGACCTACGTCTAGCAAACTAAGAGAGGTTTTATTTAACTGGTTACAATTTGAAATAAAAGGATGTGAATGCTTAGACCTGTTTGCTGGAACTGGGTCTCTAGGAATTGAAGCTATATCAAGAGGTGCCTCTAAGCTAATTTTTATAGAATCAAATAAAAAAAAATTTTTATCTCTAAAAGAATGTATATCAGAACTTGATTTAGAGAAAAAGTCTAAAGTATTGTTCAAAAATGGTCTTTCTTGGATAAATGAAAATGACCTTTCTAATTTTGATTTAATTTTTCTAGATCCGCCTTTTAATCAAAATTATGAAAAAAAAGTATTAGATATTTTAGATAAAAATAAAAGTTTAAAATCTTCATGTAAAATTTATATTGAATTTAGTAAATTTGATGAAATAAAGCTACCTGATTCATTTACAGTACATAAAGAAAAAATAATAGGTGATGTAAAGGCACTTCTTTTAGAGACATGACAATAAAAATAGCATCTAGGTCCTCAAAGTTAGCATTAGCTCAAGTTGAAGAGTTTGTTTCTATGTGTGAAATATCTGATTATGAAATAGTAAAAGTTAAAACCGAAGGAGATATAAAAAGTGCTAGAGGTGAAACACTTTTTGATAAAGCTCATTTTGTAACCGACATTCAAGAATGTTTAGATTCTTGTCAAGCAGATATTGCTATACACTCAGCAAAGGATACACCCGCAAGAGCACCTGTTGGTATTTCAAGATATTATTTATCTAGTAAATCATCGAAAGATGTAATGATATATAGAGGTAAAGATAAATTTGATTCAAAAATGAGGCTTGGAACAAGCAGTTTGAGAAGAAAACTACAAGCATTGCATTTTTTAAAATCTTCTAATGTTGTTGCTTTGTCTGGAAATATTGATACCAGATTAGAAAAACTGCATCGGGGTGACTACGATTGCATAATTTTAGCAAAAGCAGGACTTGATAGACTTGGTCTACTTGAGGAATTGAATTATGAAGAAATGGATTGGATAACAGCATCAGGGCAAGGTACGTTGGCAGTAGAATTTGATGAAAGCAGAACCTATCTTGAGATTGCTAAAAGAGAGTTATCAGATATCAAAAGTAAATGTATAGAGGATGATTATGATAACGGAACTAATTTAAGAATAGAAGAAGAAAGAAGTCTCCTAAATGCTGTTGGTGCAGGTTGCAATTCTGCAATAGCTATAGAGAGTTTAGCTTCTTATGGTGACGATTTTAAATTAAGTATAAATGGAGAGATATATGGAAAAAGTGAATATATATCTTTTTCAGGTAAGTATACTTATGACACCAAAACAAACCGTCCCAAGACTGCATATTATCAAGCTTGGGAAAACATTAAGAGCCAGGACGGTCTAAGACTTTTAGATGAACATAATTGATACAAGCTCAAGTAGTAACAAGAATAAAGATTTTAAAAAATCTATTAAAAATATACCTTTATTCAAAACAAAAGGAATTGAATATGAACTTCCTTCAAAAGAATATACAAATATAATTTTCCAAAGTATAGCTGCGGTAGACTTTTTTAAAGAGCATGAATTAATAAAGAATAAAAATGTTTTCTCTATGGGTAAATCAACTCAAAATTATCTTGCACAAAAAAAAATAAAATCTATAAGTCCAAATTCTCCAGGTTCTGAGGAATTAAAAAAACTTTTATCTAAAAATAAAAATGATGGTAATTATTTAATTGTAAAAGGTGAAGAAGGGTTAAGTGAAATATTTAATTATCTAAATGTAGCTGATGAAATTGTTGATGAGGTAATTTGTTATAAAAGAATAAAATTTGATAACTATGAAGATATTAAGGAAGCATTTTATAAGGTAGACGCAATTATTTTTACAAGCACGTATGCCTTTGAAATATTTTTTGAAGAGATTTATTCAAAAAAAATGAATTTGAAATTTCTCTCAATATCGCAAAGAATTTCCAAATTTATCAAAGAGAAAGGTTTTAATTCTGATTTAATTGACTATTTTTCAAATGATTTAGAAGAGCAAATTAAAAAACTTATTTAGATTTAGATTTTTTTCCGTTTCCGTTCTTCATTGAGCTAAAGAACTCATCGTTGGTCTTGTGGGTTTTAATTCTATCTATTAAGAATTGAATTGCTTGTGCGTCTTCCATTTCATCAAGAATTTTTCTAAGGACCCACATTCTTTGAAGCTCATCTTCAGTTGTTAGGAGATCTTCTCTTCGAGTACCTGACCTTCTTATATTTATAGCAGGATAAATTCTTTTTTCGGCAATCTTCCTTTCAAGATGGATTTCCATGTTACCCGTTCCTTTAAATTCCTCATAAATAACTTCATCCATTTTTGAGCCTGTCTCAACTAGAGCGGTAGCTATAATCGTTAAGCTTCCGCCCTCCTCTAAGTTTCTTGCAGCCCCAAAAAATCTTTTTGGTCTTTCAAGCGCATTTGAGTCCACACCACCACTTAAAATTTTTCCTGATGCTGGCTGAACTGAGTTATATGCTCTACCTAGACGAGTGATCGAATCTAATAAAATAACAACATCTTTCTTATGCTCAACTAATCTTTTGGCTTTCTCTATTACCATATTTGCGACTTGAACATGACGAGTTGGTGGTTCATCAAAAGTACTCGCAACCACTTCGCCTTTAACAGTTCTTGACATATCGGTAACTTCCTCAGGCCTCTCATCAATAAGTAAAACAATTAGCTCAACTTCTGGATTATTGCTCTTAATTGAATGAGCAATACTTTGTAACATTAAAGTTTTTCCTGCTTTTGGAGGTGAGACTATTAAACCCCTTTGACCTTTTCCTATTGGAGCAATCAAATCAATTATTCTTGAAGATAAATCCTCATTTGAGCCACTGCCTTGTTCAAGCATAAGCCTATCATTTGGAAAAAGCGGTGTTAAATTTTCAAAAAGGATCTTATTTTTTGTTTTAGATGGCTCTTCCCCATTTATAGTATCTACTTGAGTAAGAGCAAAATATCTTTCTTTGTCTTTAGGTGTTCTTATCTTTCCTTCAACTGAATCACCTTTTCTAAGATTAAATTTTCTAATTTGACTTGGTGATACATATATATCATCTTCCCCAGCACAATAAGAACCCTGAGGTGATCTCAAGAATCCAAAGCCATCATTAAGAATTTCTAAAACTCCGCCTCCATAGATATCAATACCCTCAGAAGCTTTATGCTTAAAGATTCTGAATATAATTTCTTGTTTCTTAAGTCGACCAAGATCTTCTAAACCTAAATCAGTTGCGATCTCAACTAGCTCGCTGATAGGTTTATCTTTAATTTCAGTAAGATTCATTTAATAATTATTCCAATATTTTTATGTTGAAAAGGTTGAAATTGGTTGGTTTTTAAATCTGGATATAAAAATAATAACTCTTTTTATTTAATATGCAAAGTTATATGTACAAAAAATTTACGTTTTTGATCTTATAAATTCATCAAGTTGTTGTTTTGTTAAGGCTCCTATCTCTGTACCTGAGAGTTCTCCATTTGTAAAAATCATTAGAGTTGGAATTGATCTTATTCCAAATGCGCTTGCCACTTCTCTATTAGCATCGACATCCATTTTGCAGACTTTGATTTTATCTTTAAACTCTTCAGCTGCTTCTTCTACAAGTGGAGCAAGTTGTTTACATGGCCCGCACCATTCTGCCCAAAAATCTACTAAAACCGGAGATTCTGAATTTAAAACTTCATTTGTAAAATCTTCTTTATTTTGAACTTCAATAACATTACTCATTTAATTTGCATCTCCTTTGATATTTCTTTTGCAGCATATGTAAGAATGGCATCCGCTCCTGCTCTTTTAATACTAATCAATGATTCTAGCATAACCTTTTGATCAAGCCATCCTTCTTTAATAGCTAGTTTTAACATACTGTATTCTCCGCTTACCTGATATGCAAAAGTGGGTATTTTAAATTTCTCTTTAATAAGATGAATAATGTCGAGATAAGGCATTGCTGGTTTAACCATAACAATATCAGCTCCTTCATTAATATCTATAGCTACTTCATGAATAGCTTCATCTTTATTATATATAGGCATTTGATAAGAAGATTTGGATGCTTTACCAAGGTTGGAAGCTGAATTTACTGCATCTCTAAAAGGTCCATAAAACTTAGAGTTATACTTAGCGGCATATGATAATAAAATTGTATTCTTAAAGTTTGCATCTTCTAGAGATTGTCTGATTGATCCAATTCTCCCATCCATCATATCCGAAGGAGCAATAATATCTGCGCCAGCTGCAGCTAATATTAAAGATTGCTCTATGAGAACTTTAATGGTTGCATCATTATCAATTTCATCATTAATAATAATCCCATCATGGCCATGATCGGTGTAAGGATCTAATGCCACATCTGCTATTAATATAATCTCAGGAAAATTCTTCTTTATAATTTTTATAGCTGAAGATATAAAATTATCTTCTTTAGTTGCTTCGCTGCCTTTGCTATCTTTCTTATCTGACTCAACTACAGGAAAGACTGCGATAGTATTTATACCAGATTCAATAATTTCTTCTATTTCTTTTAATGCTTCATCGATACCAAATCTATTAATCCCTGGCATACTTTCAATTGATTCAATTCCATTGAAGTTTTCTTTTATAAATATTGGTTGAATTAGATCTTGAGAACTTAAATTAGTCTCTGCTACTAAATCAATTAAATTTGAATTTCTTCTTAACCTTCTTAACCTTGTATTTGGAAACTTTCTATTTACATTCATAACTCT